>JADKJU010000002.1:645749-968623 GCA_016720855.1 Betaproteobacteria bacterium | reverse complement strand
TCGACCAGAACGGTCACGGTCTTTTCCATCTTGTCGCTCACGACCTTGCCCGTGAGCTGGCGCTGGTTCTTCGCGGTCTCGCTCATTGCTTGCTCGCTTTCGCCTTCTCGGTGAGCACGGTGTGCACTTGCGCGATCTCGCGCTTCACGCGCTGGATCTCGCTGTTCTTGGTGAGGCTTTGCGTAGCCAGCTGCATGCGCAGGCCGAACTGCGCGCGGCGCAGCTCCAGGAGTTCCTTCTGCAGGACCTCGACGCTCTTGGTTCGGAGTTCACTCGCTTTCATGTCAATCCCTTCAACCGATGAGGCGGTGCACGAATGTGGTCCGGATCGGGAGCTTCGCCGCGGCGAGCGCGAACGCTTCCCGGGCCAGCGCTTCCTCGACTCCGTCCATCTCGTAGAGAACCTTGCCCGGCACGATCTCCGCCACGAAGTACTCGGGCGAGCCCTTGCCGTTGCCCATGCGGACCTCGGCCGGCTTCTTGGAAATCGGCTTGTCGGGGAAGATGCGGATCCAGATCCGGCCACCCCGCTTGATGTGGCGTGTCATGGCGCGGCGGGCAGCCTCGATCTGGCGCGCGGTGAGGCGGCCCCGGCCGACGGCCTTGAGACCGAACTCGCCGAACGACACCTTGGCGCCATTCGTCGCGACCCCCTTGTTGCGGCCTTTCTGCTCCTTGCGATATTTCCTTCTAGCTGGCTGCAACATGTTTCACCCCCGGTTTCCTGGTCTTTCTCTCCGCTTCGGGCGCTGCGGCCGCCGGCTGCTCACCCTTGCCGAGGACCTCACCCTTGAAGACGAGAACCTGCACGCCGATCTTGCCGTAGGTCGTGCGGGCCTCGGAAAAACCCCACTCGATGTCCGCGCGCAGCGTATGCAGGGGCACGCGGCCTTCGCGATACCACTCGGTGCGCGCGATCTCGGCACCGTTCAGCCTGCCCGCGCTGGTGATCTTGATTCCCTGAGCGCCCAGGCGCATGGCGTTCTGCATCGCGCGTTTCATGGCGCGCCGGAACATCACCCGCTTCTCGAGCTGGCCCGTGATCGAGTCGGCGATGAGCTGCGCGTCGAGCTCGGGCTTGCGAATCTCCTCGATGTTCACGTGGACCGGCACGCCCATGAGCTTCTGCAGGACGTGGCGCAGGCCCTCGATATCCTCGCCCTTCTTGCCGATCACCACGCCCGGGCGCGCCGAGTAGATGGTGATGCGCGCGTTCTTGGCGGGGCGCTCGATGACGACGCGTCCGACCGCGGCGTGCGATAGCTTCTTCTTGAGGTACTCGCGGACCCGGATGTCCTCCAGCAGCATGCCGGGAAAATTCTTGGAGTTCGCGTACCACTTCGACGTCCAGTTGCGGTTGACCGAAAGGCGGAAGCCGATCGGATTGATTTTCTGTCCCATGGTTTTCCCCTTAGTTCCTGCCGTCGCCGACGGTAACGAACACGTGGCAGGAATGCTTCAGCACACGGTTGCCGCGCCCCTTGGCACGCGCGTGGAAGCGCTTGAGCACCGGGCCTTTCTCGACGACGATGCGGGTGATCTTGAGTTCGTCGATGTCGGCGCCGTTGTTGTGCTCGGCGTTCGCGATCGCGCTCTCGAGCACCTTCTTGATGATCACCGCGCCCTTCTTGGGAGTGAAGGCGAGGATGTTGAGCGCGCGATCGACCTTCTGGCCGCGCACCATGTCGGCCACGAGCCGGCCCTTCTGGGCCGAGAGCTTCGCGCCGTAAAGCTTTGCGTCAACTTGCATCGCGGTCTCCTTACTTCTTCGCCGGGGCCGAGGGCGCCGCGACCTTCTTGTCGGCCGAGTGGCCCTTGAAGGTGCGCGTGAGCGCGAACTCGCCCAGCTTGTGGCCGACCATGTTCTCGGTCACGTACACGGGGATGTGCTGCTTGCCATTGTGGACTGCGATGGTGAGGCCGACAAAATCCGGCAGGACAGTGGAACGGCGCGACCAGGTCTTGATCGGGCGCTTGTCCTTGGCCGCGGAAGCGGTCTCCACCTTCTTCATGAGATGCCCATCGACGAACGGGCCCTTCTTGATTGATCGTGACATGTCGGTCCCCTTACGCCTTCTTGTGTCGGCTGCGCACGATCATCGTCTGCGTGCGCTTGTTGGACCGCGTCTTCTTGCCCTTGGCCGGCTGGCCCCACGGGGAGACCGGATGCCGGTTGCCGCGCGTGCGGCCGCCGAGCGGGTGGTCCACCGGGTTCATCGTTTCGCCCCGGACGGTCGGCCTGATGCCACGCCAGCGATTGGCGCCGGCCTTGCCGATCTGCCGCAGGTTGTGCTCCTCGTTGCCCACCTCGCCGATCGTGGCGCGGCAGTCGACGTGGACACGGCGGATCTCGCCAGAGCGCATGCGAAGCTGCGCGTACTCCCCTTCGCGCGCGAGCAGCTGCACCCCGGCGCCGGCGGCGCGCGCGATCTGCGCACCCTTGCCCGGAAGCATCTCGACGCAGTGCACCGTGGTGCCCACCGGGATGTTGCGAAGCGGCAGCGAATTGCCGGTCTTGATCGGCGCCTCCGCACCGCTCTCGACCTTCTGGCCCACGGCGATCCCCTTGGGGGCGATCATGTAGCGGCGCTCGCCATCGGCGTAGCAGAGCAACACGATGTTGGCGCTGCGGTTCGGGTCGTACTCGAGCCGCTCGACCGTCGCCGGGACCCCGTCCTTGTTGCGACGGAAGTCGATCAGGCGATAGTGCTGCTTGTGCCCGCCGCCCTGGTGGCGCGTGGTGATGTTGCCGAAGGAGTTCCGGCCGGCCCGCCTGGACTGCTTCTCCAGGAGCGGGGCGTGCGGCTTGCCCTTGTGCAGGTCGGGGTTGACGACCTTCACCATCGACCGGCGGCCGGGTGAGGTGGGTTTGGTCTTGACGAGGGCCATGTTATGCCACTCCTTCCACGAAGTTGATGTCGCCTTCGCCCTTGAGGCTCACGTACGCCTTCTTGACATCGCGGCGCCGGCCCTCGAAGCGGCCGTGGCGCTTCTGCTTGCCCTTGAGGTTCACCACGTTCACAGCGGCGACTTCCACCTTCTGCTCCTTGAAGAGCAGTTCGACGGCAGCCTTGATTTCGGCCTTGGTCGCGTCCGCGAGCACCTCGAACACGATCTGGCGGTGCTTCTCGCCCACCATCGTCGCCTTCTCCGAAATGATCGGGGCGCGGATGACTTTCATCAGACGTTCGACATTCATGCGAGCGCCTCCTCGAAATGCTTGACCGCGCCGCGGGTAAGCAGGACCTTGGGGAAGCGCACGAGGTTCACCGGATCGGCATGGCGCGCCTCGAGAACCAGCACATTGGGCAGGTTGCGCGAGGAGAGGTAGAGGTTCTCGTCCGGCTGGTCGGTGATGATCAGCACCTCGGAGAGCCCCATCGCCTTGAGTTTCTGAGTGAGCAGCTTCGTCTTGGGCTGGTCGACCGTGAGTGCGTCGACCACCGAAAGGCGTTCCTCGCGGACGAGCTGCGACAGGATCGAAGCCATGCCCGCTCGATACATCTTGCGGTTGACCTTGTGCGTGAAGTTCTCTTCGGGCGAGGACGGGAAGATCTTCCCGCCGCCGCGCCACAGCGGGCTCGACGTCATGCCCGAGCGGGCGCGGCCGGTGCCCTTCTGGCGCCACGGCTTCTTCGTCGAGTGCTTGACGTTTCCGCGGTCCAGTTGCGCGCGCGTTCCCGCGCGGCCGTTGGCCTGGTATGCGACCACGATCTGGTGGACCAGGGCCTCGTTGTATGCGCGTCCGAACAGGGCCTCGGAGGCGGCCACTGGGGCGAGAGCCTCGCCCCTTTCGTTGATGACCTTGAGTTCCATCACTTGCCTCCCTTCGGCGCCTTGGCTTTCACGCTGGGAAGCAGCACCACGCTGCCGTTCTTCGCGCCGGGCACCGATCCCCTCACCATGACGAGGCCGCGCTCGGCATCCACGCGGGCCACTTCGAGCAACTGGACCGTGCGCTGAACGTTGCCGAGGTGGCCGGCCATGCGCTTGCCCGGGAAGACGCGGCCGGGATCCTGCGCCATGCCGATCGAACCGGGGCTGTTGTGCGACCGCGAGTTGCCGTGCGACGCGCGGTTCGACGAGAAGTGGTAGCGCTTGATGACGCCCGCGTACCCCTTGCCGATGGAAGTCCCGGTGACGTCGACTTTCTGGCCGACCTGGAACATGTCCACCTTGAGCTCGGCGCCCACCGCAAGCTCGGCGAGAGCCTCGGGAGAGACGCGGAATTCGCTGAGGACACTGCCTGCCTCGACCCCGGCCTTGGCGAAGTGGCCGGCCATGGCCTTGGTCACGCGCGATGCGCGACGCTTGCCGAACGCCACCTGTATGGCGCAATAGCCGTCGCCATCGGCGGTCTTGATCTGGGTGACGCGGTTGCCCGCGCAATCGAGCACCGTCACGGGGACGCTGCTGCCGTCCTCGTTGAAGATGCGCATCATGCCGACCTTCCGGCCGACGAGTCCGAGACTCATCTTCTTTCCTTTCTTCTTGTTCGCCCGCCGGATTCCCCGCGGGTGCCAGCTGCAATTGGCCGGCCATTCACCTTCCGTCCGGGCGGCTGCCGGGACGGTCCATCCATTCGCTACAGCTTGATCTCCACGTCGACCCCGGCCGGCAGGTCGAGTTTCATGAGTGCATCGACCGTCTTGTCGGTCGGATCGATGATGTCCATCAGGCGCAGGTGCGTGCGGATCTCGAACTGGTCACGCGACGTCTTGTTCTTGTGCGGCGAGCGCAGGACGTCGAAGCGCTCGATGCGGGTGGGCATCGGCACCGGCCCTTTCACGACCGCACCCGTGCGCTTGGCGGTTTCCACGATTTCCTGCGCCGACTGGTCGATCAGCTTGTAGTCGAACGCCTTGAGGCGGATGCGGATCTTCTGCTTGCCGGGATTCTGGGCCATGGTCCTACTCCAGGATCTTGGTGACGACGCCGGCACCGACGGTGCGGCCACCTTCGCGGATGGCGAAGCGTAGCCCGTCCTCCATCGCGATCGGCGCAATCAGCGTCACCACCATCTTGATGTTGTCGCCAGGCATCACCATCTCGACGCCCGACGGCAACTCCAGCGAACCGGTCACGTCCGTCGTGCGGAAATAGAACTGCGGACGGTAGCCGTTGAAGAACGGCGTGTGACGACCGCCCTCCTCCTTGCTCAGCACGTACACCTCGCACTCGAACTTCGTGTGCGGCGTGATCGAGCCGGGCTTGGCCAGCACCTGGCCGCGCTCCACCTCCTCGCGCTTCGTGCCCCGCAGCAGCACCCCCACGTTGTCCCCGGCCTGCCCCTGATCCAGCAGCTTCCTGAACATCTCCACCCCCGTGCACACGGTCTTCACCGTCGCCCGCAGGCCCACGATCTCGATCTCCTCGCCCACCTTCACCACGCCGCGCTCCACGCGCCCCGTCACCACCGTCCCGCGACCCGAAATGGAGAACACGTCCTCCACCGGCATCAGGAACGCCCCGTCAATGGCCCGCTCCGGCTGCGGAATGTAGGTGTCGAGCGCGTCCGCCAGCTTCATGATCGAACCCTCGCCCAGGTCCCCCGTGTCCCCCTCCAGCGCCTTCAGCGCCGAACCGATCACGATCGGGGTCTTGTCCCCGGGAAACTTGTACTTCGAAAGCAGCTCGCGAATCTCCATCTCGACCAGCTCCAGCAGCTCCTGGTCATCGACCATGTCCGCCTTGTTCATGTACACGATGATGTAGGGCACCCCCACCTGGCGCGCCAGCAGGATGTGCTCGCGCGTCTGCGGCATCGGGCCGTCGGCCGCCGACACCACCAGGATCGCACCGTCCATCTGCGCCGCCCCCGTGATCATGTTCTTGATGTAGTCCGCATGGCCCGGGCAGTCCACGTGCGCGTAGTGCCGATTCTTCGTCTGGTACTCGACGTGCGCCGTGTTGATCGTGATCCCGCGCGCCTTCTCCTCCGGCGCCGCATCGATCTGGGCGTACGCCTTCGCCTCGCCACCGAACTTCTTCGACAAAACCAGCGTCAGCGCCGCCGTCAGCGTCGTCTTCCCGTGGTCCACGTGGCCAATCGTCCCCACGTTCACGTGCGGCTTGGTCCGCTCAAACTTGCCCTTTGCCATTTCGATTCCTCGTGAATATCAGGCTGCAGCTTTCTGGTTGATGATCGCTTCGGCGACGTTCTTCGGCGCCTCGGAGTAGTGCTTGAATTCCATGGTGTAGGTGGCGCGGCCCTGGGTCGCCGAGCGCAGGCTCGTCGAGTAGCCGAACATCTCCGACAGCGGCACCTCGGCCTTGATCACCTTCCCGCCGCCGGGAATGTCGTCCATGCCCTGCAGATGGCCGCGGCGGGACGCAAGATCCCCCATTACCGAGCCGGCGTATTCCTCGGGAGTCTCGACCTCCACGGCCATCATCGGTTCGAGCAGCACCGGGTTCGCCCGGCGCATGCCCTCCTTGAAGCCGATGGAGGCGGCCATCTTGAAGGCGTTCTCGTTCGAATCGACCTCGTGGTACGAGCCGTAGTGCAGCGTCACCTTCACGTCCACGACGGGGTATCCGGCCAGCACGCCAGCCGGCAGCGTCTCGCGCAGGCCCTTTTCCACCGCGGGAATGAATTCGCGCGGCACGGCGCCGCCCTTGATGGCGTCGACGAACTCGAAGCCCTTGCCGGCTTCCTGGGGCTCCACCTTGAGCACGACGTGGCCGTACTGGCCGCGGCCGCCCGACTGCTTGATGAACTTGCCCTCGACCGAGTCGACCACCTTGCGGATCGTCTCGCGGTAGGCGACCTGGGGCTTGCCCACGCTCGCCTCGACGCCGAACTCGCGCCGCATGCGGTCCACGATGATCTCGAGGTGGAGCTCGCCCATGCCGGCGATGATCGTCTGGCCGCTTTCCTCGTCGGTGTGGACGCGGAACGACGGGTCTTCCTGGGCCAGGCGGTTGAGGGCGATGCCCATCTTTTCCTGGTCCGCCTTGGTCTTCGGCTCCACGGCCTGCGAGATCACGGGTTCCGGGAACACCATGCGCTCCAGGATGATGATCTTGTCGGGGTTGCAGAGCGTGTCGCCCGTCGTCGCCTCCCGCAGGCCGACCGCGGCGGCGATGTCGCCCGCGCGGACTTCCTTGATTTCCTCGCGCTGGTTGGCGTGCATCTGCAGGATCCGGCCGATGCGCTCCTTCTTGTGCTTGATCGGGTTGTAGATCGTGTCGCCGGAATTGATGACGCCGGAGTAGACGCGGAAGAAGATGAGCTGACCGACGAACGGGTCGGTCATGATCTTGAATGCGAGGCCCGAGAAGGGCTCGTCGTCCGCAGCGCGCCGCTCGGTCGGCTCGCCGTTCTCGAGCTCGCCCGTCACCGGCGGGATATCCGTTGGCGCGGGCATGTAGTCGATCACGCCGTCGAGCATGGCCTGCACGCCCTTGTTCTTGAACGCCGAGCCGCACATCATCGGCACGATCTCGCTCGCGATCGTGCGCGTGCGGATGCCGAGCTTGACTTCGGCTTCCGTGAGGCTGCCCGACTCGAGGTACTTGTTCATGAGCTCTTCGCTGGCCTCGGCGGCGCTCTCGACCATCTTCTCGCGCCATTCCTTGGCGGTCTCGACGAGGTCGGCCGGGATCTCGCGCAGGTCGAACTTCATGCCCTGGGAGGCCTCGTCCCAGTAGATCGCCTTCATGCGGATGAGGTCGACCACGCCCTCGAACTTGTCCTCGGCGCCGATGGGAATCTGGACCGGGACGGGGTTCGCCTTGAGGCGCGACTTCATCTGGTCGTAGACCTTGAAGAAGTTGGCGCCGGTGCGGTCCATCTTGTTGACGAAGGCGAGGCGCGGC
Organism: Betaproteobacteria bacterium; assembly: GCA_016720855.1. Lineage (NCBI taxonomy): Bacteria > Pseudomonadati > Pseudomonadota > Betaproteobacteria > Betaproteobacteria bacterium. Next base: position 960,802 of record JADKJU010000002.1, on the reverse strand, counting down.
ACGCCGTACTTGTTGGCCTGCCGCCATACCGTCTCGGACTGGGGCTGAACGCCGCCAACCGCGCAATAGACCATGCAAGCACCATCGAGCACGCGCATGGAGCGCTCGACCTCGATCGTGAAGTCGACGTGGCCAGGCGTGTCGATGATGTTGACGCGGTGCTCCGGAAGATTGCCGTCCATCCCCTTCCAGAAGCAGGTCGTCGCGGCCGAGGTGATCGTGATGCCGCGTTCGCGCTCCTGCTCCATCCAGTCCATGACGGTCGCGCCATCGTGGACCTCGCCCATCTTGTGCGAGACGCCCGTGTAGAAAAGGATCCGCTCCGTGGTCGTGGTCTTGCCGGCGTCGATGTGCGCCGAGATGCCGATGTTGCGGTAGCGGTCGATGGGGGTCTTGCGGGCCACGGTTTGCTCTACTTTCGTTTCGTGCCGCCGAACCTGGTTGGCGGCTCGCGGCGGGTTTCGCTTCGGCTAGAAGCGGTAGTGGGCGAAGGCCTTGTTGGCCTCGGCCATGCGGTGAACTTCCTCGCGCTTCTTCACGGCGCCGCCACGGCCTTCCGCGGCCTCGAGGAGCTCGTTGGCGAGCCGCTGGCCCATGCTCTTCTCGCCGCGCTTGCGGGCGGCCTCGCGCAGCCAGCGCATGGCGAGCGCGGTGCGGCGGACCGGGCGAACCTCGACCGGCACCTGGTAGTTCGCGCCGCCGACGCGCCGGCTCTTCACTTCCACCATCGGCTTCACGTTGCTGATCGCCGCGCCGAAGACCTCGAAGGGATCCTTGCCCGACTTCTTCGCGATCTGGTCGAGGGCGCCGTACATGATCCGCTCGGCAACGCTCTTCTTGCCGCGGGTCATCAGCACGTTGATGAACTTCGCGACTTCCTCGCTCTTGAACTTGGGATCCGGCAGGATCTCGCGCTTGGGGACTTCTCTGCGGCGGGGCATAGGTCTTTATCCGTTCAGTAAATGTATGTCTGGCGACTTCCGGCCAGTTGCCTGGGGCTACGCGGCCTTCGGCCGCTTGGTGCCGTACTTCGAGCGCGACTGCTTGCGGTCCTTCACCCCGGCGGTGTCGAGGCTGCCGCGAACCATGTGGTAACGCACGCCCGGAAGGTCCTTTACGCGGCCCCCGCGGATGAGCACCACCGAGTGTTCCTGGAGGTTGTGCCCTTCGCCACCGATGTAGCTGATGACCTCGTAGCCGTTGGTCAGGCGCACCTTGGCGACTTTCCGCAGCGCCGAGTTCGGCTTCTTCGGGGTGGTGGTGTAGACGCGGGTGCACACGCCCCGCTTCTGGGGGCTGCCGCCGAGGGCGGGCACCTTGCTCTTGGTGACGGCCTTCTGGCGCGGCTTGCGAAGCAACTGATTGATCGTGGGCATGTTTTTTCGTCCGATGGTCGTTCGGGCCCCCTACCGGGAGCCCGGTTCCGCCGCCCCAAATGGAAAAAGGCGGCGGAAAAAAGCTCTCAAGTTTAGGGGTTTAGGTCATTTCAGTCAAGCAACCTGCTCGCTGCCGACGTCGGCGTCGTCGACGGCAAACGTGAAGGACGCCCCCGCCGCCTCCGCTTCGGCATCCTTCTTGCGGGTCATGTGGTAGGCGAGGCCCGTTCCGGCCGGGATGAGGCGCCCGACGATGACGTTCTCCTTGAGGCCGCGCAGGTCGTCCTTCTTGCCCATGATCGCCGCCTCGGTGAGCACTCGCGTGGTCTCCTGGAAGGAGGCCGCGGAAATGAAGGAGTCGGTCGAAAGCGACGCCTTGGTGATGCCCAGGAGCATGTACTGGGTGGTGCAAGGCTTCTTGTCGGCTGCCCGGGCGCGATCGTTCTCCGCCAGGACCTCGGCGCGTTCGACCTGTTCGCCGGTGATGAACCGGGTCTCGCCCGGGTCCACGATCTGCAACCGGCGCAGCATCTGGCGGACGATCACCTCGATGTGCTTGTCGTTGATCTTCACGCCCTGCAGGCGATAGACGTCCTGGACCTCGTCGATGATGTAGCGGGCCAGCGCCTCCATCCCCTGGAGCCGCAGGATGTCGTGCGGGTCGGCGGGGCCGTCGACGATCATCTCGCCCTTGTTCACCACCTGCCCGTCGTGCACGGAGATGTGCTTTTCCTTCGGGATGAGGTACTCGTGGGCGGCACCGTCGAAATCGGTGATGATCAGGCGCTGCTTGCCCTTCGTGTCCTTGCCGAACGAAACCGTTCCGGTGATCTCGGCGAGCAGCCCGGCGTCCTTCGGGGAGCGCGCCTCGAAGAGCTCCGCCACGCGCGGCAGGCCGCCCGTGATGTCGCGCGTCTTGGACGACTCCTGCGGGATGCGCGCGAGCACGTCGCCCACGTTCAGGCTCTGCCCGTTCTTCACCGTGATGATCGCGCCGATCTGGAACGTGTAGTTCACGGAAGTATCGCTTCCGGCGAGCTTCACGTCCTTGCCCTTCTCGTTCAGGAGCTTCACCGCAGGCCGCAGGCCCTTCGCGGCGGCACCGGCCTTGCGCTTCGGGTCGATGACGACCAGGCTCGAAAGGCCCGTCGTCTCGTCGATCTGCTTGGCGACGGTGACCCCCTCCTCGACGTTCTCGAACCGGACTTCTCCCGCGTACTCCGTGATGATCGGGCGGGTGAGCGGATCCCAGGTGCCCAACGACTGGCCGGCCTTGACCTTGGAGCCGTCGCGCACGGCCAGCGTGGCGCCATACGGAATCTTGTGGCGCTCGCGCTCGCGGCCGTTGTCGTCGGTGATGATGATCTCGCCGTTGCGCGAGATGACGATCTGTTCATCACGGGAGTTCGTCACGTAGCGCATGGTGGGCGCGAAGCGCACGACGCCGTTGGACTTGGACTCCACGGAGCTAGCAACCGCCGCCCGCGAGGCCGCACCACCGATGTGGAACGTGCGCATCGTGAGCTGCGTCCCCGGCTCTCCGATGGACTGGGCGGCGATGACGCCGACCGCCTCGCCCACGTTCACGAGCGCGCCCCGGCCGAGGTCCCGACCGTAGCACTTGGCGCACAGGCCGTAGCGCGTTTCGCAGGTAAGGGGGGTGCGGACCTTCACCTCGTCGACACCGAGGGCCTCGATGTTCGCCACCCCGCTCTCATCCAGAAGGGTGCCTGCGGCGATGATCATCTGCTGCGACTCGGGGTGGACCACCTCGGTCGCCGTGACGCGGCCCAGGATGCGCTCGCGAAGCGCCTCCACCACCTCGCCGCCCTCGACCAGCGCCTTCATGGCCATTCCCAGCGTGGTGCCGCAATCGTCCTCGATCACCACCAGGTCCTGCGTCACGTCGACCAGGCGGCGCGTCAGGTAGCCGGAGTTGGCGGTCTTGAGCGCGGTGTCGGCCAGGCCCTTTCGGGCGCCGTGCGTCGAGATGAAGTACTGCAGGACGTTCAGCCCTTCGCGGAAGTTCGCCGTGATGGGCGTCTCGATGATCGAGCCGTCCGGCTTCGCCATCAGGCCGCGCATGCCGGCGAGCTGGCGGATCTGCGCCGCGGAGCCGCGCGCGCCCGAGTCGGCCATCATGTAGATGGCGTTGAAAGACTCCTGGGTCGTCTCCTTGCCCTTGCGGTCGAGGACCTTCTCGTTGCCGAGCTGGTCCATCATCGCCTTGGCGATCTGGTCGCCGGCGCGGCCCCAGATGTCGACCACCTTGTTGTAGCGCTCGCCCTGGGTCACCAGGCCCGAGGTGTACTGGCGCTCGATCTCCTTCACTTCCTTCTCCGACTCGCCGATGATCACCGCCTTCTGGACGGGGATCAGCAGGTCGTCCACGCAGATCGACAGGCCCGCGCGCGTGGCGTAGCCGAAGCCCGTGTACATGAGCTTGTCGGCGAAGATCACCGTCTCGCGGATGCCGCAGCGGCGGAAGGCCTCGTTGATGAGCTTCGAGATCTCCTTCTTCTTCAACGCCTTGTTGATGACGGAGAACGGCAGCCCCGCCGGCAGGATCTCCGACAGGAGCGCACGGCCGACCGTCGTCTCGTGGCGCGCGATCACTTCGCTGAGCTCGCCGGACTCTTCGCGCCGGGACTCGCGGATTCGCACCGTGATCCTGGCGTGCAGCTCGACGCCGCCCGACTCGTACGCGCGACTCACCTCGGCCACGTTGGAAAAGAGCGAACCCTCGCCGCGCGCGTTGATGCGCTCGCGGGTGGCGTAGTAGAGGCCGAGCACGATGTCCTGCGAGGGCACGATGACCGGCTCGCCGTGGGCGGTGTGCAGCACGTTGTTCGACGAAAGCATGAGCGTGCGCGCTTCCATCTGTGCTTCCAGGGAGATGGGCACGTGGACGGCCATCTGGTCGCCGTCGAAGTCGGCGTTGAACGCCGCACAGACGAGCGGGTGCAGCTGGATCGCCTTGCCCTCGATCAGGACCGGCTCGAAGGCCTGGATGCCGAGGCGGTGCAGGGTGGGCGCGCGGTTGAGCAGCACCGGGTGCTCGCGGATCACGTCCTCGAGGATGTCCCACACCACCGGCTCCTGGCTTTCCACCATGCGCTTGGCCGCCTTGATGGTCGTCGCGAGTCCCATCACTTCCAGCTTGTGGAAGATGAAGGGCTTGAAGAGCTCGAGCGCCATGAGCTTCGGAAGGCCGCACTGGTGGAGCTTGAGCGTCGGGCCCACCACGATCACGGAGCGGCCCGAGTAGTCGACGCGCTTGCCGAGCAGGTTCTGGCGGAAGCGGCCGCTCTTGCCCTTGATCATGTCGGCCAGCGACTTGAGAGCGCGCTTGTTGGCGCCCGTCATCGCCTTGCCGCGGCGACCGTTGTCGAGCAGGGAGTCCACCGCCTCCTGGAGCATGCGCTTCTCGTTGCGCACGATGATCTCCGGGGCCTTCAGTTCGAGCAGGCGCTTGAGGCGGTTGTTGCGGTTGATCACGCGCCGATAGAGGTCGTTCAGGTCGGAAGTCGCGAAGCGGCCGCCGTCCAGGGGAACGAGGGGGCGAAGGTCCGGCGGCAGGACCGGCAGGACCTCCATCACCATCCAGTCGGGCTTGATGCCGGACTTGCTGAACGCCTCCAGCACCTTGAGGCGCTTGGAGATCTTCTTGATCTTGGTTTCGGAGCCTGGTGGCGGCGAGATCCTTCCTGAGCGTCTCGATCTCGTGGCCGACGTCGAGCGCCCTGAGCAGCGCGCGAATGCCCTCCGCGCCCATGGAGGCGTGAAAGTCGTCACCGTACTCCTCCAGCTTGGCGAGGAAGTCATCCTCGGAGAGGAGCTGGCAGCGGTTGAGGGGGGTCATGCCCGGATCCGTGACGACGTAGGCCTCGAAGTAGAGGACCCGCTCGATATCGCGAAGCGTCATGTCGAGCACCATTCCGAGCCGGGACGGCAGGCTCTTCAGGAACCAGATGTGCGCGACGGGGCTCGCGAGCTCGATGTGGCCCATGCGCTCGCGGCGCACCTTGGTGAGCGTGACCTCGACGCCGCACTTCTCGCAGATGACGCCGCGGTGCTTCAGGCGCTTGTACTTGCCGCAAAGGCACTCGTAGTCCTTCGTCGGGCCGAAGATCTTGGCGCAGAAGAGGCCGTCGCGCTCGGGCTTGAAGGTGCGGTAGTTGATGGTCTCGGGCTTCTTCACCTCGCCGTAGGACCACGACCGGATCTTGTCCGGGGAGGCGAGGCCGATGCGGATCGCGTCGAATTCCTCTTCCTGGGTGACCTGTTTGAACAGATCGAGCAATGCTTTCATCCGATTTCTCCTGGGGCGTTCGCTGCTTGGACGCGCTTGATTGGGTGTTTCCCGGTCAGTAGCGTTCGAGATCGATGTCGATCGCGAGCGAACGGATTTCCTTCACCAGCACGTTGAACGACTCGGGCATTCCCGCCTCGATCTTGTGCTCTCCCTTCACGATGCTCTCGTAGACCTTGGTGCGACCCTGCGTGTCGTCGGACTTGACGGTGAGCATTTCCTGCAGGGTGTAGGCCGCGCCGTAGGCCTCGAGCGCCCAGACTTCCATCTCGCCGAAGCGCTGGCCGCCGAACTGCGCCTTGCCGCCCAGCGGCTGCTGCGTGACGAGCGAGTACGGGCCGGTCGAGCGCGCGTGCATCTTGTCGTCCACGAGATGGTGCAGCTTCAGGATGTGCATGTAACCCACCGTCACTTCGCGGTCGAACGCGTCGCCGGTGCGGCCGTCATGCAGTGCGATCTGACCACTGCGGGGCAACCCGGCCAGCTCGAGCATGTCCTTGATCTCGGCCTCGGTCGCGCCGTCGAAAACCGGCGTGGCGAAGGGCACGCCCCTGGAGAGGTTCTCCGAAAGCTCGATGACCTCCGCGTCCGTGAAGGCTGCGAGGTCCTCCTTCTTGCCGGTGGAGTTGTAGATCTTGTCCAGGTACTTGCGCAGCTTGGACACGCTCTCGTGGCCGCGGAGCATCTCGCCGATCTTCTGGCCCAGCCCCTTGGCCGCCCACCCGAGGTGGGTCTCGAGGATCTGGCCAACGTTCATCCGCGACGGCACGCCCAGGGGATTGAGAACGATGTCGACGGAGGTGCCGTCCGCCATGAACGGCATGTCCTCCACGGGCACGATCTTGGAGATCACGCCCTTGTTGCCGTGGCGCCCGGCCATCTTGTCGCCTGGCTGAAGCCGGCGCTTGACCGCGACATACACCTTCACCATCTTCTGCACGCCCGGCGGCAGCTCGTCGCCCTGCGTGAGCTTCTTCTTCTTCTCCTCGAAGGCGCGGTCGAACTCCTTGCGGGTGAGGTCGAGCGATTCGCGCAGCTGCTCGAGCTGGGCGGCGCCTTCCTCGTCGGCGAGCCGGATGTCGAACCACTCGTGGCGCTCGAGTTCGGCAAGGTAGGCCTTGGAGAGCTTCGCACCCCTGGCCAGCTTCTTCGGGCCGCCCTTGGCGGCCTTGCCGTTGAGCATGCGCTCCAGGCGTGCGAACAGGTCGTCCTCGACGATGCGCAGCTGGTCGTGGAGGTCCTTGCGGTAGTCCTTGAGCTGGTCGTCGATGATCTGCTGGGCGCGCTTGTCGCGCTGGATTCCCTCGCGGGTGAACACCTGCACGTCGATCACGCAGCCGGAGATGCCGGAAGGCACCCTGAGGCTGGTGTCCTTCACGTCGGAGGCCTTCTCGCCGAAGATCGCACGCAGGAGCTTCTCCTCCGGCGTGAGCTGGGTCTCGCCCTTGGGCGTCACCTTGCCGACGAGGACGTCGCCCGCCTCGACCTCGGCGCCGATGTACACGATGCCGGATTCGTCGAGCCGCGCGAGCATGCGCTCGGACAGGTTCGAGATGTCCCGCGTGATCTCCTCGGGGCCGAGCTTGGTGTCCCGGGCGACGACCACCAGCTCCTCGATGTGGATCGAGGTGTAGCGGTCGTCGGCGACCACGCGCTCGGAGATGAGGATCGAGTCCTCGAAGTTGTAACCGTTCCACGGCATGAACGCGACGAGGAGATTCTGGCCGAGGGCGAGTTCGCCCATGTCGGTCGAGGCCCCGTCGGCGATCACGTCGCCCGCGGCGATCACGTCGCCCACCTTCACCAAGGGACGCTGGTTGATGTTCGTGTTCTGGTTGGAGCGCGTGTACTTCGTGAGGTTGTAGATGTCGACGCCCGCCTTGCCGGCATCGGTCTCGCTGTCGTTCACCCGCGTCACGATTCGGCCCGCATCGACGTAATCGACGCGCCCGCCCCGTCGCGCCTGGACGGCGGTGCCGGAGTCGATCGCGACCGTGCGCTCGATGCCGGTTCCGACGAACGGCTTCTCGGCGCGAAGACACGGCACCGCCTGGCGCTGCATGTTCGAACCCATGAGGGCGCGGTTCGCGTCGTCGTGCTCGAGGAACGGGATGAGCGAGGCGGCAACCGACACGATCTGCGAGGGCGCCACGTCGATGTACTCGATCCTGTCCGGAGCCGAGAGGGTGAATTCGTTGCGGTGACGGCAGGAGACCAGCTCGTCGACGAAGTGACCGGACTTGTCGAGGGCCGCGTTCGCCTGGGCGATCACGTACTTGCCTTCCTCGATCGCCGACAGGAACTCGATGTCCTTCGTGACTTTCCTGTCCTTCACGCGGCGATAGGGCGTCTCGATGAAGCCGTAGTCGTTGGTGCGCGCGTACAGGGCGAGCGAGTTGATGAGGCCGATGTTCGGGCCTTCAGGCGTCTCGATCGGGCACACGCGGCCGTAGTGGGTCGGGTGCACGTCGCGCACCTCGAAGCCGGCGCGCTCGCGCGTGAGGCCCCCGGGTCCGAGCGCCGAGATGCGGCGCTTGTGCGTGATCTCGGAGAGCGGGTTCGTCTGGTCCATGAACTGCGAGAGCTGGCTGGAGCCGAAGAACTCCTTGATCGCGGCGGAGACGGGCTTCGCGTTGATGAGGTCGTGCGGCATCAGGTTCTCGCTCTCGGCCTGCGAGAGGCGCTCGCGCACCGCGCGCTCGACGCGCACGAGGCCGGAGCGGAACTGGTTCTCCGCAAGCTCGCCGACGGAGCGCACGCGGCGGTTTCCGAGATGGTCGATGTCGTCGATCTCGCCGCGGCCGTTGCGCAGCTCCACCAGGATGCGGATGACCGCGACGATGTCCTCGGTCGAGAGCGTCATCGCGCCGGTGAGCTCGTCCCTGCCCACGCGGCGGTTGAACTTCATGCGGCCCACGTCCGACAGGTCGTAGCGGTCCTCGCTGAAGAAGAGCCCGTTGAAGAGGGTCTTCACGGCCTCCTCGGTCGGCGGCTCGCCGGGGCGCATCATGCGGTAGATCGCGACCTGGGCGTTCAGCTGGTCGACCGATTCGTCGATGCGCAGTGTCTGCGAGATGTACGGTCCCTGGTCGAGGTCGTTCACGTAAATCGTCTGCACCTGCTCGACTGCGGCCTCCTCGAACTTCTTGAGGAGGATCTCGGTGATCTCCTCGTTGGCGTTGGCGACGATCTCGCCGGTCTCCTTGTTGACGATGCCCTTGGCGAGCGTGCGCCCGAGGAGGAAATCGGGCTCGACGGAGAGCTTCTTCATTCCGGCGGCCTCCATCTCGCGGATGTGCTTCACCGTGATGCGCTTGTCCTTCTGGACGATCGTCTTGCCGGCCTTGGTGACGATGTCGAAGCGGGCGATCTCGCCCTTCAGGCGCTCGGGCACGACATCGAACTCGATGCCCTTCTTGCCGAAGTGGAACGTGTCGAACGCGAAGAACTCGGCGAGGATGCGCTCGGGCGTGTAGCCCAGCGCCTTCAGGAGGATGGTGACCGGCATCTTGCGGCGGCGGTCGACGCGGAAGTACAGGAAGTCCTTCGGGTCGAACTCGAAGTCGAGCCAGGAGCCGCGGTAGGGAATCACGCGGGCGGAGAAGAGGAGCTTGCCGGAGGAGTGGGTCTTGCCGCGGTCGTGCTCGAAGAAGACGCCAGGGGAGCGGTGGAGCTGGCTCACGATCACGCGCTCGGTCCCGTTCACGACGAAGGAGCCGTTTCGCGTCATGAGCGGGATCTCGCCCATGTACACCTCCTGCTCCTTCACTTCCTTGACCGTCGGCTTGGTCGCCTCGCGGTCCATGATCGTGAGCCGCACCTTGGCGCGCAGGGGGCTGGCGAACGTGAGGCCGCGCTGCTGGCACTCGACCACGTCGAACGGGGGCTCGCCGAGGGCGAAGCTCACGAATTCCAGGCGCGCGTTGCCCGAATGGCTGGAGATCGGGAAGACGGATGTGAAGGCCGACTGCAGGCCGGCATCGCGGCGCTCGCTCGGAGGCACCTCGGCCTGCAGGAAATCGGCGTAGGAATCGAGCTGCGTGGCCAGGAGGAACGGCACGTCGAGGACGGCCGCCCGCTTGGCGAAACTCTTGCGAATGCGCTTCTTCTCGGTGAACGAGTAGGTCGTGGTCATGATGGCTCCGTGAATCCCGCGGGCGCGTGCGCGCCCGTTGCACCCGACTGGTGCTCATGGCCTGGTGGCTGGCCCCTACCAGCCGCTGGCGGACAGCCGCACGGGATGCGGCCCGACCAAACCTTGCCTCCTGCAGTCGCTTCAGAAGGCAAATCGAAGCCCGTCAGGGCTTAGATTTGACATCTGGGATGGCGTTGGAGCGGACACCGCCGAGGCGGCGCCGCTCAACGCCAGCAGACATCCCGCAAACTGCGCCTACTTCACCTCGACCTTGGCGCCGGCTTCTTCCAGCTTCTTCTTGACCGTTTCGGCTTCGGCCTTGTTGACGGCTTCCTTCACCGGCTTCGGCGCGCCGTCGACGAGGTCCTTGGCTTCCTTCAGGCCCAGGCCCGTCACTTCGCGCACCGCCTTGATCGTGTTCACCTTGTTCTCGCCAGCGGCGAGGAGAATCACGGTGAACTCGGTCTGCTCCTCCGCTGCAGCGGCGGCGCCGCCCGCCGCGGGTGCGGCAACGGCGACAGTGGCGGCGGCGGCGGACACGCCGAACTTCTCTTCCATGTCCTTGATGAGCTGCGAGAGCTCGAGGACGGTCATGCTGGAGATTGCTTCGAGGATTTCCTGCTTGGCGATAGCCATGTTTCGTTCTCCTGTACTTGGTTCAGTTGTCGTTCAATGGGGTCTTGGGCGCTCAGGCTGCCTGCTTTTCGCGCTGGTCGCGAACCGCGGCGAGGGTCCTGACGAACTTGCCCGGCACTTCATTCAGCGTCTGGACGAACTTGGTTGCCGGCGCCAGCATCGTTCCCATGAGCATCGCGAGGAGTTCCTCGCGACCCGGGAGCATCGCGAGGCTGCCGACCTCCTTTGCGCTCATCAGCTGGTTGGGCATCGCTCCGCCCTTGATGACGAGCTTGTCGTTCTCCTTCGCGTAGGCGTGGAGCACCTTTGCTGCAGCAACGGGGTCGACGGAAATGCCGTAGGCGAGCTGGCCGACCATCTGGTCGGCAAGCTTCTCGAAAGGCGTTCCCTGGACCGCGCGGCGCGCGAGGGTGTTCTTCAGCACGCGAAGGTAGACGCCGGAAGCGCGCGCTCTCGCGCGAAGCTGCGTGATCTTTTCGACCGGCAGGCCGCGATACTCGGCAAGCACGACGGCTTGCGCGTTGACCAGCCGGGCGGAGATCTCAGCCACGACTTCCTTCTTACTTTCCAGATTCAGACTCAAGGTCATTCTCCTTCAGCTAATCGATGCATCGCCATCACGGGCCTTTGGGGATGCCCGGAAAACGCCGCACCATCCATAGCGACCTTTCGTCAGGAGACCGATTGCGCCCGGTGGGGCGCGAGAATCCTGTCTTGGGTTCGCTATCTGCGTAGGCTTCGGGGTCAACCGCCCCCTCCATTGAGCCTCGTCTTCGGGTCGCTCCAGCGAAGCTGGAGATCCCCGCGAGGCACCTACGGTCTTGGATAACCCGCTGCCGGCCCCAGAGGGGTCGGCAGCGGCCCAAAGCTATTGCGCCGCGCCGGCAGAAGCGCCGGCCAGCGTTGATTGATCCACGCGGATACCGACTCCCATCGTGCTGGAGACGGACACTTTCCTCACGTAAACGCCCTTCGTGGCGGCGGGCTTCGACTTGTTGATCGCCCCGAGGAGCGCCTCGAAGTTCTGGGTCAGCGCCTCGACGGGGAAGGACGCGCGGCCGATCGTGCACTGCACGATGCCCGCCTTGTCGGCGCGGTACTGCACCTGGCCGGCCTTGGCGTTCTTCACCGCCTCGGTCACGTTCGCAGTCACGGTGCCGACCTTCGGGTTGGGCATGAGGCCGCGCGGGCCGAGCACCTGGCCGAGAGGGCCGACGACCTTCATCGCGTCCGGCGTCGCGATGACGACGTCGAAATCCATGAATCCGCCCTTGATTCTCTCCGCGAGGTCGTCGAAGCCGACCACATCCGCCCCGGCAGCTTTGGCGGCCTCGACGTTCGCGCCCTGTGCGAACACGGCGACGCGCACCGTCTTGCCCGTTCCACGAGGGAGCACGACGCTGCCGCGCACCACCTGGTCGGATTTCTTGGAATCGATGCCCAGGTTCACCGCGACGTCGATGGATTCGTCGAACTTGGCGGTGGCCGTCTTCTTGGCGAGGTCGAGCGCATCGCCGAGCGAATACGCCTTCGTGCGATCCACGAGGACATTGAGGGACTTGGCACGCTTGGAGCTGGCCATGGTCAGACTCCTTCCACTTCGACGCCCATGCTGCGGGCACTGCCGGCGATCGTGCGGACGGCCGCGTCGAGGTCGGCAGCCGTGAGATCGGGCATCTTCATTTTTGCGATTTCCTCGGCCTGCGCGCGGGTGAGCTTGCCGACCTTTTCCGAATGGGGCTTGCTGCTGCCCTTCTCGAGCTTGAGCGCCCTCTTGATCAGCACCGGCGCCGGGGGCGTCTTGATGATGAAGGTGAAGCTCTTGTCCGCGAACGCCGTGATCACGACCGGGAGCATGAGGCCCGGCTCGACTTTCTGCGTCTGGGCGTTGAAGGCCTTGCAGAATTCCATGATGTTCAGGCCGCGCTGGCCGAGCGCGGGGCCGATGGGCGGCGAGGGATTCGCCTTGCCCGCAGGCACTTGCAGCTTGATGAAGCCGATGATCTTCTTTGCCACGATGGCACTCCCCGGGTTCCAGCGGACGCCAGGCTGCGCGCCCTCCCCGTTCAGTTCGGCCGGGAAACGCGCCCGGCCACCGCACGCCGCGTCCTCACGACGCGGCGAAAATGGTTCAGGCCTTCTCGACCTGTCCGAAATCCAGCTCTACCGGAGTCGCGCGCCCGAAGATCAGCACGGAGACCCGGATTTTGCTCTTCTCGTAGTTCACTTCCTCGACGTTTCCGTTGAAGTCGGTGAACGGTCCCTCGGTCACGCGCACCGATTCGCCCACCTCGAAGAGCACCTTCGGCTTGGGCTTCTCGACGCCTTCCTGCACCTGGTGCAGGATGTTCGCGACTTCCTTCTCGGTGATGGGCGTGGGCTTCATCGCGGTTCCGCCGATGAATCCGGTCACCTTCGGCGTGCTCTTCACGAGATGCCAGGTGTCGTCCGTCATCTCCATCTGGACGAGGATGTAGCCGGGGAAGAAGCGGCGCTCGCTCAGCGCCTTCTGGCCGCCCTTCATTTCCACGACTTCCTCCGTAGGCACGAGCACCTGGCCGAACTTGTCGGCCATGCCGGAGCGCTTGATCCGGTCGATCAGCGCCGCCTGGATGCTTTTCTCCTGGCCGGAGTAGGCGTGCACGACGTACCAGCGCATCGTCGTCATGTCAGCCCCCCTGCCCGAGAAGCCGCTGCGTGAGCCAGAGGAGCCCCGCATCGACGAGCCAAAGCAGCATGGCCATCACGAACACGAACGCGAAGACGATGCCCGTTGTCTGGAGTGTCTCCTTGCGCGAGGGCCAGACGACGCGCTTCGACTCGTCCCAGGACTCCCGGGAAAAGACAACGAAATCGCGACCCGACTGGGTGAGCCACATGACACCTGCGGCAAGCGCGAAGGCGCCGAGAAGCACGCCGAGGCGCACGATGGTGGCCTGGTCCGCGATCGCGTAGAAGCCCCACAGGCCCGCGATCGCGATCAACGCCGCTGCCGAAATCTTTATCTTTTCTGCCATATCCTCTGCCACTTCGGTGGCAGGCCAGGAGGGTCTCGAACCCCCAACCTGCGGTTTTGGAGACCGCCGCTCTGCCAATTGAGCTACTGGCCTAACCTTTTGAACTCGTTTACTCCAGGATCTTGGAGACGACGCCGGCACCGACGGTGCGGCCGCCTTCGCGGATGGCGAAGCGCAGGCCGTCCTCCATCGCGATCGGCGCAATCAGCGTCACCGTCATCTTGATGTTGTCGCCGGGCATCACCATCTCGACGCCCGTGGGCAGCTCCAGCGAACCGGTCACGTCCGTCGTGCGGAAATAGAACTGCGGACGGTAGCCGTTGAAGAACGGCGTGTGACGACCGCCCTCCTCCTTGCTCAGCACGTACACCTCGCACTCGAACTTCGTGTGCGGCGTGATCGAGCCGGGCTTGGCCAGCACCTGGCCGCGCTCGACCTCCTCGCGCTTCGTGCCGCGCAGCAGCACCCCCACGTTGTCCCCGGCCTGGCCCTGGTCCAGCAGCTTCCTGAACATCTCCACGCCCGTGCACACCGTCTTTAGCGTCGCCCGAAGACCAATGATCTCCAGCTCCTCGCCCACCTTCACGATCCCGCGCTCCACCCGCCCGGTCACCACCGTGCCGCGCCCCGAAATGGAGAACACGTCCTCCACCGGCATCAGGAACGCACCGTCGATGGCGCGCTCAGGCATCGGAATGTAGCTATCCAGCGCATCCGCCAGCTTCATGATCGACTGCTCGCCCAGCTCCCCCGTGTCCCCCTCGAGCGCCTTGAGCGCCGAGCCGATCACGATCGGCGTCTTGTCCCCGGGAAACTTGTACTTCGACAAAAGCTCGCGAACCTCCATCTCGACAAGCTCCAGCAGCTCCTTGTCGTCCACCATGTCCGCCTTGTTCATGTACACGATGATGTACGGCACACCCACCTGGCGCGCCAGCAGGATGTGCTCGCGCGTCTGCGGCATCGGGCCGTCGGCCGCCGACACCACCAGGATCGCACCGTCCATCTGCGCCGCCCCCGTGATCATGTTCTTGATGTAGTCCGCATGGCCCGGGCAGTCCACGTGCGCGTAATGCCGATTCTTCGTCTGGTACTCGACGTGCGCCGTGTTGATCGTGATCCCGCGCGCCTTCTCCTCCGGCGCCGCATCGATCTGGTCGTAGGCCTTCGCCTCGCCACCGAACTTCTTCGACAGAACCAGCGTCATCGCCGCCGTCAGCGTCGTCTTCCCGTGGTCCACGTGCCCAATCGTCCCCACGTTCACGTGCGGCTTGGTCCGCTCAAACTTGCCCTTTGCCATGGTCGTTTCTTTCTCTTCAAGCGCCTTGGAAGAGAATGCCCAGCGCAGTCGCTGGCCGTCATTGGTGATGCGAAATGCCTGGTGCCCATGATGCGGATTGAACGCATGACCTCTCCCTTACCAAGGGAGTGCTCTACCACTGAGCTACATGGGCCAGATGCTGCTCCCGTCCGTTTCCGGCGCGGGCATTCGTGGAGCGGGTGAAGGGAATCGAACCCTCGTCGTAAGCTTGGAAGGCTTCTGCTCTACCATTGAGCTACACCCGCGCCGCATCACGACCCTTTGACCCAGCGCGCATCCCGTGGGCGGCGCGCGAACTGGAAAACTGGTGGAGGAGGTTGGATTCGAACCAACGTAGGCGCAAGGCCAACAGATTTACAGTCTGCCCCCTTTAACCACTCGGGCACCCCTCCGGGAAACTCTCAATTATCCGGCCTTCCTAGAGTAAGGTCAATCAAAACAAGGTTTTCGATGCTTGATGCCCGCGACTCACACCGCGGGGACTTGGTGCCGGCACCCTGAATCGAACAGGGGACCTACCGCTTACAAGGCGGTTGCTCTACCAGCTGAGCTATGCCGGCACAGCGGGCGCTTACTTGACCAGTTTCAGCCTTGCCTTTCCCGTAGCCGGCGGCGTCGGAGGGGCGGAATTCGATCCGGCGGCCGCCGCGGAGGACTCGGGGGCGGCCGCCGGGACTTCCACGGTGAAGAACGCGCCCTGCCCGTTCTCCCGGGCAAAGATGCCCTGCACCCGGTCGACGGGGACGGTCACTTCCCGGGAAACGCCGCTGAACCGGGCGGAGAACTGCACCAGCTCGTTGTTGATGGTCAGGTTGCGAGTGGCGTTCAGGCTCACGTTCAGCACGATCTCGCCGTTCTTGACGTACTCGACCGGCACGCGGGTCCGATCGTCCACCTTCACGCTCAGGTAAGGCGTGAACCCGCAGTCCGAGCACCATTCGTAAATGGCGCGGATGAAGTACGGCTTGGTGGAGACTTCGGGCATGGCGGCGCCTTCAGCGGCGCATGGCCTTCTCGGAGGCGGTCATCGAGTCGATGAATGCCTGGCGTGTGAACAGGCGCTCGGCGTACTTCAGCAGCGGCGCCGATTGCTTGTTCAGCTGGATCTGGTAATGGCCCAGCCGCCAGAGCAGCGGCGCGATCGCCACGTCCAGCATCGAGAATTCCTCGCCGAGCATGAACTTCTGCTTCACGAAGATCGGCGCGATCTGGATGAGGTTCTCGCGGATGTAGAGCCGCGCCTTGTCATACCCCTTCGAAGGGCCGGATTCGAGGGCCTTCACGTGGGTGAAGAGCTCCTGCTCGAAGCGGAACAGGAACAGCCGCGCGCGGGCGCGCATCACCGGGTCCGCGGGCATGAGCTGCGGATGGGGGAAGCGCTCGTCGATGTACTCGTTGATGATGTTCGACTCGTAAAGCACGAGGTCCCGCTCCACGAGCACCGGCGTCGTGTTGTAGGGGTTCATCACCGCGAGGTCCTCGGGCTTGTTCATGAGGTCGACATCGATGATCTCGAAGTCCATCCCCTTCTCGTACAGCACGATCCGGCAGCGGTGGCTGAACGGATCGGTGATCCCCGAATAAAGCGTCATCATGTCTTTTTCACCTCTTTTGAATTTCTCTCGCCGCCGGGTCCCGTTGCGCGCCTAGCCTCCGGAAGCGACAAGCCCGATGCACCCCGCCGGGGCGCACCGGGCAAAGTTTCCACCGCCGGTCCTTCGCTAGCGGACGTCCTTCCAGTATTCCTTCTTCAGCAGGACCGTGATCACGAAGAAGATCGCCAGGAAGAAGAGGACCACGATCCCGATCTGGACCCGCTTCGCACGGGCAGGTTCGCCCATGTACACGAGGTAGTTCACCAGGTCTCCCGCGTACTTGTCGTATTCCGCGGGGGACAGCTTCCCGGGCACTTCGAGCGCAAGCCCGGGCGCGCCGTGCTCGGCCGCGTGCAGCACCTGACTGCCCTGGTATTCCCAGAGCACGTGGGGCATGCCGACGTTCGGGAACACCGTGTTGTTCCAGCCACTCTTCGCGGCGGGGTCGCGGTAGAACCCGCGCAGGTAGGTATAGAGCCAGTCTGCGCCCCGGGACCGGGCGACGAGCGACAAGTCCGGCGGATTCACCCCGAACCAGCTCTTGCCATCGTTCGGATCGAGGGTCGTGGACATCGGGTCGCCGACCTTGTCCGTCGCGAACATCAGGTTCTCGCGGATCTGCCCTTCGCTCAGGCCCAGGTCCGTGAGCTTGGAGTAGCGCATGGCCGAGGCCGAGTGGCAGTTCAGGCAGTGGTTCACGAAGACCTGCGCCCCGCGCTGCAGCGAGAGCTTGTCATGCAGGTTGACAGGGGCGGCATCCAGGCTCACCCCGCCGCTCGAGGCGAACCCGAGGCCCGGCACCATGAGGAGGAGGACGGCAATCAGTTTTTTCATCATCAGGTCAACCTCTGGGGCACCGGCTTTTCCTTGTCCACCGCCGTGTACCACGGCATCAACAGGAAGAAGGCGAAATAGACGACCGTCAGCACGCGCGCCACCCAGGTTGCGATGTAGTCGCCGCCGACCACGGGCAGGCCCTTCGAGAACTCGCCCCACACGTTCGTGGGCTCGACGCCGAGGTACCCGAGGATCAGGAAGCTCACGATCAGGGCCGCGAAGAAGGCCTTGTAGATCGGTCCCCGGTAGCGGATGGACTTCACCTTGCCCCGGTCCAGCCAGGGCAGGGCGAAGAAGATCATCACCGCCGCGCCCATCACGATCACGCCCCAGACCTGCATGTTGAAGAAGGAAGGGATCGCGCGAAGCATCGCGTAGAACGGAGTGAAGTACCACACGGGGGCGATGTGCGCAGGCGTAGTGAGGGGATCGGCCGGGATGAAGTTGTTGTACTCGAGGAAATAGCCCCCGACTTCGGGCGAAAAGAACACGATCGCCGTAAAGACGATCAGGAACACAGCCACTCCCACCAGGTCCTTGACCGAGTAGTAGGGGTGGAAGGGAATCCCGTCCACCGGCGTGCCCGTCTTCGGATCGAGGTTCTCGTAGATCTCGATGCCGTCGGGGTTGTTGGAGCCCGTCTCGTGCAGCGCCATCAGGTGCGCAGCCACGAGCCCCAGCAGGGCCATCGGGATCGCGATCACGTGCAGTGCGAAGAAACGGTTGAGCGTAGCGTCCGACACGTTGTAGTCGCCGCGGATCCAGACGGAAAGGTCCTCGCCGATGATCGGGATCGTGGCGAACAGGTTGATGATGACCTGCGCGCCCCAGAACGACATCTGCCCCCACGGAAGCAGGTAGCCGAAAAAGGCCTCGGCCATGAGACACAGGTAGATCACCACGCCGAAGATCCAGGTGAGCTCGCGGGGCTTGCGGTACGAGCCGTACATCAGGCCGCGCGCCATGTGCAGGTAGACGACGATGAAGAACGCCGAGGCCCCCGTGGAGTGGATGTAGCGGATGAGCCAGCCGCCCGGAACGTCGCGCATGATGTACTCGACCGAGGCGAAGGCGTGCTCGGCGCTCGGCTTGTAGTTCATCGTGAGGAAGATGCCGGAGACGATCTGGATCACGAGCACCAACAACGCGAGGGACCCGAAGAAGTACCAGAAGTTGAAGTTCTTCGGCGCGTAGTACTCGGTGAGCTGGCTCTTCCAGAGCACTATCAGCGGAAAGCGCTGGTCGATCCACGTGAGGATGCCATTGGCCGGGCCGGCGCCGGTGACGGGAGGCTTGTTGGTGGCGGCCATCGCGCTATCCCTTCTGATCTTCGCCCACCACGATCCTGGCGTCGCTCAGGTATCGGTGGGGCGGGATTTCGAGGTTGGTCGGGGCCGGGGAGCCCTTGAAGACGCGGGCCGAGAGGTCGAACCGGGAGTTGTGGCAAGGGCAGTAGTAGCCGCCCGGCCAGTCGCTGCCCATGTCGGAGTTGGCGCCGACTTCCTTCTTCAGGGTCGGCGAACAGCCCAGGTGGGTGCAGACCCCGACGGCCACGAACAACTCCGGCTTGATCGAGCGGGCGGCGCCCTTCACGTAGTCGGGCTGCTTTGACGAGGCGGACGTCGGATCCGCGAGTATCGCATCGTGTTTCTCCAGCTGCGCCAGCATCTCGGGCGTGCGCCGCAGGACCCAGACCGGCTTGCCCCGCCACTCGACGGTGATCTGTTGTCCGGCTTCGATCTTGGATACATCCACCTCGACAGGACCGCCGGCCGCGAGCGCACGGGCGCTCGGGAACCAGCTGCCGAGAAACGGGACGGCGACACCCCCCGCGGCGACAGCACTCGCGGCAGTGGTGGCGACGATGAGGAAGCGGCGCTTCTTCTCGTCGACTTGGTCTAGGACGATGGCAGTCATTGCAGGAGGGAATGGGAGGAGAGCGAGGGTGGAAGGAGTGTCGCCCTCCATTTTAGCCGATTACCTGCAGGGACTTATAGCCCGCCGATGTCGTCGAGGGTTGACGCCCCCCATCCCCCCCCGTAAATTCCCCTTCACGGCCACTATCGGTCACCATGGAGAAGTTATGAGTTTTGCCTCTGAATTCAAGCAGTTCGCCCTCAAAGGCAACGTGGTGGACCTGGCCGTCGGCGTGATCATCGGCGCAGCCTTCGGAAAAATCGTCGATTCGGTGGTGAGCGACCTGGTGATGCCGGTCGTCGGCCGGTTCCTGGGAAATGCGGACTTTTCGAACCTCTTTCTTGCTCTCCGGGAGATCCCGCCTGGTGTCCCCCAGACCCTGGAAGCCGTGAAAAAGGCGGGGATCCCGGTGATCGCGTGGGGAAACTTCATGACCATCGCCCTCAACTTCACGATCCTCGCATTCATCATTTTCATGATGGTGAGGCAGTTCAACCGGCTGAGGAGCGAGGCGCCGCCGGCGCCGCCGGCCGCCCCTCCCGAGGATGTCCAGCTGCTGCGCGAGATCCGCGACAGCCTGAGGAAATAGGCGCTTGCTGCGTCGGCTCTGGCTCGTCTTCGCGCAGGTCGTCACGGCCACGCTGGGGGTGATCTTTGTCACGAGCCTGGTGAAGCCCGAGTGGCTTCCGTGGCGAACCGGCAACAACGTCGTTGAAATACGGGAGTCTCCGGCCACGCCCGCCGCCCTGCCGGCTGCGCAGGGCAGGCCGGTTTCCTTCAGCGACGCCGCCCGCAAGGCGGTGGTCTCGGTCGTGAACATTTCGGCCACCAAGCAGGTCCGGCGCCGCAATCCCATGCTCGACGACCCGGTCCTGCGCCGCTTCTTCGGCGAGCGGTTCAGCGTTCCGGAGACCCGGCTCTCCCTGGGTTCCGGCGTCATCGTGAGCCAGGAAGGATTCGTGCTGACCAATTCGCACGTTGTCGAGGGAGTGACCGAGATCCAGGTGGCCCTCAATGACGGCCGCACAGTCCCCGGCAAGATCGTCGGATCGGACACTGAAACGGACCTCGCCGTGGTCCGCATTTCGGCGGCTGGACTCACGCCGATCACGTTCGGGCAGCCCGACCAGATCCGCGTGGGTGACGTAGTGCTCGCGATCGGCGACCCCTTCAGCGTCGGCCAGACAGTGACCATGGGCATCGTGAGCGCGGTCGGACGGGACCTCGGCCAGGCCAACCCCTTCGGAAGCTTCATCCAGACCGACGCAGCGATCAACCCGGGCAATTCCGGCGGCGCGCTCGTGGATGCCAGCGGTAACCTCGTGGGCATAAACTCGCTGATCTTCTCGAAGTCGGGTGGCTACCAGGGCATCGGGTTCGCCATTCCCGTCGGCCTCGCGAGGAAGGTCATGGAGCAGATCATTGAAACCGGCTCCGTCACGCGAGGCTGGTTCGGCGTGGAGGTCGCCAACATCACGCCCGAGCTCGCCGATTCCCTGGGGCTTGCGGGCACGCACGGCGCCATCGTCGGCGGCATCGAGCGCGGCAGCCCAGCAGACCGGGCCGGGATCCGCCTGGGCGATGTGATCGTCGCGATCGGCGAGAAACCCGTTCCGGACCTCACCTCGACCCTCAATGCGATCGCGGACATCCCGCCCGGCAAGGCCGTGCAGGTGAAAGTGGTCAGGCGCAACCAGGAAGTGGCCCTGCCGGTCACCGTGGGGCGGCGCAAGCCGCGCCCCGCCGAGGCCGAGTAGGCCGCTACTGCGCCGAGTCCGCAGGGACGGCGGGCTTGCGCTTCCCGACGAACTGCGCGACGAAGATCCCCGCCTCGTAGAGCAGGCACAGCGGGATCGCAAGCATGAGTTGCGAAACGACGTCCGGCGGCGTCACGATCGCCGCCACGACGAACGCGCCGACGATCACGTAGGAACGGATCTCGCGCAGCGTCTCCACCGAGACCACCCCGGTCATCACGAGGACCACGACGACGACGGGCACCTCGAAGGTGACCCCGAAGGCGATGAACATCCCGAGCACGAAGTTGAAGTAGGCCTCGATATCGGGGGCCACCGTGATCGATTTCGGCGCGAACTTGGCGATGAACGAGAAGACCGTCACGAAGACGAAGAAGTAGCAGAACGCCATGCCGAGGAAGAAGAGGAAGGTGCTGGACACGATGAGCGGCACCACCAGCTTCCTCTCGTGGGCGTAGAGGCCCGGTGCCACGAACGCCCACGCCTGGTAGAGGATGTAGGGAAGCGCGATCAGGAACGACACCATGAGCGCGATCTTCATCGGGATGAAGAACGGCGTGATCACGCCGGTGGCGATCATCTTCGAGCCCTCCGGGAGCGTGCGCATCATCGGCATCGCGAGCAGGTCGTAGAGCTCGGAGGCGTAGAAGAACGTGGGTATGAACACCAGCGCGAGCGCGACGAGGGAATGCACGAGCCGGTCGCGCAGCTCGAACAGGTGCGAAAGGAACGTCTCCTGCGGCGTGTCGGTCATGCCGCGCCCGGCTTCAGGGGCGTCGCCGGCTCGTCGATCGCAAGTTCAAGCTGCGCGGAGGCGGGGGGCGCTGGCTCCGCGGCGGCCGCGGCCGTTGCGGGCTCCGGAAGGACGGGCTCGGCCGAGACGGGCGCCGCATCGCCGTCGTTTCGCATCTGCCGGCCGATATCGGACTCGACCTCGCGGATGTCGCGCTCGGCCTCGTGCACCCTGGATTCGATGTCCGTCTGGAACTCGCGCGCGGCGCCTTCGAACTCGGTCTTCACCTTCGAGAGCTCGGAGAGATTCATCTCCCGGTTGATGTCGGACTTCACCTGCGACACGTAGCGCTGCAGGCGGCCGAAGAGAATCCCCGCCGTTCGGGCGACCTTGGGGAGGCGCTCCGGGCCGATGACGACAAGCGCCACCACCCCGATCACCAGCAATTCGGAGAAAGCGATATCGAACATGGTAGCGCCCGGCGAAGCGTTTCCGCCGCCCGGGCGTTCAGCTCTTCTGCTTGTCCTTGACCTCGCCCTCGAGCGTCGCGCCAGTGGCCGCGATCTCTCCGGCGGGCTTCTTGTCGTCCTCGCCCTTCATGCCA
Source organism: Betaproteobacteria bacterium (assembly GCA_016720855.1). NCBI lineage: Bacteria > Pseudomonadati > Pseudomonadota > Betaproteobacteria > Betaproteobacteria bacterium. The sequence continues at coordinate 938,562 of JADKJU010000002.1, read as the reverse complement.
TCCTTGAAGCCCTTGACGGCGCCACCCAGGTCGGCGCCGATGTTGCGCAGCTTCTTCGTGCCGAAGACGAGCAGCACGATGACCAGGACGATCAACCAGTGCCAGATGCTGAATGAACCCATGGAACGCTCCTTGCGGCGTCGCTATTCCGCAGCGATCATTCGCGGAAGGCGATCCGGGCCGCCGATGATGTGGACATGCAAATGATACACGTCCTGCCGCCCCACCCTGCCCGTGTTCACGATGGTGCGGAAGCCGTCGGTGGCCCCCTGCTCCTTCGCGAGCCGGCCGGCCATGGCCATCATGCGGCCCAGAACCGGCGCATGCTCGGGGCCGCATTCGGCCATCGAGTCGATGTGCTCTTTCGGGATCATCAGGAAATGGACCGGCGCGACCGGCTGGATGTCGTGGAAGGCGAGGATCTCCTCGTCCTCGTAGACCTTCTTCGACGGGATGCTTCCCGCCGCGATCCTGCAGAAGAGGCAGTCGTCCTTGTTCATCGCGATTCCTTTCGTGAGGCCTTTTCCTCGATTCCCGGGCGGCCCTCGCGCCGCTCGAGCTCGGCAAGCACTTCGGATACGGCAATCCCCTGCCGCCCCAACAGCACCAGGCAGTGGAACCAGAGGTCGGCCGTCTCGTGGACGATGCCGGCGCGCTCCCCCGTCTTGGCGGCGATGACGGTCTCCGTGGCCTCCTCGCCGATCTTCTTGAGGATGGCATCCAGCCCCTTGGCGTTGAGATTCGCCACGTAGGAGGAGGAAGGGTCGGCCTCGCGTCGCGCCGCAATCGCCGCTTCCAGCCGTTCGAGGATCGTCCTGTCAGCCGCCATTTCGGAATCTTCCCGGATCGGAGAGGACCGGGTCCGTCGCGCTCCAACGCGCCGAGCCGCCTTCGGACCCCAGCAAGTTGAAGAAGCAGCGCCGACGGCCGGTGTGGCAGGCGATGCCGCCCACCTGCTCGACGCGAAGCAGGATCGCATCGGCGTCGCAATCGAGCCGGATGTCGACGATGCGCTGCAGGTGCCCCGAAGTCTCGCCCTTGCGCCAGAGCCTTGCGCGCGAGCGCGACCAGTACACCGCCTCGCCCGTGGAGACGGTCTTCGCCAGGGATTCGCGGTTCATCCAGGCGAGCATCAGGACTTCACCCGATGCGGCATCCTGCGCCACGGCGGGCACGAGGCCGTCGGCGTTCCAGGCAATGGCGTCGAGGTAGTCCATGGCTCGCCCTAGAGCCTCATCTCGATGCCGCGGCCGGCCATGAAGCGCTTCGCCTCGCCCACCGAGAACTCCCCGTAATGGAATATCGAGGCGGCCAGCACCGCGTCCGCCCCGCCGATCTCGACGCCCTGCGCCAGGTGCTCGAGGGTCCCGACGCCTCCGCTCGCAACCACCGGCACGGGAACGGCGCGCGACACCGCGCGCGTAAGCTCCAGGTCGAACCCCGCCTTCGTGCCGTCGCGGTCCATGCTGGTGAGGAGGATCTCTCCCGCGCCAAGCCCTGCCATCCTGACCGCCCACTCCACGGCGTCGAGACCGGTGGGTTGTCTTCCGCCGTGCGTGTAGACCTCCCACCTGCCCGGACCGGCCTGCTTGGCGTCGATGGCGACGACGATGGCCTGGGAGCCGAAGCGATGCGCCGCTTCCGCGACGAGCGCGGGATTTTCGATGGCCGCGGTGTTGATGCTCACCTTGTCCGCGCCCGCATTGAGGAGCTTTCTCACGTCGTCCACCTTGCGCACGCCGCCGCCGACGGTGAGCGGGATGAACACCTGCTCGGCCACGCGCTCGATCACCGGGATGATGGTGTCGCGGGCGTCGCTCGACGCGGTGATGTCGAGGAAGGTGATCTCATCCGCCCCCTCCTCGTCGTAACGGCGCGCGACTTCCACCGGGTCGCCCGCGTCGCGCAGGCTCACGAAATTGATGCCCTTGACCACGCGGCCCGCGTGAACGTCGAGGCAGGGAATGATGCGCTTGGCGAGGCCCATGGTCTCGTGGGGCGGTGCGAGGCGCCGGCCGTTCGCCGGTCAGGCCTCGCCGTCGGCCAGCTTCTGGGCCGCGACGAAATCGAGGCGTCCCTCGTAGATGGCCCGGCCGGTGATGGCGCCGACGATGCCTTCGGGCTCGACGGCGCAAAGCCGCCTCACGTCGTCGAGATTGGCAATGCCGCCGCTTGCGATGACCGGGATGGCAAGCGCCTGGGCGAGCTTCACGGTCGCTTCGACGTTCACACCCTTGAGCATGCCATCGCGTCCGATGTCGGTATGGATGATGGCCTCGACACCGTAATCCTGGAAGCGCTTGGCAAGATCCACGACGTCGTGGCCCGTGAGCTTGGACCAGCCGTCGGTTGCGACCTTGCCGTCTCTCGCGTCGAGCCCGACCATGATGTGGCCCGGAAAGGCGTCGCAAGCCTCGTGCAGGAAGCCGGGGTTCTTCACCGCCGCCGTCCCGATGATCACGTAGGAGACGCCGTCGTCCAGGTAGCGCTCGATCGTATCGAGGTCGCGAATGCCGCCACCCACCTGGACCGGGATGTCGTGATCGACGGCCGCGATGATCGCCCTGATCGCCGATTCGTTGACCGGCTTGCCGGCGAAGGCGCCGTTAAGGTCCACCACGTGGACGCGACGCGCGCCGAGCCCGGCCCAGTGCGTGGCGGTCTTTCCGGGGTCGTCGGAAAAGACGGTGGCGGTCGCCATGTCGCCCTGTTCGAGGCGAACGCAGCGGCCGTCCTTGAGGTCGATCGCGGGAATGATCAGCATGGGAGCGGTCGGGGCCGGATCCTTAAGGGGTCCAGGAAGTGAAGTTCTCGAGTAGCGTGAGCCCCGCGGCGCTGCTTTTCTCAGGATGGAATTGCGTCGCGAAGATGTTATCCCTCGCGATGGCCGAGGTAAAGGCGTGCGGGTAGTGCGTAGTCGCCGCCACAAGCGCGGGGTCGCGGGGCTGGCAATAATAGCTGTGCACGAAATAGAAGCGCGCCCCGTCCGCGATCCCCTTCCAGATCGGATGGGCCTTCGCCTGCCAGACCTCGTTCCAGCCCATGTGGGGAATCTTGAACCCGGCCTGCCGCGTCTGCGCGGCCCGCGCAAAGGCGAGGATTTCGCCCGGGAGGATGGCGAGGCCGGGCGTGTCGCCTTCGTCGCTGCGCTCGAAGAGCATCTGCAGCCCGATGCACAGCCCCAGGAACGGCTTCGTGGCCGCCGCTTCCCCGACCGCCTCTCCCAGACCGCTTTCCACGAGACATTTCATGCAGTCGGGCATGGCCCCCTGCCCCGGGAAGACAACCCGGTCCGCCGCGCGGATGGCATCCGGCTCGGACGTGATCGCGACCGAGGCGGCCGGCGCCACGTGCACGAGCGCCTTCTCCACCGAGCGAAGGTTGCCCATCCCGTAATCGACGATTGCGATGCGCTGTCCCATGCCGGCCCCGGGGCCACGCCCCGGCTGCGGTGATTTGCCTAGAGGGTTCCCTTCGTGGAGGGAACGACGCCTGCCGCGCGCGAATCGGGCTCGACCGCCATTCGCAGCGCGCGCGCGAACGCCTTGAAGATCGTTTCGCACTGGTGGTGCGAATTGTCGCCGCGCAGGTTGTCCAGATGAACGGTGGCGAGCGCGTGGTTCACGAAGCCCTGGAAGAACTCCCGGGTGAGGTCCACGTCGAACTCGCCCACCCGGGCCCGCGTGAAGGCGACGTGGAATTCCAGGCCCGGCCTGCCCGAGAAATCGACCACCGCGCGGGAGAGCGCTTCGTCGAGGGGGACGTAGGCGTGCCCGTAGCGACGGATGCCCTTCTTGTCGGCGAGCGCCTTCGCGACCGCCATGCCGAGCGTGATGCCGATGTCCTCCACCGTGTGGTGGGCGTCGATGTCGAGATCGCCCCTGGCCTTCACGGCAAGGTCCACGGCCCCATGGCGGGCGATCTGGTCGAGCATGTGGTCCAGGAACGGGATGCCCGAGGCGAGGCTCGCCTTCCCGGTGCCGTCGAGGTTCACGGAGACGTAGACCTGGGTTTCTTTCGTGTCTCGCTGGATTTCCGCGGTGCGCATGGATTCAGCCGGTCGCCTGGGCAAGTGCCGCGAGTAACCTCGCGTTTTCGTCGGGAGCCCCGACCGTGAGCCGGAGGCAGTTGGCGAGCAGGGGATGAGAGCCGTGGAGGGTGCGAACCAATATACCACGCGCCTTGAGAGACTCGAACGTCCGCGGCGCGTCCGCAACGCGCACCAGCACGAAGTTCGCCGCGGAGGGAAATCGGGTCACGCCGGGGATCGCGTCCAGCCCCTCCTCGAGCCGCGCGCGATCGAGGACGATCCGGCGCGTCTGCCCCTCCAGCACCTCGCGGCGGGAGAGGATGAATTCCGCCGCCGCCGCAGATAGCACGTTCACGTTGTAGGGAAGGCGGACCTTGTCGAATTCCTCCAGCCAGTCGGCGGGCCCGACCGCGAGTCCCAGACGAAGGCCGGCGAGCCCGAGCTTCGAGACAGTGCGCACCAGCACGAGATTGGGATGCCGCCCCACCTCGGACAGGAGGGACGCCCCGCCCGAAAAAGCGTAGTAGGCCTCGTCCACCACCACGAGTCCGGGCGAGGCCTCGACGATGGCAAGGATCGCCTCGCGGGAAAACAGCGTTCCCGTGGGGTTGTTGGGATAGGCGATCCAGGTGAGCGCGGGCCGAAGCCGCCCGACCGCTGCCAGTGTCGCCGGAAGATCCAGCGAGAAATCGCCCGCGAGATCCACCCCGGCAAAGCGCATGCCGGCGGTGATGGCGCTCATCCGGTACATCACGAACGAGGGCTCGAGCGCGAGCATCACGGCCTCGGGTTTCGCGAGCGCCACGGCAATTATCTGCAGGATCTCGTCCGAGCCGTTGCCGAGGACCATGCCGAGCCCGTCTGGAATCGCCATCGCCTCGCGCAGGATCGCCTTCAGGCGGGGCGCCTCGGGATCGGGGTAGCGGTTCATCGCGACCTGTGCGAGGTGGCGGCCGAGGTCGTCCGCAAGCTCCGGCGGCAGGCGATACGGGTTCTCCATCGCGTCGAGCTTCACGAAGCCGGCCGCCGGAGCAACGTGGTAGGCCCGCAGCGCGCGGATTTCGTCGCGCACCCACTGCTCGGCGCCCTTCATTGGCCCTTCTCGCTTCGCAGCTCCGCGCTTCGCGCGTGCGCTTCCAGCCCCTCGGCGCGGGCGAGCGTGCGCGCCGTGGCCCCGAGCCGGACAGCCCCCTCGCGCGTGACGCGAATCAGGCTCGAGCGCTTCTGGAAGTCATGGACCCCCAGCGGCGATGAGAACCGTGCGGTGCGGGAAGTGGGCAGCACGTGGTTCGGCCCCGCGCAGTAGTCTCCCAGCGACTCCGAGGAATAGTGGCCCATGAAGATGGCGCCCGCGTGACGGATCTTCGGCAGCAGCGCGTCCGGGTCGGCCACGGCCAGCTCCAGGTGCTCGGGCGCGATCCTGTTGGCGATCGCGCAGGCCTCGTCCATGTCGCGCACCACGATGAGCGCACCGCGATTGGCCAGGCTGGCCGCGATGATGGCGCGCCGCGGCATCGCGTCGAGGCTCGCGCGCATGGATGCGAGGACCCGGTCGGCGAACGCCGCATCGGGCGTGAGCAGGATCGACTGGGCGATCTCGTCGTGTTCGGCCTGCGAAAAGAGATCCATCGCAACCCAGTCCGGGTTCGCCGAGGCGTCGGCCACGACGAGAATTTCCGAGGGGCCAGCCACCATGTCGATGCCCACACGGCCGAAGACCCGGCGCTTCGCGGCGGCCACGTAGGCGTTGCCGGGTCCGACGATCTTGTCGACGGCCGGGACGCTGCGCGTTCCGAACGCGAGGGCCCCGATCGCCTGGGCGCCGCCCAGGCGGAAGATGCGGTCAACGCCGGCGAGCGAAGCGGCCGCCAGCACGTAATCGTTCGTCGCGCCGTCCGGCGTGGGCACCACCATGACCAGCTCGGGTACGCCGGCAACCTTCGCGGCCACCGCATTCATCAAGACCGAGGACGGGTAGGCGGCCTTGCCTCCGGGCACGTACAGGCCGACGCGATCGAGCGGCGTGACCTGCTGGCCGAGCATCGTGCCATCCTCGTCCTCGATCCGCCAGCTGCGCAGATGCTGATGGTCGTGATAGGCGCGGATGCGTGCGGCTGCGGTCTCGAGGGCCTCCCGTTCCGGGCGGCCGATGCGGGCCAGCGCCTCGCGGCAGGCGGACGCAGTCACCTCGAGATGGGATGCCGAGGCCGGGGACCAGCGGTCGAATCTGCGCGTGTAGTCCAGGAGCGCCTCGTCCCCGCGCCGCTGCACGTCCGCGAGGATTGCCGCCACGGCCCGGTCCACTCCTTCGTCCTGGGCGCCCTCGAACGCAAGGAGCGAATCGAGCTGCGCTTCGAATCCGGGGTCGCGGCTCGACAGCCGGCGCGGTTCAGGCACGGGATGCCCTCTCGAAAGCCTCGATGAGCGGCAGCACTTCGGCGCGCTTCACCTTCATCGAGGCGGGATTCACGATGAGCCGGCTGGATACCGCCAGGATCTCCTCGACAGCCTTGAGGCGGTTGGCGCGCAGGGTGCTGCCGGTGTCCACGAGGTCCACGATGGCGTCGGCGAGCCCGACCAGGGGCGCGAGTTCCATCGACCCGTAGAGCTTGATGAGATCCACGTGCACGCCCTTGGCGGCGAAGTGCTCGCGCGCCACCTGCATGTACTTGGTCGCCACGCGCAGCCGGGCGCCCTGGCGCACCGCCGCGGGATAGTCGAAATCCTCGGACACCGCCACCATCATCCGGCAGCGCGCGATGCCCAGGTCGAGGGGCTGGTAGAGGCCGCGGCCCCCGTGCTCGATCAGCAGGTCACGCCCGGCAACGCCCAGGTCGGCGGCGCCGTACTGCACGTACGTGGGCACATCGGAGGCGCGCACGATGATCACCCGGACGCCAGCCTTCGCGGTAGGGAGGATCAGCTTGCGGGATACCTCCGGGTCCTCGGCGGGAACGATGCCCGCCGCCTCGAGGAGCGGCTTCGTTTCCTCGTAGATGCGACCCTTGGAAAGCGCGATGGTGATCATGACGGGGCTCTCGGGTTGACGCGGGCGGGCGGGCACCGGGCCCGAACATCGTCACCCTGCTTCTGCAGGGTTCGTTTCAGGGAACCGGTCGGGCCGGCCCGGGCATCGGGTCAGCGGCCGGTCCACTCCTCAGGCGACAGGGTTTGCATCGAGAGCGCGTGGATCTCCTCGCGCATGCGGTCGCCCAGCGCGGCATAGACCAGCTGGTGCCGGCGCACGCGGGAAAGCCCCGCGAAGGAGGGGCTCACGATGAGCGCCTCGAAGTGCGCCCCGTCGTCGCCGCGGACCTCGACGTGCGTGCACTCGAGCCCCTGGCGGATCGTTTCATCGATGGATCTTCTGTCGGCCATGGTGACCTCAATGCCTCAACTTGTAGCCCGAGCGCAGCAGGCGAAGAGTCAGCCATGATAGGGCACAGAACGTGGCGCTCGCAATCGCGAGACTCGCCCAGGGCGACACGTCCGCCTTCCCGAAAAAGGCATACCGGAATCCGTCGATCACATAGAAGAACGGGTTCAGTTGCGAGGCCGCCTTCCAGAAGGGGGGCAGTGACTCCACCGAATAGAAGACCCCGGCAAGGAAGGTGAACGGCATGATGACGAAGTTCTGGAAAGCCGCGAGCTGGTCGAATTTCTCGGCCCAGATTCCCGCAACGATGCCCAGCGCGCCGAGGATCCCCGCGCCGGTGAACGCGAACGCGGCGAGCCACAGCAGGTTCGGAGGCGGAAGCGGGACCATCCAGGCTGCCGCAAGGATCACGCCCGCGCCCACGGCAACCGCCCGCACGACGGCGGCGAGGAGGTAGGCGGCGAAGAGGTCACCCGCCGTGAGGGGCGCAAGCAGGATGAACACGATGTTGCCCGTTATCTTCGACTGGATGAGCGAGGAGGAGGCGTTGGCGAACGCGTTTTGCAGCATCGACATCATCGCCAGTCCCGGCACCAGGAACTGGGTGTAGCCCACGCCGGGGTAGGCCTCCACATGCGAGGCCAGCGCGTGCGAGAAGATCACGAGGTAGAGGAGCGCAGAGAGCACTGGCGCCGCCACGGTCTGGAAGGCCACCTTCCAGAAGCGCATCACTTCCTTCCGGAACAGGGTCGGGAAGCCGCGCGTCATGCGGCCTCGCGCGCGGGCGTCTCGCTGCGCGCCATGATCTTCACGAACACCTCCTCGAGCTCCGGCTCGGCGACCTCGAGGTGCGTCACCCGCGCGCCCGCCTCGCGAAGCCGCGCGAGCGCGCTCTCCACCTGGGCGGCATTGCCGACCGGGATCCGGTGCCATCCGGACGCATCGAGGGTCGCGCCGGGGGTGAGGGAGGCGGGAAGGTCGCACGAATCGAGCTTCACCCGCAGGACGCGCTCCGAAAACGCGGCGAGCAGGCGCTCGGTCGAATCGAGCGCCACGATGCGCCCGGCCTTCATCATCGCGATGCGCGAGCACAGGGCCTGGGCCTCCTCCAGGTAGTGCGTCGTGAGGACGATGGTGTGCCCGGCCGCATTCAGCTCGCGGATGAACTGCCAGAGGGTCTGGCGCAGCTCGACATCCACCCCGGCCGTCGGCTCGTCGAGCACGATGACCGGCGGGCGATGGACCAGCGCCTGCGCCACCATCACGCGGCGTTTCATGCCGCCGGAGAGCGAGCGCATGTTCGCATCGGCCTTGGCCCCCAGCGCCAGGCGTTCGAGCAGTTCTTCGATCCACGCTCCGTTGCCGCGCAGCCCGAAGTAGCCCGACTGCAGCTCGAGGGTCTCGCGCACGCTGAAGAAGGGATCGAAGACGATCTCCTGCGGAACGATTCCGAGGAGCTTGCGAGCCACGCCGTATTCGGCGGCGACATCGCGGCCCATCACGCGAAATCGCCCCGAGTCGGGGCGCACCAGGCCGCCCAGCGCGGAAATGAGCGTGGTCTTGCCCGCGCCGTTCGGTCCGAGCAAGGCGAAGAATTCGCCTTCCTCCACCGCGAGGGATACGCCATCGAGCGCGCGAAGCGGGCCGAAGCTCTTGCAGGCTTCCTGCACCTCGACCGCGGCCACCATCAGGCCCGGCAGGGTTGGATGAGCGCGGTAACGCCGTAGAGCTCGGCCAGCGCGAGGAGGTTGGCCGGGAGGTTCGTGAACTCGATGCCCTTGCCGCGCCGGGCGGCCTCGCGGCGCCATTCGAGCAGAAGCGCGACCGCCGAGGAATCGACCGCAGTGATCTTCGCGAAGTCGATGATGAGGCGGTCCGGAAGATCGGGGTGTGCGCTGTAGGCCTGGCTCTCGGCCAGCACGCGTGGCAGGGTCTCGAAGGAAAGCGCTCCCTCGAGGGCCAGGACCTGCGCGCGCGCGTTCGCGTTCACTACTTGAGGTCGGCCTTGACTGCCGCCTTCGGGGTCTCCGAGGGGCGGTTGCGGTCGGCAAGCGTCTTCACGAGCCCGTCCACGCCGGACTTCTGGATCTGCTCGTTGAACGTGCCGCGATACGTGGTGACGAGCGACACGCCATCGACGATCACGTCGTACACTTTCCAGCCCTTGTCGGAGCGCTGCATGCCGTAATCGATGGGTATCGGCTGCCCTCCGGGCTGGTTGACGACCGTCCTCACGACGGTGTCCTTGTCCTGCGGCGCGAACTTGGCGGGCTTCACGTCGATCGTCTGGTTGCGGTACTGGGACAACGAGGTCGAGTAGGTGCGAACGAGCAGCGTGCGGAATTCCCGGGTGAGCGCTTCCTTCTGGGCATCCGAGGCTTGCGCCCAGTTGCGGCCCACCGCAAGACGCGTCATCCGGTTGAAGTCGAAATGGGGGAGCACCTTCTCCTCGACGAGATCGAGGATCTTCTTCTGGTTGCCGCCCCGCAGGTCCTTGTCCGTCTTGATGATGGCCAGCACCTCGTCGATCGACTTGCGCACCAGCACATCGGGGGCGGTTTCATCGGCAAGGGCGGACGTGCCGGCGAGAAGGGCGGCCGTGGTCAGGGCCAGGGCTGCGAGCATTCGGGTCATGGGCTGTCCTGTCTTGGGGCGGGGTCTGCGATTGGAGCGGTTCCGGAGCCGGGGGTTCCAGGCGCCCTACTTCTTCGTCGCGTCGTCCTGGCCCTTGCTGAAGAGGAGCTGGCCGATGAGTCGTTCCAGCACGACGGCCGACTGCGTGATCGTGATGCGGTCGCCGTCGGCGAGCTTCTTGTCGTCGCCACCCGCGTCCAGCCCGACGTACGATTCGCCGAGCAGTCCTGAAGTGAGAACCGAGGCGATCGTGTCCTTGGGAAATCCGTAGCGCGAGTCGAGCGCGAGGAGGACCGAGGCCTGGAAGCGCTCGTTATCGAACCGGATGTCCGCCACGCGTCCCACCAGCACCCCGGAGCTGCGCACCGGCGCGCGCACCTTGAGGCCGCCGATATTGTCGAAGCGGGCCTCGACGTGATACGTCGAACTCGCGCGCTCGGCGCCGAGGTTGCCCACCTTGAGCGCGAGCACCAGCAGCGCCGCGAAACCCGCCAGCACGAAGGCGCCGAACCAGACATCGATGGTTGTTCTTTCCATAATATTCGCGCGTTGCTTGCGGTGTGTCCTTCAGCTCTCGCCGCGAAGCATGAACCCAGTGAGCATCAGGTCCAGGGCAAGGACGGTGAGCGCGGAACTCACCACGGTCCGGGTCGTCGCGCCCGATACGCCTTCCGCGGTCGGCGGCGCATCATAACCCTCGAAAGTCGCGATGACCGTCACGGCAATACCGAACACGAAACTCTTCACGACGCCGTTCATCACATCATACCGGAAGTCCACCGCCGCCTGCATCTGCGACCAGAAGGCGCCGTTGTCCACGCCGACCATCACGACGCCCACGAGGTAGCCGCCGAAAACGCCCATCGCGGAGAAAAGCGCTGCGAGCAGCGGCATCGAGATCACGCCTGCCCAGAAGCGCGGCGCGATCACGCGCGACATCGGGGAGACCGCCATCATGTCCATCGCCGTGAGCTGCTCGGTGGCTTTCATGAGGCCGATCTCCGCGGTGATGGCGGAACCCGCGCGGCTCGCGAAAAGCAGCGCCGAGACGACGGGCCCGAGCTCCCGCACGAGAGAGAGAGCCACCAGGACGCCGATCGATTCCTGCGCGCCGTACTTCTGCAGCGTCTCGAAGCCCTGCAATCCCAGCACCATGCCCACGAACAGCCCCGAGACCATGATGATGATGAGCGAAAGCACCCCCGTGAAATACACCTCGCGCATCACGAGGCGGAAGCGCTGGAAGCTGGTGCCCGAGGAGGCGAGGACCACGAAGAAGAACCGCGTCATCGACCCCACGCGCCAGACGTTGTCGATGAAGTTGTGCCCCACCCGCGCCAGGGTGCGGCGAGCCCGCTCAAGCATGGGCAACCTCCGCGCAGGGCGCCGCCAGCCCCATGTCCTCGCCGTACGCCATCGCCGGGTAGTGGAAAGGAACGGGGCCGTCGGTCTCCCCGTGCACGAACTGGTGCACCACCGGCATGTCCGTTGAGCGGATCTGCGCGGGCGTTCCCTCGCCGACCACGCGTCCGTCGGCGACGAAATAGAGGTAGTCCACGATCTGGAAGGATTCGACGACGTCGTGCGTCACGATGATCGAGGTGGCTCCGAGCGCGTCGTTCAGGCGCCGGATGAGCGTGCCCACCACGGACATCGCGATCGGGTCGAGCCCGGCGAAGGGCTCGTCGTACATGACCAGCATCGGGTCCATCACCACGGCCCGCGCCAGCGCCACGCGCCGGGCCATGCCCCCGGAAAGCTCCGATGGCATCAGGCCGTGCGCGCCGCGCAGCCCCACGGCTTCCAGCTTCATCAGGACCAGGTCGCGGACCATCGCCTCGGGCAGGCTCGCATGCTCGCGCAGCGGAAACGCGACGTTGTCGAAGACGGTCATGTCGGTGAAAAGGGCGCCGAACTGGAACTGCATGCTCATGCGGCGGCGAAGCGCGTAGAGCCCCTCGCGGTCGAGTTCGTGGACCACCCGGCCGTCCACGCGTACCACGCCGCGCGTGGGCCGCAACTGGCCGCTCATGAGTCGAAGTAGCGTCGTCTTTCCGCAACCGCTGCCGCCCATGATGGCGACCACCTTGCCGCGCGGCACGCGCATCGAGATGCCCTCGAGCACCAGGCGGCGACCGTAGCCGAAATTCACGCCGTCGATCTCGACGAGATTTTCTGCAGACACGCGGGGATAGGGGTCGGTGCGGAAATGAAGCGCCATTCTAGCAGCAATCCGAAGGCACTCCCGCGGCCGCGGCGTCCTATAATCACCGTCATACATCAGTGCCCCGGCACCCCGGATGAAGCCCCGCCTCCTGCTCGTTGACGACGATCCGCTGATCACCGAAAGCCTCGCCTATGTCCTGGGCCCGGAATTCGAGCTCGCCTGCGCGTCGGATCGCGCCTCCGCCATCGCGGCGCTTCGCGAAATGCCCGGCCCGCCGGATCTTGCCCTGATCGACCTGGGGCTGCCTCCTGCCGCACACCTGCCCAACGAGGGCTTCAAGCTCATCGGCGACCTGCTGGCGCACGCGCCGGACGTCCGCATCGTCGTCCTTACAGGGCAGAACGAGGAATCGAACGCCCGCCGCGCGCGCGCGCTCGGGGCGGCCGACCTCGTGCCCAAGCCGTGCGAACCCGACGATCTGCGCGCGCTGCTGCGGCGAGTCCTGCGCTCGCGCGACCTCGCTCCGGCCCCGGGCAGCGCCGAGGAAGGCCGGACGATCATCGGCGAGAGCCCGCCCATGCGCAAGCTGCGCAGCCAGATCGACCTGTACGCGTCCTCGGGCTTCCCTGCGCTCATCGAGGGCGAGTCGGGGAGCGGCAAGGAGCGCGTCGCCTTCTCGTTGCACCACCTGAGCCCGCGGGCGCGCGAGCCCTTCCTCGCCCTGAATTGCGCGGCAATATCCCCCTCCCTCGTGGAGCCAACGTTGTTCGGCTACGCGAAGGGCGCGTTCACCGGCGCGGTCCAGTCGAAGGCGGGCTACTTCGAGGATGCCGCGGAGGGAACGCTCTTCCTCGACGAGATCGGGGAATTGCCCGTGGACCTGCAGGCAAAGCTCCTGCGCGTCATGGAAAACGGCGAGTACCAGCGCGTGGGCGAGACGCAGACGCGCGTAAGCCGCGCCCGGATCGTGGCGGCCACCAACCGCGACTTGCGCCGGGAAATCCAGCAGGGAAGATTCCGCGCCGACCTCTACCACCGCCTTTCGGTCTTCACCATCGCAATGCCGCCGCTGCGCGACCTGGGCGAGGACAAGCTTCGCCTCCTCGACCATTTCAGCCGCGTGTTCTCGGAGCGCGCCGGCACCCAGCCCTTCGAGCTCGACGAGCAAGCCCGGGCACGCTGGCTGGCCTACGCGTTCCCGGGAAACGTCCGCGAGCTGCGCAACATCGTGATCCGGCTCCATACCAAGTTCGCCGGCTATACGGTCGGCGTGACCGACCTGGAAGCCGAATTCGCCCCGCAACAGGCCATTCCCGGCCTCGGCGGCGACCCGCTGGCCGGCGCGCGGGCCGAGCTCGCGTCGGGGCGCCCTTTCAGCCTGGACACGGCGCTGAAGGCCGTCGAATCGACCTACCTGGACGCCGCCATCGAGGTGGCCGAGGGGAACATGTCGCAGGCGGCCAAGCTCCTCGGGATATCCCGCAGCACCCTCTACAGCCGACTCGAAGCGGCCGGGCGCGCGGGTGCTAAACTCGCCGCATCGGATCCTCCCGAGCCGGCACCCGTGCCCGCCGCCCGCAACTGACCCCCGGCCTGCCATTGCCATGACGATGTACCTGGAGCATTTCGGCCTGCGCGAGGCGCCGTTCCGCATCACGCCGCACACGGAGTTCTTCTTCGCCGGCGCCAACCGCGGCGCCACGCTCGAGGCGCTGGTCTATGCGATCACCGCGGGCGAGGGCCTGGTCAAGGTCACGGGCGAGGTCGGCACCGGCAAGACGATGCTCTGCCGCGTGCTCATGGAGCGGCTCCCGGAAACGGTGGAGACCATCTACCTGGCCGTGCCCAGCCTCACCCGCGACGAGATGCTCATCGCGATCGCGAGCGAACTCGGCATCGACACCCAGGGAGCGAATACCACCAAGCTCCTTCGCGGCCTCCAGGAGCGCCTCGTCGCGCTGCATGCGCAGGGGCGCCAGGTCGTCGCCCTGATCGACGAGGCGCACGCGATGCCGCTCGCCACGCTCGAGGAAATCAGGCTGCTCTCGAACCTCGAGACGGGCACCGCCAAGCTCCTGCAGATCGTCCTTTTCGGGCAGCCGGAGCTGGACGAACACCTGAACCTGCCGCACATGCGCCAGCTCAAGGAGCGCATCACGCACGCCTTCGGGCTCGCCCCGCTCCCGCCGCGGGACATCAAGGACTACATCAATTTCCGGCTGCGCGCGGCCGGCTACCATGGCCCGGACCTCTTCGGCACCGAGGCGCTTCGCATCATCTCGGACGCCTCCGAGGGCCTCACCCGGCGGATCAACATCTACGCGGACAAGACGCTCCTCGCGGCGTTCGCAGCCGGGACGCATACCGTAAGCCCGGACCATGCGCGCGCTGCCGTGTCGGACACCCAGATCGTGGTGGCTCCCAAGGTTTCGCCCAGGCGCGCCGTGGTGACGGGGGTCGCGGGCCTCGCGCTGGGCATCGCGATCGGATACGGCGCCGCGCTTCTCCTGCAGCCCGCGCCGGCCACAGCGCCCGCCGCGGCCTCTGTGGCGCCGGCTCCCTCTCCCCCGGCCGCTGCGCCGTCCGGGACGGCGGTGGCGCAGGAGGCCCACCCGCAAGCCGCAGCCCCTGCAGGCGCCGCCGCCGCGGTGGCCACGGACACGCCGGCAACGATTCCGGCCAGGCCTGAAACCGCGCCGGGCGGGCCATCGAATTCGAAGAGCCTCCCGGTGACCCCGGCGGACAGCACCGCGCGCGTCGATTCGCGCTATGCGGCCGGCGTGGCCTTGCTGGAAAGTCCCTCGGGAGGCCGCTACGTGGTCCAGTTGATGATGACGGACGCGCGCGATCCGGCGTACATCGATTCCTACCTCGGGGAAGCCTCTCGCACGCTCAAACCGGAGGAGCTCTTCCTCTACCCGAGCGGGAGCGCGGACTCGCCCAAGGTCGGCGTCCTGTTCGGCGCCTTCCAGAGCCGCCGCGAGGCGAGTGAAGCGATCAACGCGCTGCCCGCGAACCTGCGCCAGTTCCGCCCCTATGTCCGATCGGTGGAGGCCGTCCGCAACGACGTTCGCCAGCGGCCGGCGACATGATCGGGGTCCGACGGGTCCGTCAAGTCGTTTCCATGGCCCGAATCGGGCGGGTTTCGATTGCGTTCCGCCATCGAAAACGCTATAAAGTGGCGTGTTTGGTTCCCCCCCAAAAACAATCACTTACGGAAACATTTTGACGATGCGCCTGAACCGCGGCTCCGGTGTCTTCGCCGTGGCAGTGCTGGCTGCTCTCGCGGCAGGGTGTGGAACGCAGCCGCTCGCCCAGCCCGAGAGCCACCTCCGGCAGGATCCGGGGCGCGGCGCGGCGGCTTCCTCGATACCGAAGCCGGTCCTTCCGGCTCCGCTGCCGCCGCCCCCCGAGGCGCGCGCCGCCGAGATCAAGTACTCCATCGTCGTCTCCAACCAGCCGGTGCGTGACGTGCTGCTCGCCATCGCGGCCGAGACGAAGGTGAACGTGGACGTCCATCCCGGCCTCGACGGGTCGGTGACCCTCAACGCGATCGACCAGACGCTCCGCCAGATCCTCACGCGGATCTCGAAGCAGGTGGACATGCGCTACGAGATCGACGGCCAGACGATCCACGTCATGCCCGACAGCCCGTACCTGCGCAACTATCGCGTCGACTACGTGAACTTGTCCCGCGAAACCACGGAGACGGTGTCCGTCTCCACGCAGGTGATTTCGGGGGGCGTCTCGGGGACCGGCGCGCCAGCGGGCGGCCAGGGCGACAACAACTCCACCTTGCGCATCAACAGCATCACCCGCAATCGCTTCTGGGAAACCCTTGAAAGGAACATCAAGGACATGCTGCGCGAGACGGACAGGCTCCTCCCCGAGGGCAGCAGCGAGACCTTCGTGAGCGGCCGCGGCCAGACGGGCCTGGCGACCACCCAGACGGCAGCGCAACGCCGGGCGGCGGCCGGCACCACCGCCCAGGGCGCGCTCGCCGGCGCCGCCGGCGCGACGACGCTCACACCGGGACAGACCCAGGTCCAGCAGGCGTCGGACTTCGTGGAGCAGCGCCTCACGTTCCGGGAAGCCGCCTCGGTCATCGTGAACGCCGAGTCCGGCACCGTGACCGTCCGGGCCACCTCGCGCCAGCACGAGAAGGTCGCGGAGTTCATCGAGCAGGTCAGCGGCTCGTCGAAGCGGCAGGTGGTCATCGCGGCGACCGTGGTCGAAGTGGCGCTCAGCGACCAGTACCAATCGGGCGTGGACTGGTCGGCGCTGGCCACGAACGGGCTCGGGTACTCCATCAGCCAGAGCTTCCTCGGCGCCGCGCTGTCGGCGGCCCCGTTCTTCTCGCTCACCTACAGCAATCCCAATCCTGCGGCCGGCGGCAATATCGCGACCACCGTGAAGCTCCTGAACACCTTCGGCAAGACGCGCGTGCTGTCGAGCCCCTGCTCATGGTCCTCAACAACCAGACCGCCGTGCTCAAGGTCACCGACAACATCGTGTACTTCACGATCAAGGCGGACACGAACACCAACGCGAACACCTCGACGACGACGTACACGACGACGCAGAACGTGGTGCCGGTCGGCTTCATCATGAACCTCACGGCGCAGATCAGCGAAAACGACGTGGTCACCCTGAACGTGCGCCCGACCATCACCAGCGTCACCAAGTACGTCCAGGATCCCAACCCCGCGCTTCGCTCGACCCTCACCCAGCCGGCCATCCCGAGCCTGATCCCGGAAACGCGCACGCGGGAGATGGAAAGCGTCCTGCGAGTGGCCAGTGGCCAGACGGCGGTCCTCGGCGGCCTCATGGAGGACGGCTTCCAGGGATCGCGGGACGGGCTGCCGAACGCATCGCGCATCCCGATCTTCGGGGATCTCTTCAGCTACCGCAATGACACGTCGACCAAGAAGGAGCTGGTGATCTTCCTCAGGCCGCTCGTGGTGCGAAACGCGAGCATCGACGGCGACCTTGCGGCCTACAAGCGACTGCTGCCCGACGGCGAATTCTTCCGGGACACGCAGGGACCGGTGCCCGAGTTCCAGGATGCCATGGGGCGCATCGAGCGCCTGGAAGCGCCGCTGTCGAAGCCCAACCCGATCGTGCCTGAACCGCCGGTTCCCGAGGCGGCGCGATGAGCCTTCTCCTGGATGCCCTCAAGCGCGCCGAGCAGGAGAAGCTCGCGCGCCAGGGGCACGAGCCGCCCGCCGCGGTAGTCGCCGCGCCAGCCGCCGCGGAATCCGGGCAGCGCCGCCGGCTCGAGCTCGAATCCCACGCGCCGGCGACCGAGACGCTGCCTGGCGCGCCGACTGCCGCGCCGACTGCCGCGGCGAATGTGAAGCGCGACCGCGATGGCGCCAAGGCGGCATTCGCCGCCAAGCAGGCCGAACCGCATCCCGCCTCGCCGGCATCGGGAAAGAACAAGGCGATCATCGCCATCGTGGCCGGCGCCGTGGTGCTCTGTGCCGCCGGTGGCGCATACGTCTGGTACGAGATCAACAAGTCCCCGCCGTCCGTGGCCCGGGGCCCCGTGTCCGCTCCCCGGCCCGTTACGCCGGCACCGCCTGCGGCAGCGTTGCCTGCGCCCGGTCCCGATGCGGTGCCGCCGGTTGCGCTGCTCAAGCCGGAGAATCTCGCGACAGCTCCCGCCAGGCCCAAGCCGCAGCCCCAGGCGGCCGAACAACTCGTCATGAGCCTGCTCAAGGAATCGGCCGACGGGAAGCCGGCCCCGCCGCTCAAGCTCACCCGCACGATCGACGCACCGCGCATATCCCCCGATGTGAGCCGGGGCTACGACGCCCTGAAACGCGGCGAGCCCGCCGCGGCCCGCGCGTCCTATGAGGCCGCCGTGGCCGCCGACGCGACCAGCATCGACGCGCATCTCGGGCTCGCCACCGCTGCCGCCAGAACCGGCGACCGGGAGACCGCCGCGCGCCACTACCGCCGCGTCCTTGCGCTCGACCCGAAGAACCCGTCGGCCGTCGCCGGCCTTGCCTCGCTCGCGGACTTCACGCGCCCCGATGGCCTGGAGGCACAGCTTCGCGCCGACATCACGCGCTATCCGCAGAGCTCGGCCCTGCAGTTCACTCTCGGCAATCTCTACGCGTCGCAGTCGCGCTGGACCGAAGCCCAGGCCGCGTATTTCGAGGCCTACCGCCTCGATCCCGACAGCGCGGACCTTGCGTACAACCTTGCCGTTAGCCTCGACCACCTGGGGCAGTCCCGGCTCGCCGCCGACTTCTACCAACGAGCGCTGGCCGCCACCGGCAAGCAGGCCGCTCAGTTCGACAAGGGCCAGGTCTCGCGGCGGATCGCGGAGCTCAAGCCCTAGCGATGGGCAACGTGCAGGCAACGCCCCTTTCCCAGGTTCCGTTGGGCCAGACGCTCCTCATGAAGGGGATCGTCAGCCAGGACCAGCTCAACATCGCGCTCACCGAGCAGAAGCGCTTCAAGGCGCCGCTCGGCAAGGTGCTCGTGACGCTCGGGTTCGTCACCGAGGCTACGATCCGCGACATCCTCTCCGAGACCCTCGGGCAGGTGTCCATCGATCTCGAGAACACGATCGTGGACCCGGCCGCCATCGCCCTGGTGCCCAAGGACCTCGCGCGTCGCTATCACGTGCTGCCGGTCTCCTACGACCACGACAAGCGCTCGCTACTCATCGCGGTGTCGGACCCGACCAACGTGGTGGCCCTCGACCAGATCCGCGCGCTGGTGCGCGAGGACCTGCGCATCGAGCAGGTCCTCGCGCGCGAATCCGACATCACCATCGGCATCGAGCACCATTACGGGTTCGAGCTCTCGATCGACGGCATCCTGAACGAGATCGAGACCGGCGAGATCGACTACCAGAGCCTCGCCGCGGAGTTCGACGAGTACAGCCAGCCGGTGGTGCGCCTGGTGGACGCGCTCCTTAACGACGCGGTGAAGCGCAACGCCTCCGACATCCACTTCGAGCCCGAGCAGGGGTTCCTGCGCATCCGTTACCGCATCGACGGGGTGCTGCGCCAGATCCGCAGCCTGCACAAGAACTACTGGGCCGCGATGGTGGTGCGCCTGAAGGTGATGAGCGGCATGAACATCGCCGAGACGCGCGCGCCCCAGGACGGCCGCATCTCGTTGCTGCTCTCCGGCCGCCAGGTCGATTTCCGCGTCTCCGCCCAGCCCACCACGCACGGCGAGAACATCGTGCTTCGCATCCTCGACCGCGACAAGGGCATCGTTCCGCTCGAGGACCTGGGCCTGCAGCCCGAGGAGCTGAAGATCTTCAAGCTCATGCTCGCGCGGCCCGAGGGCATCATCCTCGTGACCGGCCCCACGGGCAGCGGCAAGACAACCACCCTCTATTCGGTGCTCAATCACGTGAACACCGAGGGCGTGAACATCATGACGCTCGAGGATCCGGTCGAGTACCCGATGGCGATGATCCGGCAGACCTCCGTGAACGAGGTCGTGAAGCTCGACTTCGCCTCGGGCATCCGCTCGATGATGCGCCAGGACCCGGACATCATCCTCGTGGGCGAGATCCGCGACCAGGAGACGGCCGAGATGGCCTTCCGCGCCGCCATGACCGGCCACCAGGTTTACTCGACGCTGCACACCAACTCGTCGATCGGCGCGATTCCGCGCCTCATGGACCTGGGCGTGCTTCCCGACATCATGGCCGGCAACATCATCGGCGTGATCGCGCAGCGCCTGATGCGCAAGCTCTGCGTGCATTGCCGTGCCCCCTATGACCCGGATCCGGCCACGCGGCAGCTGCTTTCCATGGACGAGTCCGATGACCGGCCGGTTTACCAGCCGGTGGGCTGCGCGAAATGCGAGAACCAGGGCTACCGGGGGCGCCTGGCGATCATGGAGATCTTCAAGCTGGATTCCGAGATCGACGAGCTCATCGCGCGCCGCGCCACGGGCCGCGAAATCCGCACCGCCGCCTCCGCCAAAGGCTTTCGCACGCTCGCCGACGACGCCATCTCCCGCGTCCTCATGGGCCAGACGAGCCTCGAGGAGATCTCGCGCGTGGTCGACCTGACCGACCGCGTCATCTAGGAGTCGCCTTGGCGCTCTTCGCCTACCGCGCCGTCGACGAGGAAGGCCGGATCTCCTCCGGCAGCCTCGATGCCACCAACGCGATCGACCTGGAGATGCGGCTTCGCCGCCTCGGGCTCGACCTGGTCACGTTCGAGTCGGTCAAACGCAGCGTCGCAGCCCGGTCCCGGCGAGTCACTCGGCAGGAGCTCATCACGTTCTGCTTCCACCTGTCGCAGCTCCTCAAGGCGGGCGTGAACATCATCGAGGCGCTGACCGACCTGCGCGACACGGTGGACAACCCCGGCTTCCGGCAGGTGGTGGCCGGGCTCATCGAGGACATCGAGGGGGGCCTCAGGCTTTCGGACGCCATGGCCAACCACCCGTACATTTTCGACGCCGTCTTCGTGGCGCTGGTGCGCGCCGGCGAGCAGAGCGGGCAGCTCAGCGAGGTGCTCGACGAGCTCTCCGAGAACCTCAAGTGGCAGGACGAGATGGCCAGCCAGGCCCAGCGGGCGCTCATCTACCCCGCGATCGTGATGGTGGTGGTTGTCGGCGTAATCTTCGTCCTCATGATCTTCCTCGTCCCGCAGCTCGCCTCCACCTTCAAGTCGCTGGTGCCAAAGCTGCCGCGCGAAACCGAGCTGCTCATCTGGCTGTCGAACATCTTCGTGAAGTACTGGTACCTGCTGCTCGGCGTGCCGATCGCGGTGGTGTCCGGGATCCTCGTCACCGCGCGGACGAACGAGAACCTGCAGCGCCGCCTGGAGTCCCTGTCCATCAGGATGCCGGTGATCGGGCCCATCCGCTTCAAGATCATGCTCGCGCGGTTCTCCACGTTCTTCGCCATGCTCTACCGCTCGGGCATCAGCGTGCTCGACTGCATCCAGATCTGCGAGAAGATCATGGGCAACCGCATAATGGAGGAGGCGCTGCAGCGCGTGGGCCGGTCCATTTCCGAGGGGCAGGGCATCAGCCAGGCCTTCACCGCCACGAAGCTCTTCCCCCCGCTCGTGCTGCGGATGCTGCGCGTGGGCGAATCGACGGGCGGGCTCGACACGGCGCTCGTCAACGTGAGCTACTTCTACAACCGCGAAGTGCGCGAGGGCATCAACAAGATGCAAAGCCTCATCGGACCGGCAACGACGCTCGTGCTGGGGGGATTGATCGTGGCGATTCTCTACACCATCTTCCTGCCGCTGTACGACGTGATCAGCAAGATCAAGTTCTAGCGCCCCATGGCCGCCCGGCACCTCCTCTACCTGACCAACGAAAACCTCGTGAGCCTCGTCGCCCACGGGGGGCGCATCACGGGGCGCACCGTGTTCCCGGTCTCGGGCGCCGGCATGGAGGATTTCGAGCGCCACCTGCACGGCCTTCAGCAGGTTCCGACGCACCTGATCACCGACCTTGCCGAGGAGGACTTCCGTCTCGACACGATCCCGCACCTGGGGGGGCGCGACCAGGAGGCGGTGCTCACGCGCAAGCTTTCCCAGCTCTTCCGCGGCACGCCCTACCGGCATGCCATCGCACAGGGCCGCGAGGCGGATGGCCGCCGCGACGACCGCGTCATTTACACGGCGATCACCAACGGCGAGATCCTGCGGCCCTGGGTTGAAGTTCTGGAGCGCCTGAAGGTTCCCGTCGAGGGAATCCATTCCTCCGCCGTCTTCAGCGGCCGGCTGCTCTCCGACCTGGGGCTCGAATTTCCGCACACGCTGCTGGTGACCTTCACGCCGGGAGACGCGCTGCGGCAGACCTATTTCCGCAACAAGGAAATCAAGTTCAGCCGCCTCACGCCCGTCGATCTCGAGGAAGGCCAGACGCTCGGCAACTTCCTCGCCGAGGAGATCGGCAGGACCTGGCAGTACCTGGACACGCTGCGCTATTTTGCGCCTACGGACGGGCTGGAGGTCTGCGTTCTCCTGCACCCGAAGGACCGACCCTCGATCGAGCCGGTGCTTCGCGACTTCGACCAGATCCAGTACCGGCTGCTCGACATCGAGCAGGTGGCGGCGAAGCTGGGCCTCAAGCCCCCGCCCGTGTCCTCGAGCGCCGAGGAGGTCCTGTCGCACCTGTTCCTGCGCCGGCCCGGGGCCAACAATTTCGCCTCCCCCGAGCTTCGCCGCTACGCGATGCTGCGCAATGCGCGAATCGCGATCTACTCGATCGCCGGCGCCTTCCTCGGGGCAGGGGTGGCCTATGGCGGCTGGAACCTCTCCCTGGCCCTCCAGAACCGCGGGCAGGACCTGCTGACGGCCAGGCAGATCATGGCTTCCAACCGGGAACTCGACGACATCGCTCGCTCCATGCCCGCGCAGGGCGTCGGCGGGCAGACGATGCGCGACACGGTGGCATTCTATTCCGGGTTGCTGCGCGAATACCCGACGGTGGAGTCGTTCCTCCTGCCGGTGTCCGTCGTCCTCGAGAAGCACCCGAAGATCCGGCTCACGCAAGTGGCGTGGCAGTCCGCCGACGACGACAAGGTCACGCCTTTGCTGGTTCCCATCATTCCCCGTGAAGCCCCTCCGCTGAAGGCGATGGCGAAGGGCGCCGACCCGACCCAAGGCACCGGGCAGAGGCCTGCGGCAATGACCGCGGAAGCCCCCTTTTCCTCGGGACGCCATGCGGTGGCGATCCTCGAAGCCACGGTGACCATCGACGGCCTGGGCTTCCGCGCGGCGTTGTCGAACGTCCAGGCCTTCGTGGCCGACATCGCGGCAATTCCCGGTTACCAGGCGAGCCTTTTCGACAGCCCCCTCGACATCACGCCGCGCAGCGCCATCTCCGCGCGACTGGGCGAGCGCGATCCGGTGACGAGCCAGGCGCGGTTCAGCGTCCGGGTGTCCCGGGCGACGGAGCCCCGGTCATGAACGTGATGTTCTCCAAGGAGGGCTTCCGGTCGCTGCGCATCGCGTGGGTGATCCTGGGGCTCGCCATCGTGGCCGCGGCTGCCGTGGCCTGGGGAAGCCTCCTTTACCTGCAGAAGGAGAAGCGAGACGATATTTCGTCGAAGCGGGCGCTCGCCGAGGCGCAGGCCCGCGTGAACGCCGCGAAGCGCGAACGGGAAGACCTGAAGTCGTCCTCGGAGATCTTCGAGGACCTCGTCAAGCGCGGGATACTGCAGGAGGAAAGCCGCCTCGACCTGATCGAGCGGCTCGACCGCCTGAAAACACGCCACCACCTCCTGGGACTGGAGTACGAGATCGCGGCACAGCGGCCGCTGCCGCTTGCGGGAGGGCGCGTCTTCAATGCGGTGGAGGTGCTGGGAAGCCGCGTCAAGGTTCACGCGCTGGCCCTCCATGAGGGCGACGCGCTCGCGTTCCTCGAGGATCTCGCAAAGCCCGAACGGGGGTTCAACCCGCTGAGCCGCTGCACCCTTCGCAAGATGGCCGTAGGCGCGGTATCCGCCACCGGCCCGCGGGTCGAGGCAGAATGCACGCTCGAGTGGATATCGCTCAAGGACAAGCGGGGCAACCGTGCGAACTAGCGTCGCTGCTTTCCTGCTGCTGCTCTCGGGCGCCGCGATGGCGGAACAGGCCGCAGAGCCGCAACTGGGCACTCTCTTCTATTCGCCGAAGGAACGCGAGGCGCTGGAGCAATTGCGGCGCGGCGACCCGACGGAGGTGAAGCAAGGCTCCGGATCCGCCATGCGGGCCGATCCCGTCGTCACCGGATACGTGAAGCGCAGCGACGGGAAGAGCACCGTGTTTCTCGACAAGCAGCCCTACCCGGCCAGGGATGGAAGGATGCAGGGATTGCTCGAACCGCGGATTGTCGAGCGGTACGAACCCATTCCCTTGCCTCCAGAGCCGCCGGCTCCCGCAACTGTCGAGAACGGGGAAGGGGCCGGAAGGCCGGCGGCACAGAACAAGGCCCAGGCCGCCCCGACCAAAGGCGGCAAGGCGGAGTGATCACCATGCGCAGGACGGCCACCGCGCGTGCCACCGGATTCACGCTGATCGAGATCGCCGTGGTGATCGTCGTCCTGTCGTTCCTGCTGGCGATGTTTGCGGGGATCGCAACGTCCATGCTGGGACAGCAAAGGCGCGAGGTCACGCGGCAGCGCCTGGCCGGTGTCGAGACGGCAATTGCGCTCTTCGTTTCGCAACATCGCCGCCTTCCGTGCCCCGCGATTGGGACAGCGCCCGGCACGGATGCGAATGCGGGCAAGGAGAACCCCGATCCTCCCACCGGGGTTTGCGCAGCCAGTCAGGCGACCGGCGTTGTCCCGTGGCAGGCTCTCGGTCTTGCGGAGCAAGACGTCACGGATGGTTGGGGCAACAGGCTGACGTATCGTGTTTCATCGGATTTCGTAGGCGCAGGCTCGATGAACTTCACGCGCTGTGATCCGGCGGGTGCGGCGGACCGGAACGGCGCAGTGGACATCACGAACGGGTATTGCGTGAATCCCTCCCCCCCCTCGAGCACATTCACGCCCAGCGAGTGGACAGACCCCAAGAACGTGACAGCCGGACGAGGCCTGGACGTGAAGAACCTCGCTGGCGGGACGACCATGAATTCAGCGTTGACCCCGTCCACCGGGGCCGCCTATGTGGTAATCAGCCATGGTGAAAACGGAGAGGGCGCGTACAACAACCAAGGTGTGTTGCAGGCCGGCGCGGGGACGGCCTCGGGCACTGAGGAGGCGAAAAACGCTGCAAATCTTGCGCTTGCACCCTACTACGTCGACGACTTCCCGTCCTACCCGGCGAGCGCCGGCCATTTCGATGACTTCGTCCTTCGACCCTCCATCCTGACGGTCGCGACGAAGGCGCAACTCGGTCCGCGCGCTCACTGACGGATCGACCATGCTCCCGCTTCGGTCTCAACGCGGTCTTGCTGCTGCGATTGTCGTGATCGTGGTGATCCTGGCGTTGGCCGCCATGATGCTGGGCCGCAGCTATCTTCGATCCGAGGCCATGCTGGACCGGCGCGTCGCGACTGAAGCGAATCTCAAACTCGTGCGCGATGCGCTCATCGAGTTCGCCAGCCTCAATCAACGCCTTCCCTGTCCAGCCTCGGGCGCCGCCGACGCCGGCACCGAGGATCCCGCGGGCCCTTCCGCAACGTGCGACTCGGCCAACGGAGTGATCCCCTGGGCTGCCCTTGCGCTGCGCCGCTCCGACGCTCTCGACGGATGGGGGCGAAAGATCTCGTACCGCGTCTTCGCGGGCCCCGCCGGGTTCACTCAGGCAGGCGGCGTCAGCATGACCGACTGCAACACGCAGTCCTGGGCCGTCGCCGCGGTGCCCGGCACCGGAAGGTGCAATTCTTCGCCGCACGACACAAGGGACAGTACCTACCTTGCCTATCGAAACCTGGCGGCAAACAGCCTGTCGATACAAAGCGAGGCAGGCACGGCATCCGGATATGCATTCATCCTTGTGAGTCATGGTGAGTCCGGTGCAGGCGCCTTTGTTGCAGAAGGCGGGACCCGCATCGCGCCTCCCTCCGCGGGTACGCGCGAGTACCCGAATACCCAGGCCAGCGGCACGTACGCGTTATGGTCGTACTCCGTCCCGGGGACCGCGACCTCCGATGCCGCGTTCTTCGACGATATCGTCGTTGCCGTTTCCGCTTCCGACTTGATCAATAGCGCCAGGCTGACCGCAAAGTCGTGGGATGCGCCCGCGCCCCCCCCAACGACGGCCTCACAGGAATTCACGGCAGCGTCCATCGCCGCAGCCGGCGGCAATTCGACCCAGTTCAACACCGGTCGGAATTCGCTCAATTTCGGCACCTTCACGGTGACGGCTTTCGGCGACACCGCACGGAATGTGGGTTTCGACCTCAACGTGGGCACGGGCATCGGTGCAATCGGCACGGGCTCCAACTCCCAAACGACCGCAACAGCCAACCGCGCAACGAACGAGGGACTTACATTTTCCTTCACACAAACGGGACGGTATCTCGGCGTCACGCTTGGCCGATTCGGAAGTGAGTCCGGGGAACTGGAGCGAGTCAGCTTCGACTTCGTCATCGGGGGATCGGCCATCCGGATAACCAAGATCGCATGCCGCACTGGCGACGGTCGCGCCAACTTCACGATAAACCCCGGCGGCGACTTCGACCAGGTGACGATCGAGCCGCGGCTCACCCAGTTCTTCAATTTCTCGTCGACGCTGAACGTCTCAGCCATCGCCACTTGCCCTTCGACAAACGCTGCGTGCGCCGCTCCCGGCGCAATCGCCAGCGAAGACTGTCCCTGACTCGTTACGCCTCCGCCTTCGCGCGTGACGAAATTCCCTGAAGCGTTTCCGCAATTTCCGCGGGACGATCGCGAGTCGCATCGGTAGAACTCCGGACACGACCCACGCTTCCGGAGGACCGCCATGGCGCCCCCATTTCGCGAACGGGGAATCGCCCTCGTCGCCATCGCCGCCATCCTTGCCATCGCCGTCCTGACGGCGCTCACCGCCGCCATCGCGCGCAGCGCCGCGGGCCCACGACGCGCCGCAATCACCGACCAGGCCCTCGCCACCGCGCGAGAAGCGCTCACCGCCCACGCCACCAGCCGGCCCCTCGACGAGATCGTCGGCCCCGGCTACCTTCCCTGCCCCGACCTCGACGACGACGGCTGGGCCGAGTCCACGTGCGGCTCGATGACGGGCGAAACGGGCCAATGGCAGCGCCTCGGGCGGCTGCCGTGGAAGACACTGGGGCTGCCGGACCTGCGCGATGCGCACGGCGAGCGCCTGTGGTACGCGGTGTCCAGCAAGCACAAGGGCCTGCTCAACTGCACCGTGAGCCCCGCCTGCCTCGACATGAGCCCCGAGGCGGCGCTCGGCACCATCACCATTCGCGACGCATCCGGCACGGTGATCCATGACGGCACTTCCCCCAGCCCCTACGAGCCCGGGAGGGGCGGCGCGGTCGCGGTGATCTTCGCGCCGGGTCCGCCGATCGCGCGCTGGGCAGGCAACGGCGCATCGACGACGACACAGGCCCGCACCTGCGAAGGCGGGCGCTGCAATGCCGCGGGCCACTGCCTCACCTCGCCTCCCACGCTCACGCCGAAGTGCAACCCGGCGAACTACCTCGACCGCTCGCCCGGCCCCGCTTACGCCGACGAGGACAATGCCCGTTTCGTCGATCGCAACGATGCCGCCGGCCGCGCGGGCAATCGCGACGGGTTCATCCACGGGCCGATAGCCGGCCGCGACGGCACCGTCTGGGTGAACGACCGGCTGGCCGTCATTTCCTACGACGACCTGATGCCGCGCGTGATGCGCCGCGTAGCCGAGGAAGTTTCCGCCTGCCTTCGTGACTACGCAGCGCGGAGCGAAAACCGCGGCCTGCTGCCCTGGGCTGCGCCCGCGTGCCGGAGCCGCGATCCGGACCTCATTCTTCGCGGATCCGATTCGTCCGGCACGCTGTTCGGGCGCGTTCCCGATACACCGTTCCTGGCCACGGTCCGCGATAGCGGCACCACCATGCTCGGGCAATGGGCGCCAGGGTGCCGCATCGCCGACGCCAACGGCAGCACGGCAGGCGCCACCGGCTTCACCTGGTGGAGCGCGTGGAAGCGGCACGTGTTCTATTCGGTGGCGCCCGCGAATCGGCCGGCCCCCGGCGCTCCGGCGGCCTGCGATTCCCTCACCTGCCTCTTCGTGTCGCAAGACGGCGCAGGCGTGGCTTCGCAGGGTCGTCGCTACGCGGTGCTCGTCGCCGGCCCTCCGCTACTCTTCGATTCGGGGCGGCAGTCACGCAGCGCGATGGCGGATGCCGATGTGCGCGACTGGCTCGAGGGAGCCAACGCGGACCTGCGGCGCCTCAATGCCAATCCCGCGGCGCCCGAGTGTCCCGCGGATCTTTCCTACCCGGAGGGCCCGGCGACTGCGTCCTACAACCGCGTGGCGACGCTTGCCAGCCGCAGCCGAAACGACGTCGTGGTCACGGGCCCTTGAGGAACCCGGCCATGAGCGCGAAACAGGATGCCTCTCCCGCCTTCACGCTCCTGGAGGTGATGCTGGTGATGCTGGTCCTCGCGATCCTGGTCTCGGGGCTCGCCGTTCCGCTCGCCGCCCAGGTTGCGATGCGCCGGCAGGAGGATACGCGGCGTATCCTCGACGAGGCGCGCGAGGCCCTGCTCGGTTTTGCCGCGACCCACGGAAGGCTTGCCTGCCCCGCCACGACCGGCAGCCGCGGAGAGGAGAGTTTCGCGGCCGGCGGCGATTCGCGGGACGGCAACTGCTCCAACTTCCACGATGGATTCCTTCCCGCGGCGTCGATCGGCCTGGCGCCGCTCGATGAGGACGGGTTCGCGCGGGATGGGTGGGGCACGCAATCCAATCGCATCCGTTACGCCGTCTTCGGAGCCGGCCACCTGGTCGGTGGCGTGGCGAATCCGCTGACGCGCGCCAACGGCATGCAGCAGGCCACGCTGGCCGCCCTGGGCGATTGGCCGGGATACCTCGTGATCTGCGGCGTGGGTTCGGCCGCAAGCGCATCGGGTTGCGGCCCGGCGGCGAATCAGCTCACTCGCCGCGCGGCGTTCATTCTTCTTTCGCTGGGGCCGAACGCTATGCAACGTCCAGGTCCGGGCACCGACGAGTCGCGCAACCTCGATGGCGATGCCGTCTTTGTGTCGCACGAACTCTCGACCGTGCCCGGCAACGAGTTCGACGACTACCTCACCTGGGTTCCCGTGAACGTGCTCGCCGCCCGCATGATCGCCGCCGGGCGCTTGCCTTGAGCTGGCCTGTCAGCCCGGATATAGCCGGAAGGCAACGCGGCCGGGCTCGTTGTGGGCGAGTTCGATGGCGTAGCCCGCCTGCGCGGCGAGGCGCGCCACCTGATAAAGGCCGATACCGAGGCCTTCCCTGGTCGAGTCCGCAATCGGCTCGCGAAAGAGCGTCCTCTCGACCGCAGCCGGCACGGCATCTCCATCATTTTCGAAAACGAGTTCGGCGCGGCCCCGGCTCACGGCAAGCGAGGCCTTGATGCGCGCCGCCGTGCTGCCCGTGCCGCGCGCGTTGTCGAGACAGTTGTCGAGAAACGCGTCGAACAGGTTCGCCGGCACCCCCGCATCGCCGTCGATGCTGGCTTCGAGCACGAGCCGGTCGGCGGAATGCCTGCGCTCGACGTCGGCCCACCATATCCGCGCGGGGCGCAGCACTTCGGTCGTTTCCACCTGCGGCGAGCGAAGCTGGTCGATCGTGGACTGCAGGCGCTTGGTGAGCTGAGGTAACTGGCGCTGCAGGAGGGTCGCGTAGGCCGGGTCCATGGCCCCTTCGCGAGGGGACGCCGAGGTGAGCGCATAAAGCGACTGCAGAAGGTTCTTGATGTCGTGCGTGAGGCGCGCGCCCGTTTCGTAAACTGCATGAAGGTAGGCGTTGCGGCGCATCGTCTCTTCGCGGCGCTTGCTCTCGTAGAACTCCCCCACCACCTGCGCGAGCAGGCGCATGTGCAGGAAGAGCGCCGGTGACAGGCTGATCTCGGTATGGAACGTGAGTTCGAGCCCGTGGAAGCCGAACTTCACGACGTCATCCGAGCGTGCCCCGAACTCGCCCTCGCCCTCCGCGGTCTTCCAGCGACCGCCGCGCACCCAGGGCAGCTCCGATACCAGAAGCAGCGCCTGCCCGAGGAAGCGTTGCGGATCGGCCTCGCGCTCGGCCAGTTCGGCCACCCGCCGCACCCACACCTCGAAGGGCATGCCCACCGACATCAGGTAGCGCGAGAGGTAGGTCCGCAGACCCCCGAACCCCTCGCGCGGGCCCCAGAACACCGCGAGCACGAAGAGGGTGGCGCCGAAGCCGATCACCGTCAGGCCGGCGGCCTGGAAGTACTCCCCGCCGGTGTAGCGCATGAGCGCAATCGACCCGAGCACCAGAACCACCACCAGCTGGAAGACGAGCACCGCATAGAAGAAATCGAATACCTGACGCGAATCGTCGTCATTCGGGTCGAACGGCAGGAATACCAGCGCAGCCAGCGTCAGGGGCAGCAGCCATTGCGCGAACACCGCGACGGGCTCGGGAATCGCCGATTCGCGCAGCACGAGGCGCGGCACCGCCCAAAGCAGCATCACCGAGGCCAGGTAGAAGAACGCGACCAGGTAGAACCGGCCGCGCCGCGAGGCCTGCACCATGAAGACCTTGCCCCCCAGAATTCCGATGAGGACGCAGATCCACGCGCCGATGAGCCACCCTGGAAGGAAGTAGAGGATCGCACAGGTGATCGCCACCAGGAGGCCGATCGCGAACCTGCCCAGCTCCTGGTCGGTCTCGAAGAAGGGCTGCCACATAAGGAACAGGCCGAAATGCACGAGCAGCCAGATGCGCTGGAAATTCCCGCCGGGGTCGGTGATGAGCGCCTCGTGCAGCGCGAGGAGCATCGCGAGCACCACCCAGCGCCGAGAGTTGTGCAGGAGGCCGCCCAGGCGGGTGGCGTAGAAGGCAGTCGCGGGCAAGGGGATCGTGTCGGGGGTGTCCGGCTCGATAATCGCACAGGTGCGACGTAGCCACCGGACCACCGGCGACCCCGCGAACCTGTCCGATTGCCTGAGGGCCAGACACCTGGTGTCCGGATTCTCGACAGCCAGCGAAGTTCCGATGCCTGGCAAAACGGAACATTTGTCGCTTAATCATTCAAAATCAAATGCTTAACACTTCTGGCATGGCGGTTGCATAGACTTGGGTGCACAACCGACCCAGGAGCTCACCATGAAGACCCCGACACTGAAGCCACTCGATGCCGCCGTCGCCGTTCTCGGCTCCGGACTGCTGCTGGGCCTCATCGCGCGGGTCATCGAGAACTCGCGCCAATTGGCCGGGCTCTTCGGCTTCTGAGCGTCACCCGCCTCTACACCAGGAGAAGAAAATGAAATCGCAACAATCCGGCTTCACGCTCGTTGAAATCGCGATCGTGCTGGTCATCATCGGCCTGCTCCTCGGGGGCATCCTCAAGGGCCAGGAACTGATCAACAGCGCCAAGGTGAAGAACCTGGCGAACGATTTCCGCACCATTCCGACTTTCATCTACGGGTACCAGGACAAATTCAAGTCCCTGCCCGGCGACGACTCGGCCGCCTCCACGCACATCAACGGCGCCACCAACGCCACCACAGGGGGCACCGTCGGGAACGGTGTCGTCGAAGGCGCCTGGAACTCGGCCACCCTGACCGATGAATCCATCCTCTTCTGGCAGCACGTTCGCCTGGCGAACCTCGCCCCCGGCCCCACCGCCACCGCCGATGCGGACTACATTCCGAAGAACGCCCTGGGCGGCAAGCTCGGCATCAGCAGTGCGGCTACGGCACAACTCCAGATCTCCGGGATGAGCGGCACCTACCAGATCTGCTCGGAAGGCATCCTGGGCAAGTTCGTGAAGCAGCTCGACGTGCAGATGGACGACAGCAATACCGCCGGCGGCTCGATGCGCGCCGTTGCCGTGGGCTCCGCGCTGGGCACGGCGGCGGTAGCGACCGCCGCGATCGACGACGCAACCTCGTACACCGTCTGCTACGTCTTCTGACGGATCGTCGAATCGAAATGGGCGGCCCGCCTCGCGCGGGCCGTTTTTTTTACCCCTGAAGGAGGCGGATCTCCGCCTTGGCCAGCGCTTCCTGCGAACCCAGCAGGACGACGATGTCGTTCTCGCGCAGCCGCATGCCGCGCGAAGGATTGGTCTCGCGGACCCCCTGCCGGCGCACCGCCGTCACCTCGACCTGCATCGCCTCGAGATTCAGGCTCTCGAGGGTCATGCCCACTGACGCAGCGCTGGGGCCGACCATCACCGAGCGAAGGCGGGGCTGCGCCGCCTCGGCATCGTCCTCGGTGTCCGTGGAACCGGGGAAGAAGCCGCTCATCAGGTGATACCGCTCCGAGCGGACCTCGCGTAGCCTGCGCAGCACGCGGTTGAGCGGCACACCCAGCAGCAGCATGGTCTGCGTGGCAAGCATGAGGGAGCCCTCGACCACCTCGGCCACGATCTCTGCCGCGCCGGCTTCGCGAAGCTTGCCCACGTCCGTGTCGTCCCACGTGCGCACGATGACCGGCAGCTCCGGGCGCATCTCGCGCACGTGCGCCAGGATGGTGAGGGCCTTGGTCGTATCCGCGAAACTCACCACTACCGCCACCGCACGGGTCAGCGCCGCGGCCACCAGCACCTCGCGGCGCGCGGCGTCGCCGAAAACCACGGAATCGCCCGCCGCCGCCGCCTGCCGGACGCGCTCCGGATCGGCATCCAGCGCGATGACCGAAACGCCTTCGCGCTCGAGAAAGCGGGCAAGCGCCTGCCCGCTGCGCCCGTATCCGCAGACGATGACGTGCCCCTGCGTGGCCATCGTTTTCACCGCGAGCTGGTGCAGCGCCATCGCGCGCTGTGTCCACTCGCTCTCGACGAAGTAAAGGACGATGCGCTCGGAGTGGGCCAGGAGCACCGGGGTCACCAGCATCGACAGGAGCGCTCCGGCAAGAACCACCTGGAGGGTGGCCGGCGCCATCGCGCCCTCGCGCCCCGCGAGCGAAAGCAGCACGAACCCGAATTCGCCGGCCGGCGCGAGAGCGAGCGCGCAACGAAGCGCCGTCGGCTTCTCGTTGTCGAATACCCGCCCCAGCCAGAAGATCAGCGCGAATTTCACGGCAAGCAGGGCCACCAGCACCAGAGTGACCGGGAACCATTGCGCGAGCACCACGCGCGGATCCAGCAGCATGCCGATGGTCACGAAGAAGAAGCCGAGAAGCACGTCGCGGAACGGCTTGATGTAGTCGTCCACCTGGTAGCGGTACTCGGTCTCCGAAATGAGCATGCCGGCCAGGAAGGCGCCCAGGGCCAGCGACAGCCCCGTGATCTCGGTGACCCACGCAAGCCCGAGCGTGACCAGCAGCACGAAGAGCACGAAGAGTTCCGAGGACTTCTGCTTCGCCACCGCGTGGAAGAGCGGGCGCATGAGCCGCTGCCCGACGAAAAGCACCACGGCCAGCACCACCGCGGCCTTCAGCATCGCGACCGCGATCGCACCCGCGAGGGCTTCCGCCGGAAGCGCCAGCGCCGGGATGAGGACCAGGAGCGGGATGACCGCGAGGTCCTGGAACAGGAGCACGCCCATGATCCTGCGCCCCGCCGGCGTGTGCAGCTGGGCCTGTTCGGAAAGCGTCTTGGAAACGATGGCGGTGGACGACATCGCCAGCACGCCGCCCACGATGAGCCCCGTCTTCCACGATTCTCCGGCCGCGAGCGCCACGGCAGCGGCAAGCACCATCGTCAGAGTCACCTGCGCGCCGCCGAAGCCGAACACCGTTCGCCGCATCGCCATGAGCTGCGGCAGGCTGAATTCCAGGCCCACGGAGAACATGAGGAACACGACCCCGAATTCCGCGAGGTAGCGCTTCTCCTCGGAAGCGGCGACGAACCCGAGTGCGGCCGGCCCGATGGCAACGCCCACGATCAGGTAGCCCAGGATAGCCGGCATGGAAAGGCGCCGGAATAGCAGGACCACCGCGACCGCGGAGCCGAGAAGGATGAGAGCGACGGGAAGGGCTTCGTGCATCGTGGGCGCAGGCGGCGGGGGAAGGGCAATCCCTTTATACTTTGCCCCGTGACAAATCTACACCATCCCCTCCCGCTTACCGATGCGGCGCGCATCATCTCGCTCGCGAGGGAAGTGCTCGAAGTCGAGGCGGCCGCCGTGCTGGCGCTCGCCGATCGCCTCGGCGCGCCCTTTCTGGCGGCGGTGGAGGTGATCCTCGCCTCGAAGGGCCGCGTCGTCGTGACGGGCATGGGAAAGTCGGGGCACGTCGGAGGCAAGATCGCCTCAACGCTCGCCTCGACCGGAACGCCTGCGTTCTTCATGCACCCCGCGGAGGCGAGCCATGGCGACCTCGGCATGATCGCCTCGGGCGACGTCGTCATCGCGATCTCCCACTCCGGAGAATCCGACGAGATCCTGCGCATCCTTCCGCTCATCAAGCGCCGCGGCGCGAGAGTGATCGCGATCACCGGCCGTGCGCAATCGACGCTCGCACGCGAATCCGACGTCCACCTCGACGCGGCAGTCGAGAAGGAGGCGTGCCCGATGAACCTGGCACCCACCGCGAGCACGACCGCTGCCCTTGCCCTCGGAGACGCGCTTGCCGTTGCCCTGCTGCAGGCGCACGGATTCGGCAGCGAGGATTACGCGCTGCACCATCCGGGTGGCACGCTCGGCCGCAAGCTGCTCCTGCATGTCTCGGACGTGATGCACACCGGCGAGCGGCTCCCGCAGGTGGGCGTGGGCGCCACGCTCAAGGAAGCCATCCTGGAGATGAGCCAGAAGGGCCTGGGCATGACCGCCATCGTGGAAGCGGACGGCCGGGTGGCAGGCCTCTTCACCGACGGCGACCTTCGCCGCGCGCTGGAGAAGCACGAGGATATCCGCGGCCTCGAGGTTGCCGACGTGATGACGAGAAGCCCGCGCTCGATCGCACCCTCGCGCCTGGCCGCCGAGGCCGCGCAGGTGATGCAGGCGCACCACGTCAGCGGCCGCCTTCTCGTCGTGGACGACGCGGGAAAGCTCGTCGGCGCGCTGCACGTGGACGACCTCCTGCGTGCCGGGGTCATCTGAATGGGGTCAGGTTGCTCCGCCGCGAGAACGCCGATGACCGATCCATCGTGGCCCCCGCAGACGCGCAACCTGACACCGTGAAGATGCCCGACGTTATCGCCCGCGCCCGCGCCATCCGCCTCGCGCTCTTCGACGTCGACGGCGTGCTGACCGACGGGCGCCTCTACTACGGTCCCGCGGGCGAAGCGATGAAGGTGTTCAACATCCTCGACGGGCATGGCCTGAAGATGCTCGCGCAATCGGGCGTGGCCACGGGATTGCTGTCGGGCCGCCGCTCCGAAGCCGCCGCCGCGCGCGCGCGGGAGCTGGGAATGCCCCATGTGATCCTGGGCGCCGACGACAAGGTCGAGCACTTCGAGATACTGCGAGCGCAGCTGGGCCTGCAAGCCTCGCAATGCGCGTTCATGGGCGACGATCTTCCCGACGCCCCCGTGCTTGCGCGCTGCGGCCTGGCGGCCGCGGTCGCCAATGCGGTGCCGGAGGTAAAAGCGATCGCCCATCTCGTCACGCAGGCCGGCGGCGGCCACGGGGCGGTGCGCGAATTCTGCGAATTCGTGATGCGCGCGCAGGGCACGCTCGAGAGCGTCGCCGGCCGCCACGGGAACCGGGGATAGCCGGTGGTCCGCCCCTCGTCGTGGCTGCCTCTGGGCATCCTCGGTTTGCTTGTCGCCCTCACTTGGTGGCTCGACCAGCTGGTGCAACCCAAGGGCATCCGCGCCGACGCGAAGCTGCGCCACGACCCGGACCTCATCGTCGAGAATTTCAGCGCGCGCAAGTTCGGCGAGGACGGCCGGACCCTCTACACCCTCACGGCGCGCAAGATGGTACATTATCCTGACGACGATTCGGCGCTCATGGACAAGCTCGCTCTCGAGTCGTTCGAGCCCGGGCAGCCCCGCGTGACCGTCGCCTCGGACAAGGGCCGGCTCCTCGAGGGCGGCGACAAGATCTGGTTCGAGGGAAACGTCGTGCTGGTGCGCGAGGCGGACGAACGATACGAAGCTTCCACGGTCACGACGGAACGCCTTCTCGTCCTCCCCGACGCCGGCGTGGCCCGCACCACCGGGCCGGTGCTGATGGTGAACCCCGAAGCCCGCGTCGAGGCGTCGGGCCTCGAGTTGAACAACCAGACGCGCATTCTCAAGCTCGATCACGTGCGCGCCATTCTCAAGCCCCGCCGCTGATGCGCCATTCAACCACTACTCCGATCGCCCTCGCCTCGCGGCTCCTGCTCGCCTGCGCGCTCGCCGTCTCGGCCACCGCCCACGCCGAAAAGGCCGACCGGGAAAAGGACATCCAGGTGCTCGCGGACCGGCTTACGGCGGACGACGCGAAAAAGGAGGCGGTGTACGAGGGCAACGTGATCGTCACGCAAGGCACGATGCGCATCACCTCCGCGAGGATCGTCGTTCGCGAAGATGCGCAGGGCTATCGCACCTACATCGCGACGGGCGCCCCGGTCACCTTCCGCCAGAAGCGCGACAAGGTCGATGACTGGATGGACGGCTCCGCCGAGCGTGCCGAATTCGACGACCGCAGCGAGCTTCTCAAGCTGTTCAACCGGGCGCGGTTGCACAGCTCCCAGGGCGAGCTCACCGGCGACTTCATTTCGTACGACCGCGGCAAGGAGTTCTTCCAGGTGACGGGCGCCGCGCCCGGCGCTCCGGAGGTACCCGGCTCGCGCGTGAAGGCGACCATCGTCCCGCAGAAGAAGGGACCTGATGGCAAGCCCCTGCCGCGCGCCGAGGCGCCATCGATCGACCTCAAGCCGGACAAGGGCCCGGGAACGAGCGCCCCGCAATGACCGCGAGCGCTTCCGCCCAGCGCCTCTCTCTCGTGCAATACGAACCGAAGTCTTCCGTGCTGCGCGTCGAAGCGCTCATGAAGCGCTACAAGAAGCGCACGGTGGTCTCGGATGTCTCGCTCACGGTCGAAAGCGGCGAAGTCGTCGGCCTGCTCGGGCCCAACGGCGCCGGAAAGACCACCTGCTTCTACATGATCCTGGGCCTCGTCCCGATCGACCAGGGCTCCGTCCGGCTCGATGACCGGGACGTCACGCACCTGCCGATCTATCGTCGTTCGCGCCTGGGGCTCTCCTACCTGCCGCAGGAAGCCTCGATCTTCCGCCGCCTGAACGTTGCGCAGAACATCCAGGCGGTACTGGAATTGCAGGGGCTGGGAGAAGAGGAGATCGACGCGCGCCTGGAGAACCTGCTGGACGACCTGCACATCGGTCACCTGCGCGCGAGCCCGGCGCTGTCGCTTTCGGGCGGCGAACGGCGCCGCGTCGAGATCGCCCGCGCGCTCGCCACGAACCCGCGCTTCATCCTCCTCGACGAGCCCTTTGCCGGCGTCGATCCCATCGCGGTCCTCGACATCCAGCAGATCATCCGCTTCCTGAAGGAACGCGGAATCGGCGTCCTCATCACGGACCACAACGTACGGGAGACGCTCGGCATCTGCGACCACGCCTACATCATCAACCAGGGCACCGTCCTCGCATTCGGGAAGCCTGACGAAATCATCTACAATGAGGCTGTCCGAAAGGTCTATCTCGGGGAGAATTTCCGCCTCTAGCGGACTCGCGTCTTACCCCCTGCGGCGCTCGAAATGAAGCACAGCCTCCAGCTCAAGCTATCCCAGCATCTCACGCTTACGCCGCAGCTGCAGCAATCGATCCGGTTGCTCCAGCTGTCGACGGTCGAGCTGAACCAGGAGCTCGAGCGCTACCTGGCCGAAAATCCGCTCCTCGAGCGCGCCGACCTCGCCGGCGACGAAGCGCCTGCCGCCCCGGGCGCCGATGCCGCGCCCTCCTCCGAGACCGAGTCCTCCGCGCAGCCCGAGGACTCGATTTCCTTCGGGGACGAACCCTCGGGCGGCACCCGGCGCAATGACGAGGATCGAGACGACTTCACGGAAATCGCCGCAGCCGAGCCTGCGCTGCAGGAAGCCCTCATCCGGCAATTGCAGCTCACCGCGATGAGCGAGCGCGACAAGCGCCTGGCCCTTCTCGTGATCACGAACCTGGACGGCGACGGGTACCTCACGGCAAGCCTGGAGGAACTGCACGCCTCCGGCCTGTCGGAAATCCCGGACCTCGAGGTCGAGGAAGTCTCGATCGCCCTTCGCCAGGTGCAGAACCTGGAGCCGGCCGGCGTGTGCGCCAGGGATCTGGCCGAGTGCCTCGTGCTGCAGTTGAAGGCGATGGATCCGGCCACGCCCCACCGCGGCTGCGCGATCGAGCTGGCCTCGCGCCACCTGGACATGCTCGCGGCCCGCGATTTCAACAAGCTGAAGCGACTGCTCGGCATCACCGACGAGGAGCTGCGCGAGGTACGCGCACTCATCCTGACGCTCGACCCGAAACCCGGCCGCGCGTGGGGCGAGGGCGACGTAAGGTACGTGATGCCCGACGTCACCGTGAAGAAGGTGGGCGGCCGCTGGGTCGCGCAGCTCAACCGCGACGCGATGCCGCGGCTTCGCATCAACAAGATGTATGCCGACCTCCTGCACGCCTCGCGCGACAACGGCGGCAGGAACCTCTCCGGTCAGCTTCAGGAGGCGCGCTGGCTCATCAAGAACGTGCAGCAGCGCTTCGACACGATCCTGCGCGTGACCCAGGCCATCGTGGACCGGCAGAGGAACTTCTTCGAGCACGGCGAGGTCGCCATGCGCCCACTCGTGCTGCGCGAGATCGCCGAGGCCGTGGGCCTGCACGAATCCACGATCTCGCGCGTGACCACGCAGAAGTACATGCTGACCACGCGCGGCATGTTCGAGCTCAAGTACTTCTTCGGCAGCCACGTCGCCACCGATACGGGCGGCGCGTGCTCCTCGACGGCGATCCGGGCGCTCATCAAGCAGCTCGTGGCCGCCGAGGACGGCAGGAAGCCGCTTTCGGACCACCGCATCTCGGACATCCTCGCGCAGCAGGGAATCCAGGTTGCACGAAGGACAGTGGCGAAGTATCGCGAGGCGATGCACATCCATCCCGCAAACATGAGAAAGTCCCTCTGAACGCAACGCAAAGGAGCACTCGATGAACCTCCAACTTACCGGACACCACGTCGAAATCACGCCGTCGATCCGCGAATACGTCGTCTCCAAGCTCGGACGGATCAAGCGGCATTTCGATCAGGTCATCGACATGAACGTGATCATTTCTGTGCAGAAGCTCGACCAGATGATCGAAGCGACCGTCCATGTTTCGGGGAAGGATATTCACGTGGAGTGCCACGATGCCGACATGTATGCCGCGATAGACGCCCTGGTGGACAAGCTCGACCGCC
Source organism: Betaproteobacteria bacterium (assembly GCA_016720855.1). Lineage (NCBI taxonomy): Bacteria > Pseudomonadati > Pseudomonadota > Betaproteobacteria > Betaproteobacteria bacterium. The sequence continues at coordinate 899,472 of JADKJU010000002.1, read as the reverse complement.
AGATCATCAAGCACAAGGAGAAGTTCCAGGAGGGGCGCCATGCGGCCAGCAACAAGCGAACCGGCACCTGAGGCGCAGGCGGATTCGTCCGGGATTACCCCGATGAACAGGCTCTCGCCCCTGCTTCCCCCCGCACACGTCGCGCTGGATCTCGACGTGGGCAGCAAGAAGCGGCTTTTCGAGCAGATCGGACTCCTGTTCGAGAACTCCAGGCAGATCCCGCGAGCGCGCGTCTTCGACAGCCTCTTCGACCGCGAGAAGCTGGGGTCGACGGGGCTGGGCTACGGAGTCGCCATCCCGCACGGCCGGCTGAAGAACCTCAAGGAAACGCTATGCGCTTTCGTGCGCACGCAGTCGCCCGTGCCCTTCGAATCTCCGGATGGCCAGCCGGTTCGGCTCGTCCTGGCGATGCTGGTTCCCGAGCACGCCACCGAGCAGCACCTGGAGATCCTGTCGGACCTGGCCCAGATGTTCAGCGACGGCGAGTTGCGCGAACGCCTCCTTGCCGCGGGCGACGCCGACGCGGCCCACCGCCTGCTCACGCAGTGGTCGCCGTATGCCACGCCTCAGCGTTCAGCAGCTCTTTGAGGACCGGCGCGAACGCCTGGGGCTAGCCTGGGCCGCGGGCGCCTCGGGCAGCCACCGCGAGCTCACCAACGAGATGCTCTCGCGGCCGGGACTGGGGCTCATCGGCCACCTGAACCTCATCCACCCGCTCATCGTCCAGGTGCTCGGATCGAGCGAGCTCGATTACATCGCGCGGATGAGCGAAGCGGCACGCAACGAGATGCTCGATCGCCTGGCGGGCGGCGACACGCTGTGCATCGTCGTCGGCGACGACCTTGCCGTCCCGTCCGCGCTGGAACGTGCCGCGACGAAGGCTGCCATTCCCCTTCTCGCCGCGCGCGAGTCGAGCCAGCAGGTGATCAACGTCCTGCGCCCGTACCTGCAGGGCGAGCTGGGCGAGGTGACTTCGCTGCACGGTGTCTTCCTGGACGTCCTGGAGATCGGGGTCCTCATCACGGGCGAATCCTCGATCGGCAAGAGCGAACTCGCGCTGGAGCTCGTCTCGCGCGGCCACGGCCTGGTGGCCGACGACGTCGTGGAACTGCAGCAGATCGGTCCGGAGACGGTGCAGGGCCGCTGCCCGCCCATGCTGCGCGACTTCCTCGAGGTGAGGGGCCTGGGCGTCCTGAACATCCGCTCCATCTTCGGCGAGACGGCCGTGCGCCCGCGCAAGGCTTTGCGCCTCATCGTCCATCTCGAATTTCCGACGGAAGGCTACCGGGAGCGCGAGCGCCTCGCCACGCGCTCCGGCACGCGGACCGTCCTGGGCGTGGAGATCCCGACCGTGACGTTCACGGTCGCGCCGGGCCGTAACCTCGCGGTGCTGGTCGAGGCCGCCGTTCGCAACCACATCCTGATGACCCGGGGCATCGATTCGACACGCGACTTCATCTCGCGCCAGGCGGCCGCCATGCGCGCCGGCGATTCCCCCGACCGCGAGCCGCGAGGCGACTGATGCAGCTCACTCTCGTCAGTGGCGTATCCGGCTCGGGGAAGAGCGTCGCCCTCAAGGCGCTCGAGGACGCGGGCTATTTCTGCGTCGACAACCTCCCGCCCAGCCTCATCGGCGGGCTGGTGTCCTGGGTTGCCTCGCGCGGAGAGCCGCGCGTCGCGGTGAGCGCCGATGCGCGCAGCGCCGACACGATCGGAATCCTTCCGAAAGTCGTGGAGGAAGAACGCGCCAACGGCGCCGATGTGCGCCTTGTCTTCCTCGACGCGAGCGACGCGAGCCTGGTGCGACGCTTTTCCGAGACGCGCCGACCTCACCCGCTGGCAGGCGAGGGCCGCACGCTGGAAGAGGCCATCGCGATGGAGCGCTCCCTGCTCGCACCCATCGCGGAACTGGGCCATCGCGTGGATACGAGCTCCCTGACTCCGGTGCAGCTTCGCGCATGGATCCACGACCTCCTCGTGACCGATCCGTCGCGCCTGGTGGTGTGCCTGGAGTCCTTCGGCTTCAAGGGCGGCGTGCCGCTCAACGCGGATTTCGTCTTCGACGCGCGCTTCCTGCCCAACCCGTATTACGACCCGCAGTTGCGGCCGAAATCAGGCCGCGACCCGGAGGTGGCCTCCTTCCTCGAGCGCGAGACGCAGGCTCGCCTGCTGCTCGATGACATCCACCGATTCATGGAGCGCTGGCTGCCGAAGTTCACGCTCGATCGCCGCGCCGCCCTCACGGTGGCCATCGGCTGCACCGGAGGGCGCCACCGCTCCGTGTATCTCGTGGAGGGTCTCGCCGATCTCCTGCGCCCCAATCACCCGCTGATCGTCCGCCACCGAGACCTCGAGCGGGAATAGGGACGCGCCGGACGTGCTTGTCATGAACCTCCTCTCCGCGGGGACCAGGCCCGTCGAGACCGTGCCCTTGTTCCCGCTTTCGACCGTGCTATACCCGGGAATGCGCCTGCCGCTCCGCATCTTCGAGCAGCGCTACCTGGAAATGGCCAAAGCCTGTCTCAAGGACGATTCCGTGTTCGGGGTCTGCCTCATCCGGGAGGGCGCCGAGGTGGGCACGCCCGCGGTCCCGGAGCCGGTGGGATGCCTCGCGCGAATGGCGGATTGGGACATGGAAACCGTCGGCATTCTCAAGGTGACGGCCGAAGGGCTGGAGCGTTTGCGCCTGCTCGCGACGAAGACCACGCCCTCGGGGCTGATCCTGGGCGAGATCGAGCGCATTCCCGCCGAAGGCCCCGTGCAGACGCCCGAGCTCGCGCCATGTGCCGACTTCGTGCGCAGCGTCGTGGCCGCCCTGGGCCCGGCGCGCTTCGCGCAGCCCTTTCGATACGACGAGGCGAGCTGGGTGGGCTTCCGCCTCGCCGAAATCCTGCCGCTTCGAAACGACGCGAAGCAGAAGCTGCTGGAACTCACCGACCCCGGCGCGCGCCTCGCGGTCCTGCACCGCTTCCTGATCGAGCGGAAACTGCTCGGCTAGGCGCGCGCCCTGGCCAGGCGCGCAAGAAGCCGCTTCACCGGCGCCGGAAGCGCGGCTGCCGCGACTTCCTGCAGGGGAAGCCACATCGCGCCCGCCTCGCGCGCAGCCGGGACCTTGCCCTTCAACCGGAGTAGCCACGGCTTCGCGCCCAACGTGAAGTGGGTGAACGCATGCTTGAACGGCTCCAGGGCATCGGCGCGGTCCACGCGCAGCCCCAGGACCTTCGCTGCCCACGCCGCAGGCTCCGCATTGACGGGCGCCTCGGGAAGGCTCCACAGTCCGCCCCAGATCCCCGGGGAGGGGCGCTTCTCGACCAGCACCTCGCCGCGAGAAACAATGACGAGCATCGCCACCTCGCGGACCGGCGAAGTACGCGCGGGCTTCCGGCCTGGAAGCTGAGCGATGCGCCCGTCGCGAAGGGCAACGCAACTGCTCCGGACGGGACAGTTCGCGCAGCCCGGATTCGTCCGCGTGCAGACGGTGGCCCCAAGATCCATCAGGCCCTGCGTGTAGCGCTCGGCGTCTTTCGGGGGCACAAGCGACTCCGCCAGCCGCCACAGCTGCGCCAGCGTCGCCGCGGAGTCGACGGCCCCCGGAATCCCGAAATGGCGCGCGAACACCCGCTTCACATTTCCGTCGAGGATCGCGTGCGCTTCTCCGGTCGAGAAGACCAGGATCGCAGCGGCGGTGGAGCGGCCGATGCCCGGCAGGACAAGCGCTTCCTTCATCGACAGGGGAAAACGCCCGCCATGCTCCGCGACGATCGCACGCGCGGCCCGGTGCAGGTTGCGGGCCCGGGCGTAGTAGCCCAGCCCGCTCCACAGGCGCATGACCTCATCCTCGGGAACCGCGGCGAGCGCCGCCACGTCGGGGAAGCGCGCCAGAAAGCGATCGAAATAGGGGATGGCGGTCGCCACCTGGGTCTGCTGCAGCATGATCTCCGAGATCCAGATCCGGTACGGGTCGCGCGTGCCCTGCCAGGGAAGGTCGCTGCGGCCGTGGCGACGCTGCCACGCAACGATGCGGGCGGCGAAAGAGGGAGTCCGGGAAGGCATTGCAGGGGGTTTTGGAGCGGGTGAAGGGAATCGAACCCTCGTCGTAAGCTTGGGAAGCTTCTGCTCTGCCATTGAGCTACACCCGCAGCGAGGCGCCATTCTACCCGAGGTCTTTTCGCCCGTCGTAGCAGGATCGTTGGCGCCGGGCTGGCGCCACCGGCGCCCTCGACGGCCCGTCCGTCGCATCCCGGCTTCCCGGCGAGCCTTCCCGGGATAGGATGCTCGCCATGGCGAATTTCAACCCTGTCTTCTCCCCTGCGGAGCGCGAACAGGTTCTGCGCGCGCGCGCCGGCTCGCACCCGCTCGAGATGTTCCCCTGGTTCAGGCGCTGGAAGCCGGGTTTCGCGCGCAATCTCCTCTACACCTTCATCTGGAGCATGGGCTTCGCGGTCCTGTTCACCTTCTTCGGACTCGCGTCGAACTGGCGGCTGCCGTCGGCGAACTGGCTGTGGATCAACTTCGTGGTCTCGATGTGCGTCGGCTACACGCTGCACCTGATTTTCATGCTTGCCGGGCGGACGATCGAGCCGGCGGTCCTGCGCTCCGGCCGCGTTATCGTCACCGCCTACTACATGACGATCAGCACCGCGGGCGTGGTCATCGGGTTCTGGCTCGCCACCGGGCTGCTGGGGCACCAAATCCTGCCGCGACTGGGAGATCCTGGCTGGATCCTCGCCATCGCGATGACGAGCCTGGTGATCTCGATCGTGATCGGGATCATCTTCTTCTGGCGCCAGAAGAGCGCACTCGCGGAGGCGGCGCTCGCGCGCGAGCAACGCCGCGCGGCGGATATCGAGCGCGAGGCCACGGTCGCGAACCTGCGCGCCCTGCAGGCGCAGATCGAGCCGCACTTCCTCTTCAATACGCTCGCCAACGTGACGAGCCTCATCGACGCGGATCCGGCGCGCGCGCGGCACATGCTGGAGACCTTCATTCGCTTCCTGCGCGCCACGCTCGCCGGGACGCGGCGAACCAGCACGTCGCTCGCCGACGAGTTCTCCCTCATCCGCGATTTCCTCGAGGTCCTGAAGATCCGCATGGGCGATCGCCTCGAGGTCCGCATGGACCTGCCGGCCGAGCTCGCCGCTATCGAGATCGCGCCGATGCTCGTCCAGCCTGTTGTCGAAAACGCGATCCGGCACGGGATCGAGCCGAAGGTCGAGGGTGGCACGATCGAATTGCGGGCTCGCAGGATCGAAGGCCGGTTGCTCCTCGAAATCGCCGACACGGGGGTGGGATTCTCCGACGCGACGGCAGGCGGAGTCGGGCTCGCCAACGTGCGCGAGCGGCTGCGCCTGTCGCACGGCGAGGCGGCCCGGCTCTCGGTGCGCGACAACGTGCCGCAAGGCACGGTCGTCGCCCTTGAATTTCCGGTGGCCGCGCCATGAGTGCCACGGCGCCGAAGGTCCTCGTGGCGGACGACGAGCCAGCGCTCGCGCAGTACCTGCGCGGCCGGCTCGCCGCCCTGTGGCCCGAGGCCTCGCTTCTTCCCTCTGCACGCAACGGAATCGAGGCGCTCGCGGCGATTCGCGAACGCGAGCCGGATGCCGCCTTCCTAGACATCCGCATGCCGGGTCTGACGGGTCTTGAGCTCGCCGCACGCATCGAAAGCCCCACCCACGTGGTTTTCGTGACCGCCTTCGACCGGTACGCGGTCGAGGCCTTCGACCGGAACGCGGTCGATTACCTCGTGAAGCCCGTGGCGGACGAGCGCCTCGCGCGTGCAATCGAGCGCCTGAAGGCCAGGATCGCGGCGCGCGAGACCCCGCCCGGGATCGGGGAGATTCTCGCCCGGATCGCCGCCTCGCTGCCGGGAGGAGGCGCAGGATTCCTGCGCTGGGTGCGGGCGCTGAAGGGCGAGGAGGTGCACCAGATTCCCGTCGAGGAAGTCCTCTACTTCCAGGCGCAGGACAAGTACACGTGCGTGGTGACGGCAGACGGGGAGTCACTCATCCGCACCGCGCTCTCGGATATAGCAACGCAGCTCGATCCCGCTGCGTTCGCGCAAGTGCACCGCTCCACCCTCGTCAACCTGAATTTCGTTGCTTCCACCCGGCGCGACCTGGGCGGGCGGGTATTCGTGCGCCTGAAGGATACTCGCAGGACCGAGCTCCCTGTCTCGCGCGCCTACGCCCACCGCTTCCGGCAGATGTGACCTTCCTCAAGGCCGGGCAGGCGCTTCCCGCGCTAGAATTCCCCCATGGAATTGCTGCTGAAGGTCAATGGCGCGGACAGGCGCTTCGCTCCACCGCTCACGGTGCAGGGGCTCGTCGGGGAACTGGGCTACGACGGCAGGCGCATCGCGATCGAGAGGAACGGGGAGATCGTGCCGCGCAGCCGCTATTCGGAAACCGAACTGGCCGACGGCGACCGCCTGGAGGTGGTCGTGGCCGTGGGAGGAGGCTGATGGACGACCGTCTGGTCATCGCCGGAAAGGCCTACGGCTCGCGCCTGCTGGTCGGCACCGGCAAGTACCGCGATTTCGAGCAGACCCGCCTCGCGATCGAGTCGAGCGGCGCCGAGATCGTCACCGTGGCGATCCGGCGAGTGAACATCGGCCAGAACGCGAACGAGCCGAGCCTGCTCGAGGTGCTTCCCCCTTCCCGGTACACGATCCTGCCCAACACCGCCGGCTGCTACACGGCCGAGGACGCCGTGCGCACACTGCGCCTGGCGCGCGAACTGCTGGACGGGCACTCGCTTGTGAAGCTCGAGGTGCTGGGCGATGCCGAGACCCTCTTTCCGAACATGCCGGAAACTCTCGCTGCCGCGAAGACGCTGGTTGCCGAGGGTTTCCAGGTGATGGTCTACTGCAGCGATGATCCGATCCTCGCGCGCCAGCTGGAGGACGCGGGCTGTGTGGCGGTGATGCCGCTTGCCTCCCTCATCGGCTCCGGAATGGGAATCCTCAACCCCTGGAACCTGCAGATCATCCTGGACCGCGCGAAGATCCCGGTCCTCGTGGATGCGGGCATCGGCACCGCTTCCGACGCCGCTGTGGCGATGGAGCTGGGTTGCGACGGCGTGCTCATGAACACCGCGATCGCCAAGGCGCTCGATCCCGTCCGGATGGGGAGAGCGATGAAGCTCGCGGTGGAGGCGGGGCGCGAAGCCTGGCGCGCCGGCCGCATGGCGAAGAAGCCCTACGCCGCGGCTGCCAGTTCGCCCACTGAAGGGCTCATCGGACACAAAGCCTAGAAGCGCCAGGTCACGCCGACGGAAACATGGTCGGCGTCGGGCTCGCGGGTTCCCCAGCGGTCGAGAGGCGAGATGCGCTCCATCTCGGCCTGCAGCCCGATCTGGCGCGTGAGGTCGACCTTGAACCCCAATCCATAGTGAAGGCCGGCGCCCGGCCGGCTGGGCGCGTCCCCCTCGGAAAGCAGGAAGGGCCCACCCCCCGAGCGCCAAGCGCCCACCCGGCCATAGAATGCCGCGCGCGTCCCGAATGGGACGGAGCCGATGGTCTCCATGGTGTAGCCGCGAGACCGCGAAGAGGCCGCGGAAAACGGCCATTGAGCCGCCTCCAGGCCGGAATCCGCGTAGCCGGTTTCCACCGAGAGATACGGGGAATAGCGATAGCCGAGCTTCAGCTTGAGCCCCTCGGCTCCCGGGGCTGGGGCAAGCCCGCCGCCGAGCAGCTCAACCTGTGACCAATAGAAGCCGGGCTCCGGAATGGCCAACGCGGCGGGAGCTCCCGGCAGGCGCAGGACCCCCACGTAATCGCCAGCCGCACTGACAGCGGGAAAGACGACAAGAGCCAAGGCCAGCGGCCAGAATCGGGAGGCGGACATGCCCTGATAGTGCGGAGGTCGTCTGGGGGCGTCAACGAAAACCCGGGGATCGCCGCCGCGCTTGGGTAAAATTGACGCATGGATGCAACAACAAGGCCCATTCGCAGCTTCGTCCTCCGCCAGGGTCGCTTTTCGCCCGGGCAGCAGCGTGCCTACGAAACGCTCATGCCACGCTTCGGAATACCGTTTTCGGGCCGAATGCTCGATCTTTCTTCGGTATTTGGCCGAAATTCCCCAAAAATCCTCGAAATCGGCTTCGGCATGGGAGAGACGACGGCGAAAATCGCCATACAGACCCCGGAAAATGACTATCTTGGGATCGAAGTCCACTCTCCGGGCGTTGGCGCACTCCTGAAGCAGATCGATGAGCATGCGCTCACCAACATTCGAATCATCCAGCACGACGCCGTCGAAGTGGTCACGACCATGGTCCCGCCCGGCTCGCTGGCGGGCATCCATGTCTTCTTTCCCGATCCGTGGCCGAAGAAGCGGCATCACAAGCGCCGGCTCCTGCAGCCCGCCTTCGCCGAATTGCTGGCCTCACGGCTGGCGACCGGTGGTTGCCTGCATGCGGCCACCGACTGGCAGGAATACGCCGAGCACATCCTGGCGACCTTTTCCGCGGTAGCATCGCTCGAGAACACCCATGCAGGCTTCGCCGTGCGGCCAGCAATGCGCCCGGAGACCAAGTTCGAGCGGCGCGGGCTGCGCCTGGGCCATGACTCATGGGACATCGTGTTTCGCAAGCGCCCCGCCGACACCGGAGACCTTAATGAACAACGAACAGCCTGACCGGACTTCCCGCGAACGTCGGCGTTTCATCGCGCGGATGGCTGCCGGCGCCGCAATCGGGGCGGGCGGCCTTTCCGGCTTCATGAGTCGCGCGCTTGCCAAGGGGGACCTCCCGGCGATCCCGGGCGTAAACCAGCTGAAGGGAACCGCCATGGTGAATGGTCGCCCGGCGCAGGTCGGAACGCCGGTTTCCGCCCGCGACAAGGTGAGCACGGGGCCCGGCAGCATGGCCATCGTCGTGATTCGGGACGATGCCTTCCTGGTCCGCGAGAACACCACGCTGGAGTTCGCGGAGTCCGGCGGCGTGATGAGCCGGATCCTGATCCAGACCGGCCGCGTACTCTCCGTCTTCGGCAAGAAACCGGTGGTGATCAAGGCGGGCAATGCGACCATCGGCATCCGCGGCACCGGGGCGTACCTCGAGGTGGACCCCGAAAAGGTCTACTTTTGCCTCTGCTACGGGGAAGCCGGGATCGATGGTCCCGGCATGTCCACGAAGACCGTGACGACCACGCACCATGAGCAACCCCTCGTCATCAGCCAACGCGGCGGCATCATGGACGCCGAACCCGGGCCCTTCCAGAACCACTCGGACGACGAGCTGATCCTTCTCGAGTCGCTCGTGGGCCGGGAACCTCCGTTCAAGGGCAATGCCGCCTATCCCTACTCCAGGCAGTGAATTCAACCGTGAGTCGAACGCCCCATAGTTGAGCGGTTTACTCAACTATCGGCGCCTTTTATACTCTACGGCTGACCGAAAGGAACCCCGTGAACCAGCGAAGCCAGCTGCCCATCCCGGACGTCCAGGCCACACCCGACGTCCGCAGAATCGCCATCGACAAGGTGGGGATCAAGGCCATCCGTCACCCGATGAGGATCCTCGAGCGGGCCGGGGGGATTCAGCACACCATCGCGACCTTCAACATGTACGTGGGGCTGCCGCACCAGTTCAAGGGCACGCACATGTCGCGGTTCGTGGAGATCCTCAACGCCCACGAGCGCGAGATCACCGTCGACTCCTTCCGCGCCATGCTGCGCGAGATGGTGAAGAAGCTCGAGGCCGAGACAGGCCATGTCGAGATGAGCTTTCCCTACTTCGTCGCGAAGAAGGCTCCGGTGTCAGGCGTGCAGAGCCTGCTCGACTACGAGGTCGTCTTCATCGGCGAGATCATCGAGGGCCGCGAGCAGTTCGCGCTCAAGGTGCAGGTGCCCGTGACGAGCCTGTGCCCCTGCTCGAAGAAGATCTCCGAGTACGGGGCGCACAACCAGCGCTCGCACGTGACGGTGGCGGCGCGCGTGCAGAGTTTCGTGTGGATCGAGGAGCTGATCGACCTCGTCGAGAAGCAGGCCTCGAGCGAGCTCTACGGCCTGCTCAAGCGCCCTGACGAGAAATACGTGACCGAACTCGCCTACGACAACCCGAAGTTCGTCGAGGACATGGTCCGCGACATCGCGGCCAGGTTGAACCTGGACCCGAGGATCGAGGCCTACGTCGTGGAATCGGAGAACTTCGAATCCATCCACAATCATTCGGCCTACGCGATGGTGCGAAAGAACTGGCCGGCCTGCTGAGCGTACCCGCCGTCCGTCAGTAGCGCTTGGTGAGGGTGAGGTTCTCTCCCTCCCGGCGCATCTGCGTGCGATTGAGGAAGCTCATTCCCAGGAGCGCGATCTCGAGCCCCGGGGAATCGTGGACCACCGCGTCCACCGCGAGGAGGGTCATGGTTCCCACCGTCACGGAATCGAGCCGGACCCGATAGACGATCACCCGCCCGTTGGCCGTCTGCGAGACCACCTGCTGGCCGCGCAGGTAATCGATGCCGAGGCGCCGGGCCTCGGACGCGGGAATCGTGACCAGGGTGGCACCCGTGTCCACCAGGAACCGGATGCGGGCGCCGTTGATCTGCCCCTCGGTCGTGAAGTGGCCGTTGCCGTCCGCCGCCAGCGTGACGCCTTGCAGGGCCCCCGTGAGAGCCGCCGACTCCGCGTGCTGCCCCAGTTCGAGGACCTGCCGCTTGCCGTCGATCTCGAGCGTGGCCGAGCGCGAGTCCGCTGCGATGAGCAACACGCCCTCCGCCGTGCGCTGGCCGGCCGACATCGTATGCGGCACGCCGCGATCGATCACGACGACCGCCTTGCCGGGAAAGAGGCCGATCACGTTCACTTCGGTCGCGCCCGCGGGCAGCGCCACGACAAGGGCAGCCGCCATAGAATGCCGGATCCGTTCGAGGAGGCCCATTCGATGAAGCCGGTCGCCGTCTTTCGCCATGCCCCCACGGAGGGGCCGGGGTATTTTGCCACTTTTCTCGAGAACCACCGGATCGAATGGCACCTCGTGAAGCTCGACGAGGGCGAGCCCGTTCCGGAAATCGCCGAAGGGTTCGCCGGGCTTTCGTTCATGGGCGGACCCATGAGCGCCAACGACGACCTCTCGTGGACGCAACCCGTGCTCGCCCTCATCCGCGATGCGGTCCGGCGCAGGATCCCCGTGATCGGCCATTGCCTTGGCGGGCAACTCCTGTCGAAAGCGCTGGGCGGCAGCGTCACGGCGAACCCCGTGAAGGAAATCGGCTGGCATCGTGTCGATGTGGAAGATACGCCCGAGGCACGCGAGTGGTTCGGGCCGGACCTGCGGACGTTCACGACGTTCCAGTGGCACGGGGAGACGTTCACGATCCCGCCCGGCGGGAGCCGCATCCTGCGCGGCGAGCATTGCGCGAACCAGGCCTACGTGGTCGCAGGGCGCCACCTCGGAATGCAGTGCCATGTGGAGATGACATCCGATCTTGTCCGGAGCTGGTGCGAGACGGGAGCGCGCGAGATCGCCGAGAGCCGGGACAGCCCCGCGGTGCAGGGCACGCTTGCGATCGAAGGGCAGTCCGGGGAACGGCTGCCCGTTCTCGCGGACACGGCCAGGCGCCTGTACGGGCGCTGGATCGAGGGGCTCGATCGGGGCTAGTCGCGGAAGTTCTGGTACGAGAGCGGAACCTCGGTCACGCCTGCGCGAACGAGCGCGATCGCCTCCTGCAGCGTGTCGCGCTTGGCGCCGGAGACGCGAACCGCGTCCCCCTGGATCGAGGCCGTGACCTTGAGCTTCGCATCCTTGAGCATCTTCACGATCTTCTTCGCCACCTCCGTCTCGACGCCGTTCTTGACGGTGATCGCCTGCTTCACCCTGTCGCCGCCGATCTTCTCGGGCTTGTCCACGGTCAGGAAGCGCGCGTCCACCCCGCGCTTGGCGAACTTGGCGTTGAGAACGTCGCGCACCTGCCCGAGCTTGAAGTCGTCGTCGGCGAAGACGGTGAGTTCCAGCTCGTTCTGCTCGACCCTCGCGTCGGACCCCTTGAAGTCGAAGCGGTTCGAGATCTCCTTGTTGGCCTGCTCGACGGCGTTCTTGACCTCCACCGCGTTGGCCTCGCACATGATGTCAAAGGATGGCATGGTCCCTCCGGGAAGTTGATTGCGGTCGCGCCCGGCCGCGATTCCCGGCCGCAGCGCGTTCAGGTCTCGACGCGGCCGAGAAGGAGGTACTCCATGAGCGCCTTCTGGGCGTGCAGGCGGTTTTCAGCCTCTTCCCACACCACGCTCTGCGGCCCGTCGAGAACCTCGGCGGAAACCTCCTCGCCGCGATGCGCGGGAAGGCAATGCATGAAGAGCGCGTCCTTGCGGGCCGCGGCCATCATCTCGGCATCGACGGTGAAGGCGGCGAAGGCGTCCTTCCTCGCGTCGGTCTCGTGCTCCCGGCCCATGCTCGTCCACACGTCGGTGGTGACGAGGTCGGCACCGCGCGCGGCGGCGATCGGGTCACCGAAGAGCTCGAGGTGGTCGCGCCCGATCCCGGCCACCCGGGAGGATTCGAGCTCGTAGCCCGTGGGGCTTGCGACATTCAGCTTGAATCCGAGAAGCGTGGCGGCCTGGAGCCAGGTGTTGCACATGTTGTTGCTGTCGCCGATCCACGCCACGGTCCTGCCCGCGATGGGACCGCGGTGCTCGACGAAGGTATAGATGTCCGCGAGCACCTGGCACGGATGGTATTCGTCGGTAAGGCCGTTGATCACGGGAACGCGCGAGTGCGCCGCGAAGCGCTCGATGATCGACTGCTCGAAGGTGCGGATCATCACGATGTCCACCATGCGCGAGACCACGCGCGCGACGTCCTCGATGGGCTCGCCGCGCCCGAGCTGCGTGTCGCCCATGTTGAGCACGATCGAGACGCCGCCGAGCTGGAACATGCCCGCCTCGAAGGAGACGCGCGTACGCGTCGAGCTCTTCTCGAAGACCATGGCGAGCATCCGGTCGGAGAGCGGCTGGTAGGCGACGTAGTTCTTGAACCGCTCCTTGATCACGCGGGTGCGCTTGAAGAGATGCTCGAACTCCTCGGCGGTGAAGTCGCGGAACTGCAGGAAATGCCTCATGGCGGTCAGCCAGCGGCGGCCGGCGGCGCCTCCGCGAGGAAGGCCTTCACCAGGGGCCCCAGGCGGGCGACCAGCTCGCGCGATTCCGCGTCGCCGAAGATGAGGGGCGGCAGCAGCCGCACCACCTTGTCCGCGGTGACGTTGATCACGATCCCGGCCTCCAGGCCGCGGCGCACGAGTTCCCCGCAGGGGCGGTCGAGCTCGATGCCGATCATGAGTCCCTTGCCGCGGATTTCCTTCACGCCAGCGACCCCCGAAAACTCCCGCGCGAGCCCCTGCATGATCGCCTCGCCCTGGCGCGCGGCGTTGGCGAGGAGTCCGTCCTTCTCGATGATCTCGAGCGTCGTCAGGGCAGCGACGGACACGAGGGGGCCGCCGCCGAACGTCGTGCCGTGGTTGCCCGGCTTGAACACGTCGGCCGCCACGCCGCGCGCCAGGCACGCGCCGACGGGGACGCCGGAGGCGAGGCCCTTGGCGAGCGGCATCACGTCCGGGACGATTCCCGCCCATTGGTGCGCGAACCACTTGCCGGTGCGCCCGATGCCGCTTTGCACCTCGTCGATCATGAGCAGCCACTGGCGGCGGTCGCAGATCTCGCGCAGCTTCCTCAGGTAGTCCATGTCCGCGGCGTGGATCCCGCCCTCGCCCTGCAGCACTTCCATCAGGATTGCCACCACCGACGGGTGCTCGCTCAACCGCTCGATGGCGCCCAGGTCGTTGTAGGGGACGCGCAGGAACCCGCCCATCAGCGGCTCGAAGCCGGCCTGCGCTTTGCGGGAACCCGTGGCGGAGAGCGTGGCGAGCGTGCGGCCGTGCCAGGCCTTCTCCATCACCACGATCGAGGGGTTCTCGATGCCGCGCTGGTGGCCGTGCAGGCGCGCGATCTTGATGGCGCACTCGTTGGCCTCCGCCCCCGAGTTGCAGAAGAACGCGTTGTCCATCGCGGCAAGCGCGCAGATCTTGTCCGCCAGCCGTTCCTGCTCGACCACGCGGAAGAGGTTGGAGGTATGGATGAGCCTGGCGGCCTGGTCCGCGATCGCCTTCGTGAGCACCGGGTGACCGTGCCCGAGGCCGCTCACCGCGATGCCCGCGAGCGCGTCGAGATATCGCCGGCCCTCGGTATCCCAGAGCCACGCCCCTTCGCCGCGGGCGAAGGCCACGGGCTGGGGCGAATAGGTTTTCATGAGGTGGACGGCTGTCATTTTCGCCTCGCAAAAACGATCACGGCGGCCTCGCGCCGCCGTGGATCCAGGGAGAACGATTATCGGCAAATTCTGCGGGTGCCGCAACCGCGGCGGGGCGGCCGCCGATGAACGAACGCAGGGTGATCGATCCGCGCCCCCCGGAAGAGCCGGCGCAGCACTGCCCGGTGCCGGGCATCACCCTCGTGCCCGGGGGCGGGGAAGCCCCCGGCGGTGGAAACTAGGCGCGGCCGGCGAGCGCCTTGACCTGTTGCGCCAAGCGGCTCTTGTGGCGCGAGGCCTTGTTCTTGTGAATGATCTTCTTGTCCGCGATGCGGTCGATCGTCGAGACGTTCGCGTCGAACGCGGCCTGGGCGGCCTTGGCATCGCCCGCGGCGATCGCGGTATGCACCTTCTTGATCGCGGTGCGAAGGGTGGTGCGAAGGCCCATGTTGGCGGTGCGCTGCTTTACCGCCTGCTTGGCACGTTTCGCGGCCTGCTTGGAGTTGGCCATGTTGTGATCCTGGGTCGGGAGTTCGAAAACGAAGCCTGATATTATACAACGCTTGTCCTGTCAAAACAAAGCCCTAGCTTCTCCTTCGCTTTTCCCGTCCGCCGCGGCCCGCACCGCGCCCCAGCGACCATGAACCTCCTCAAGGCAGCGGTCTCGGTCAGCGCGATGACGCTCGTCTCGCGCATCACGGGATTCGTGCGCGATACGCTCCTGGCCATCGCCTTCGGGGCCGGGTTCGCGATGGACGCCTTCGTGGTCGCTTTCCGTCTCCCGAACCTGCTGCGCCGCCTCTTCGCGGAGGGCGCGTTCTCGCAGGCGTTCGTGCCCATCCTGGGCGAGTACAAGTCGAGGCAGGGCGAGGAGGCCACGCGGGCGCTCGCGGCGCGGGTCCTGGGATCGCTGTCGGTGGCGCTTCTGGTGGCAACGGTGGTGGGGGTGGTGGCGGCCCCGCTGCTGGTGTACGCGAGCGCGTGGGGCTTCTCCAAGGATGCCGACAAGTTCGCCCTGACGGTGACGATGCTGAGGATCTGCTTCCCCTACATCTTCTTCATCTCGCTCACCAGCTTTGCCGCCGGGATCCTCAACACGTGGGGGCATTTCAAGGTGCCCGCCTTCACCCCGGTCCTGCTGAACCTGTCATTCATCGGGTTT
This sequence comes from Betaproteobacteria bacterium, assembly GCA_016720855.1. Taxonomy (NCBI): domain Bacteria; kingdom Pseudomonadati; phylum Pseudomonadota; class Betaproteobacteria; species Betaproteobacteria bacterium. Next base: position 884,075 of record JADKJU010000002.1, on the reverse strand, counting down.
GCCCTCTTCGCCGCACCGTATTTCGACCGCCCCATCCTGGCGCTGGCCTGGGCGGTCTTCGCGGGCGGGGTGCTGCAGCTCGCCTTCCAGATTCCCTTCCTGCTGCGCATCCGCATGCTGCCGATGCCCAAATGGGACCCGAAGGACGAGGGCGTGGTCCGGGTCCTCAAGCTCATGGCGCCAGCCGCGCTCGGCGTGTCGGTCGCGCAGGTGAGCCTGGTCATCAATACCCACATCGCGTCGTGGCTGGGCGACGGGCCCGTGTCCTGGCTTTACTACGCCGACCGGCTGATGGAGTTTCCATCGGCGCTGCTGGGGGTGGCGCTGGGCACCGTGCTCCTTCCGTCGCTCGTGAAGCACCACAACAACCAGGACGCGGCCGCCTATTCCCAACTGCTCGACTGGGGGCTAAGGCTCACCCTCCTCCTGGCGCTGCCCGCCGCGGTGGGGCTCGCCATGCTCTCCGTCCCGCTCGTGGCCACGCTCTTCTGGCACGGCGAATTCACGCGGCACGACGTGCTGATGACCCGCTCGGCCCTGGTGGCCTATGCCATCGGGCTGGCCGGAATCATCCTCGTGAAGGTCCTCGCGCCCGGGTTCTACGCCAGGCAGAACATCCGCACGCCGGTGAAGGTCGCGCTCGCGACCCTGGTCGTCACCCAGCTGGCCAACCTCGCGCTCGTTCCGTGGCTCAGGCACGCCGGGCTGGCCGCCGCGATCTCGGTGGGCGCCACCTTCAATGCCGCCTGGCTCTGGTGGCTGATGCGCCGCTCAGGCGCGTGGGAGCCCGGCCCCGACTGGGGCGCGTTCCTCCTGAAGGTGGCCGTGGCGGTCTACATGATGGGCGGCGTCATCTGGTTCGGCATGGGGACCGAGCAATCGTGGTTCGCCATCCCCACGGCCGCACGCGCCCTCAAGCTCTCGCTGGTGATCCTGGGGGCCATGACCGCCTACTTCGCAACCTTGTGGGCACTGGGCTATCGCCTCGGCCAGTTCGTCCGGCACGAATGACGCTCTCCGTCATCCGCGACCCGAAGTCCGGCGCTCCCGATGCGGTAATCGCCATCGGCAGCTTCGACGGCGTCCACCTCGGCCACCATGCGCTGCTTGCCCGCGTCGTCCGCGAGGCGGCGGCGCTCGGCGTGGTGCCTGCCGTGCTCACGTTCGAGCCGCTTCCCCGGGAGCTGCTGTTTCCGGACCGTGCGCCGCCCCGCTTGTCGTCGCTGTCGGCGAAGCTGCACGCCTTCGAGGCGGCCGGCATAGGGATGGCCTACGTCTGCCGCTTCACGCGCGAGTTCGCCGCGCTTTCGCCGCAGGCATTCGCGCTTCGCCTGAGGCAGGCGCACGGCGCAAGGCGCGTGCTGGTCGGCAACGACTTCCGGTTCGGGGCGAGGCGCCTGGGCGATGTCGCCCTGCTCGCCGCCGAGGGCGCGCGCCTCGGCTATGAGGTCGAGACGCTCGCCACGGTCGCGGAAGGCGCCGAGAAAGTGTCGAGCACGCGCGTTCGCGAAGCGCTCGCCTGCGGCGATCTCGACCTTGCCGCGCGGCTCCTCGGGCGGCCTTACGCCATCTGCGGCCGCGTCGTTCACGGCGCGAAGCTCGGGCGCAACCTCGGGTTTCCCACGGCCAACCTGGCGCTGCCACCCGGGCGCCCCGTGATGACGGGGGTCTTTGCGGTAAGATGCTTCGGTGCGGCAACTCGCGGACTCGAGGGAGTGGCGAGCCTGGGATACAAGCCGGTCGTTGCCAGCAACGGCCCGGCGACTCTCGAAGCGTTCCTCTTCGATTTCTCGGGCGACCTCTACGGGCGTCGCCTCTCCATCGAGTTCCTCAAGAAGCTGCGCGACGAGGCGAAATACGCCTCGCTCGACGAGCTCGTGGCGCAGATCCGCGCGGACTGCGACGCGGCGCGGGCCTTTTTCCGCGAAACGGGGACCTGATGGCAAACGCTGCGGAGACCGACTACAAGCAATCCCTCAACCTGCCCGACACCCCTTTCCCGATGCGCGGCGACCTCGCCCGGCGCGAACAGGAGTGGGTGAAGGCGTGGCAGGAGAAGGCCCTTTACCGCCGCATCCGCGAGGCCTGCCGGGGACGCCCCCTGTTCGTGCTTCACGATGGCCCGCCGTATGCAAACGGCGACATCCACATCGGCCACGCGGTGAACAAGGTCCTCAAGGACATCATCGTGAAGTCGAAGACCCTGGCCGGCTTCGATGCCCCCTACACGCCCGGATGGGACTGCCACGGCCTTCCCATCGAGCACCAGATCGAGAAGAAGCACGGCCGCCACCTGGAGGGCAACAAGGCCCGCGAGCTGTGCCGCGCCTACGCCGCCGAGCAGATCGAGCGCCAGAAGGCGGACTTCCGCCGGCTGGGCGTGCTGGGCGACTGGGAGCACCCTTACAAGACCATGGATTTCGCCACGGAAGCGGACGAGATCCGGGCGCTCTCCCGCATCTGGCAGAAGGGCCTGCTCTATCGCGGCCTCAAGCCCGTCAATTGGTGCATCGACTGCGCGTCGGCGCTCGCGGAGGCCGAGGTCGAGTATGAGGACAAGACTTCCGCCGCCATCGACGTCGCCTTCCTGGCAGCCGACCCGGGAGCGGTGGCGCGCGCGTTCGGCCTCGCAACAGCACCCGACCGGGCATTCGCCGTCATCTGGACGACCACCCCGTGGACGCTGCCGGGCAACCAGGCCATCGCCGCGCACCCCGGCCACGAATACGAGCTGGTCGCCACCGAGCGCGGCGCGCTGATCCTTGCGGCCGAGCTTCGCGAGGCGTGCCTGAAGCGCTATGGCCTCGAGGCCGGGGAAGTCCTGGGCCACGCAGCGGGCGACGCGCTTGCCGGCCTCGCCTTCCTCCACCCGTTCGAGCCGCGCGAGGTGCCGCTCATCCTGGGCGAGCACGTGACGCTCGAGGCGGGCACCGGCCTCGTGCACACCGCCCCTGCGCACGGCGCCGAGGACTTCATCGCCGGCGTGGCATTCGGCCTGCCGCTCGACCAGCCGGTGGACGACCGCGGCCGCTTCAAGCCTTCCGTGCCGCACTTCGCCGGGCTCGGCGTGCGCGAGGCGGAGAAGCCGATCCTCGATCTGCTGGCGTCCAACGGCGCCCTTTTCAGGAACGAGCCCTTCCGCCACAGCTATCCCCATTGCTGGCGTCACAAGACACCGATCATCTTCCGGGCGACGACGCAGTGGTTCGTCGGCATGGACAAGCCGGGGGAGGATGGCCTCACCCTGCGCGAGACGGCGAAGCAGGCCATCGCGAACACGACCTTCTACCCGGCCTGGGGGCGCTCGCGCATCGAGGCGATGATTGCGAACCGCCCCGACTGGACGCTTTCGCGCCAGCGCAACTGGGGCGTGCCCCTGCCCTTCTTCCTCGACCGCGAAACCGACGAGCTTCACCCCGAGACCGAACGGCTGCTCGAGGAGGCCGCCGCGCGCGTCGCGAAGGGCGGCATCGAGGCGTGGTTCGCGGCCACTTGCGAGGATTTCGGCATCGATCCCGCGAAGTACCGCAAGATCACCGACACCGTGGACGTCTGGTTCGATTCCGGCACGACGCACTTCTCGGTGCTGCGCGGCCTCAAGGGGCAGAAGTGGCCCGCCGACCTCTACCTCGAGGGCTCCGATCAGCACCGCGGCTGGTTCCAGTCGAGCCTGCTCACCAGCTGCGCCATGCACGGACGCGCCCCCTACGACTCGCTCCTCACCCATGGCTTCGTCGTCGATGGCCAGGGCCGCAAGATGTCGAAGTCGCTCGGCAACGTGATCGCCCCGCAGAAAGTGTCCGACACGCTGGGCGCGGAGATCATCAGGCTGTGGGTGGCTTCGGCCGATTACTCCGGGGAGCTCTACATCTCGGACGAGATCCTCAAGCGCGTGGTCGAGGGTTACCGGCGCATCCGCAACACGCTGAGGTTCCTGCTCGCGAACACCGCCGACTTCGATGCGGGCAAGGACCTGCTGCCGCCGGAGCGCTGGCCCGAGATCGACCGGTTCGCCCTTGCGATGACGCGGGAGATGGCCGAGGCCGCCACCGCCGACTATGCGCGATTCGAATTCCACGTCGTGACGCAGCGCATCCAGACGTTCTGCTCGGAGGATCTCGGCGGCTTCTACCTCGACATCCTCAAGGACAGGCTCTACACCTGCGGCCGCGATTCCCGGGCGCGGCGCGCGGCGCAATCGGCGCTGCACCACATCACGCAGATCCTCCTTCGCCTCATGGCGCCGATCCTCTCGTTCACCGCCGAGGAAGCGTGGACAGTCCTGCATCCGGGGCGTGAAGAGAGCCTCTTCTTCCACACCTGGGACGGCGTGCTGCCGCAACAGGAGGGAGAAGCGGCGCTGCTGGTGAAGTGGAAAAGGCTGCGCGAGATCCGCGCGCTCGTGCAGAAGCAGCTCGAGGAGCTGCGCCAGTCGGGCAGCATCGGCTCGTCGCTGCAGGCCGAGGTCGAGATCGCCGCGCCGGAGGGCGACCGCACGCTGCTCGAGAGCCTCGGCGACGACCTGCGCTTCGTCCTCATCACCTCCACCGCTACGGTCGAGACCGGGGAATCGCTGGCGGTTCGCGTGTCCGCCAGCACGCAGGCGAAGTGCGAGCGGTGCTGGCATTACCGGGAGGACACCGGCTCGGACCCGCGACATCCCGGCATCTGCGGCCGGTGCGTATCGAACATCGAAGGGCCCGGCGAGGAACGGCGGCATGCCTGATCGCGGAAGAGCACCGTGGCCTCGATGGTTGATCCTCTCGGCCGCTGTCGCCCTGCTCGACCTTGCCACCAAGGCCTGGGTGAGCGCCGCCTTCACGGCCGGCGAAGTGCATGGGGTCACTCCCTTCCTGAACCTCGTGCTCTGGCACAACACCGGCGCGGCCTTCAGCTTCCTGGCGGGGGCCGGCGGCTGGCAACGCTGGTTCTTCGTCGTCGTGACGCTCGCCGTTTCCGCGGCCCTCCTGGCGATGCTCCGGAAAAGTGGCGGCAACCGGGTGCTGGCCGGCGGACTCGCTCTCGTGCTGGGGGGCGCCGCCGGAAACCTCTGGGATCGCCTCACCCTCGGTCACGTGGTGGACTTCATCCAGCTGCACGCGGCGGGATACTATTGGCCTGCCTTCAACGTCGCCGACTCGGCGATCACGGTGGGCGTGGCGCTCATCCTCTGGGACGGATTGCGCGACATCCTCGCCGCCCGCCCCGAGAGCCGCTAGGCGAGGAACGGAAAGACCGATGACCGAACCGATCGAAGTCGTGCTGGCCACGCCGCGCGGATTCTGCGCCGGGGTGGACCGCGCCATCGCCATCGTCGAGCGCGCCCTCGAGGTGCACGGCGCACCCATCTATGTCCGCCACGAGATCGTGCACAACAAGTTCGTCGTGGAGGACTTGCGAGGAAAGGCGCCGTCTTTGTCGAGGAGCTCGACGAGGTGCCGGCCGGCGGCACCGTCATCTTCTCGGCGCACGGCGTATCCCGGACGGTGCGCAAGGAAGCCGAGGGGCGCGGCCTGCGTGTCTTCGACGCCACCTGCCCCCTGGTCACCAAGGTGCACGCCGAGGTCGCCCGCATGCGCGAGCAGTGCCGCGAAGTGGTGATGATCGGCCACCAGGGCCACCCCGAGGCCGAAGGCACCATGGGGCAATCGGACTCGGGCATGTACCTCGTGGAAAGCGAGGCGGATGTAGCCCGCCTGGAGGTGAAGGACCCCGCAAACCTCGCTTACGTGACCCAGACGACCCTGTCCATGGACGACGCGGCGCGCATCGTGGCGGCCCTGAGGGCGCGCTACCCGTCGATCCAGGGTCCGAAGAAGGACGACATCTGCTATGCCACGCAGAACCGCCAGGACGCCGTGAAGTTCATGGCGCCGCGCTGCGACGTGGTGATCGTCGTGGGTTCGCTCAACAGCTCGAATTCGAATCGCCTGCGCGAAGTGGCCGAGAACATCGGCAAGCGCGCCTACCTCGTCGATCGCGCCGAGGAGATCCGCCCCGAGTGGATAGCCGGGGCACGCACCATCGGCGTGACCGCGGGCGCCTCCGCCCCGGAAGTGCTGGTGCAGGAGGTGATCGCTTGCCTGCAGCGCATGGGGGTGGCCCGCGTGCGCGAGCTCGAGGGCATCACCGAGAGTGTCACTTTTCCGCTCCCGCGCTCGATCGCCCGCGCGGGACCGTAAGCCCTAGTATCCGGGGGCTCCCTGCGGCGGCCGGGCGCCTGCCGGCGGTGGCTTGAACTGCGGCTCGGGCGGTTTGTATCTCGCGCCCGACGTCAGCCCGACGCATTTCGGCTTCGTGCCCGACATGTCCATCTTGAACCCCGCCCCGCACTGCCGCACGCAGTAGGCGCCCTTCATCACCTCGGTCTTGAGGCAGGTGTCGAGCGCGGTGCGCAGGCGCTGCTGCGGCTCGTACTCGGGCATCGCGCCCTGGACGGCTGCCGCGAGCGCGAGGCCCGCCGCAGCCGGAAGGATCATCCACGCCGGGAATCGTCTCGCCATGATCGTCACCTCTGCATGAGTTCGCGCCACGAAATCCGGCGCGCGCTGCCGGCGGCGCCGCCGCCGAAGACGTCAAAGGGGGTCATGGCTCCTGTTGCGCCCGTCGCGATGCCCTTGAACAGGCCGCTGGGAAGCCGGACCACCACGAGTCCGACCGTGATCTGGCCCACGAACTTGTGTCCCGCCTCGTTGAGCGCGGCGGTCTGCAGGTACGTGCCGTTCTTGTAGTTGAACTGGTAGATGAAGCTGTCGCCGCCGACCGTGCACGCGCTGTTGTTCGGCACGTTCGTCACCACCAGCAGGTTGCCCTGGACCAGTTGCGGGTCGAGGTTCACGCGCTCGCCGGGCGAATCGTTGCCCGGATTGAAGTCCACGAACCAGCCGTCATTCACCGCCCAGTCCACCGCATTGTTCGTGGTCGTGCGCGACACGGGGCCCGACACCGAGATGATGTTCTCCACCACGTTGCCGTTGCGGAAGTTTCCGTAGGCCGTCCCCTGGTCCTTGATGGCGTACAGGGACTGCTGATAGGCCCACTGGTTCGGCGGCGTGAGCGTTGCCGGATCGACCAGGTCGTCGGTTCCGAGGTAACGGCCCGTTCCCACGTACACGATCGGGAACCCGTTGATCACCGCGAGTTCCGGCCGCGTGGTGATGGATTGCGGCTTGCCCCCGCCGTCCTTGAGCGTGGCAAGCAGGGTGCGGGTCGGCGTCGCGGTCTGCATGTCGTACTTCCAGACGTTGCCCAGCAGGTCGCCGCCGTAAACGTACTTGGCCGTGTTGTTTTCGGAGAAGTTGTCCGCGTATCCGCTGAGGTGGTTGAACCCGGAAGGCGTCGTGGTGTCGCCCGCGCCGGTGTCGACCTTCTTCAGGATGGTGCCCGTCGCCAGGTCGACCACGTAGAGGTACCCGCGCCCCGTGCCGGGCACCACGTTGTTGAGGCCGGAGGAGAAGATCGCCACCCATCTCGCGGTCGCGGCGGGGTCGCTCGCCAGCTTGGTGATGACGACGTTGCCGTGCGTGAAGCCGATGTCCTGGTCCACGATCGAGCAGACGGTGTTGTCCGAGCAGATTTCCCACAGAACCGTCGGGCTCGTCGGGTCGGTCACGTCCAGGGCGTAGTAGCCGCGCCCGCCGCCGCTCAGCCCGGCGACCAGCACGGTGTGCCAGTTGCCGCCGAAGTAGGCATCCATGGTGGTCGGCGAGCCGTCCACCGAGTATTCGTGGACCACGGACCAGTTCTGGTTCGCGAGCTTGTGCAGCTTGGGCATGATGATCCGCGGGACATAGGCCCACATTTCCTGGCCGCTGTCTCCGTTCAGGGCATGCAGCATCCCGTCGTTCGCGGCGAGGAAGAGGGTGGCTTGCCGCGACGCCCAGGTGGTGCGGAACGAATCGTAAGTGGGGGTCACCGCATCGCCGAACTGGAGCTTGGGCGAGGACATGAAAGCCGGGGTGGCGTTCACGGGATCGCCCAGCACGTGCTCGCGCGCCCTGAACGGCGGATTCGTCTCCGGGCTGGTGTAGAGCTCGTTCTCGCGCTGGCCGCGCAGGTAGCTGACCAGCTTGGCGCCGTCGTTGGACACGACCTTCTGCGAGGCGGTAAGGAGCGCGCACTGCGAGAAGGCCGGGGCACACTTGTTGTCGAAGTAGGTGCGCTCGGCCGCACGCGCGCCCACGGGCGCCGCGGTCAGGTTGGAATAGGTGAAGAGCTTGCGCTTGCCACCGGCCGATTCGTCGTAGGTGAGGATGACACGCGAATCGCTGTTGGCCGTGGTGCGCCCGTCGAGGAGCGCCTGCGCGGACCAGACGACCGCCGGAAGCACTGAGCCGGTAGTCGTGTTGATCCGCCGCGCGACGATCTCACCGTCCCACTTGACCGTGCGGAAGGTCGAGCTGTAGATGAAGTTGTCCGTTTCCGTGATGTTCGGGCTCGACGTCGCCGAAGCCGCCGCCGCCGCCGTCTGGATATTGAGCGCGGCGAGCGCCTCCTGCAGGCCGAGGGTGAGCGAGTTCGGATCGCCCGCGCTGAAGTACTTGCCGCGCCCGTTCACCGCCGCATGCCAGAGGTCGTCCAGCGTGCTCGGGTCACTGGCGGAGGGCACCGGCCAGTTGCAGGTTCCCGTCGTCCAGGAACAGGCGTTCGAGCTTCCCGCCTTGATCTTCGCGAAGTCCCCGGAGGAGGACGTCTCGTAGTCGGACTGGTAGTCCATCAAACCCTCGAGGCCCAGGCCGAGCGTGAAGGTGACCATGTGTTGCGCAGGGTTCTGGTCGCGCTCGGAGGTGGGCACGTTGTTCTGCGAGACGGTGCCGGAGGTTCGCAGGTCCGTCTTGTAGTAGTACGCAGCCACGTCCGCCAGCGTGCTGGAGGCGCCCGAAAGGCCGCCGTCGTACGCCCCATAGGCGCGTGTCGTGTAGCCGCTGTTGGCGTTGTCCACGTTGCCGATCGACGAGAAGCTGTCGTTCCAGTAGCCGTCGGTCGTGAGCAGGGCGAAGTTCTGCTGGCACGAGTACTCCAACGGGTCCGGCTTCGCTGCCGTGCCGTCGATCATGCCGTCGTTGATGCCGCCCGTTTCCCCCTGGTAGTGGCGTCCCACGCGGTGCAGCGCGGTGCGGTTCGGCGTGCTCCCGTTGGTGGCCTGGGCGTAGAGCTTGGTGTACCACGAGCTCTTCTGCGCGGCGTCGTACTTGAGGATCGGCTGGAACTTGTTCGACGTCACCGGGCCGTTGGGGTTGATGGTGATGAACCCCACCTTGAAGCGGTCGTCGATCGCCAGGAAGGCGCGGCCCGTGGCCGACTTCATGAGCGCCATGCGGGTGCGGTAGTACTCCCACCAATTGGCAAAATTCTGGATCTCTTCCGCGTACGTGCAGCTCGTCGCCGACGCGCAGTCCGTCCGCACGGCCCCGGCGCCCTTGGGATAGGTGGCAGTGGAGGCGACGATGTCCACGCGCGTGAAGCGCCCGTAGCGCGGATACATGTAAGTGCTCGTGCTGAATTTCTTCTGGCACCGCGGCTTCGCCGGCGAGCCCGAATTGCCCGAAATGGCGCTGGTCGAGGTGGCATCGGTCGCGGACTTGCACCAGCGCAGCGGCGCGGCGATCGTGTTCGTCCCGCCGGGCGAAGCCCCTGCCGCGGTGGCAAGCGCGCAGCTCACGAGGCTCTCGTCACTGCAGTACTCGTGCGGCGTGATGTTGTAGTACTGGGCGTTCGACGTGGTGATCCGGATCTTGTTGGAGAACGACGTCGTCGGAAGGCCGATGTTGGTGCCGCCGCTCGTCCAGTAGAGGAAGTACGTGGGCTGCCCGCCGAGGTAGGGCGAGACGTTGTGGATGCCGTTCTTGCGGCACTTCGTGGGGTCCGTGAGGTTGCCCGCCGAGGGGCTCGAGGTGTTGCAGTAGACGACTTCCTCGAAACCGCTCACGACGTTGGTGTTGCCGCCGCCCAGGTAGTGGTCGTCGCTCGCGTTGGTGAGGCTCGCGTTGCCCAGGCTGGTTCCCGCGGAGTCGATGGCCGGGGAGTATGTGATGTTCGGGTTGTACCAGATCTTGTTGAAGACCGGAGCGTAGAAGGGCGCCTCGCCGTAGGTCGGGATGCCGCTCGCACTGGGCGTCGAGCTCGCGCTGCTCTGGTCGTTGCCGCACTGGAAGCCGTTCGACGACGACGAGCCACCGGGGCCCGAGCACGAACTCGTCGAGCATTTCTTGCAGTTGTAGAACTCGACGTTGTTGCTGTTCCGGTAGATCTGGTCGGGCATGTAGTTCCACGCCATCGAGCCCGAGTCGTCCAGGATGTACATGAGGTTCGGCAGCACCGCGTCGGAGGGCGAGTTCGCGAGCGGCACATTGGCCAGGTCGGCAATCTCCGCGTCCGCGTGCCGGGCGCCGAGAAGACCGGCCAGGGCAAGCGCGCAGGCCGCGGCCGTGAAGCGTCTGATGCGGGAAGAGAATGTCATGCGGGTGGCTCCTTCAAATGGGGTTGCATCAGGTGCCGACGAGGACACTCGACTGGATCACGCTTACCGTGTCGCGGGGGCCGTCCACGCGAGTCGTCACCCGGTAGTAGAGCTGCGGAGTTCCCAGGAAAACCGGAGAGCCCACCGCCATGCTTCCCCCGGACGCCGCCCCGCTGGTGCCGTAATACAGGCCGCAGCTCGAGGGGACGCCCACGGCGTCGCACATGCGGTGAATCACGTAGCGGACCACGTTGCCGGCCGCATCGGGCGCGCCGCCGTTCACGACGAAGGCGTCGCTCCAGCTGTTGATGTCGAACCAGTCGGGGTCCTGCACGCTCGGAAGGATGTTCGCGTAGTACCCGGCGGCGGTGTTGGCGTTGTGGAGTGTCGTGCCCGCGCTGTTGGCCTGCAGCCACTGCACCGCGACCTGCGTGCCGCGGTCGGCCACCGAAATGGCCGATTGCTTGAACGCCATGTTCCCCGAGACGACCACGGAGGTGTCCACGGAGCGCATGAGCGCGGCGCCGGCAAGCGTCATCGCCACCAGCACGATGAGGGAGATGAAGAGCACGATGCCGCCCTGCGCGCTGCGCGGGCCGTGCGAGCGGGCGGGAAGGCGAATGGCGGGAAATGTCGTCATGGCGAGGCTCATGGGAGGACGGGCATCAGGTCGGCTGCGCGAACCAGACCATGTTGCGCAGGGGAACGACCACTTCGAACGTGCGATAGCGATAGCAGCGCCATTCGTTGGCGTCAGCGAACGCAGCCGTCACGTCGAGGTCGATCCCGGCGGGAGGCGCGGGAGCCACCCACTTCGGGAGGACCGTCGTCGTGTTGCAGAGGCCCGTGCCGGGATCGGGGCGCTCGGGCGTGATGCTGCGGGCGACAACCACGAGTCTCACCGCGATGACCTTGGCCCAGTCGGCGGCCACCGCCCCGGCGGGCATCGCGTCGCCCCATTGGTCGCCGGTCGCGGGAATCACGTTGATGGTCCCCACGCTGGGCACGCCGGCCCCGAGGCGCCCGTCGCCGTTCGCATCGAAGCCGTATTGGGCCTGCATCTGCACGATGCCGTCGGCGATGGCCACCGTGGCCGTCGCGTCGCCCGGTGACAGCAGGTCGGTCGCGGAGAGCTGTCCGGCCACCAGGGAATAGCGCATCACCACCGGCCGCGGCCCCAGGTTGAAGAGCCGGCCGCCGGTCTGGGTCGCGTCCTTGTAGGCCGTGTAAATCATGTTGTTGGGCGCCGGCAGGCCGCCCGGGCGGTTGAACCGCGTCGCCTCGATCTGGCCTTGCAGGTTGGTGAAGGAGCCGCTCACGTGATTGACGTCGGAGCCGCCGGTCGACGAGACCTGCGCCAGCGTGCAGGGCTTGCCGCTCTCGGCCGCGACCAGCGTATCGCCCGGCCGGTACCCGTAGAAGTACCTGACCCGGTAGTAATCGGCGGTTCCCGTCATGGGGAATCGGAGCATGTCCGGCGCCGAGAAGAGGTCCGCGTCACCGTAGGCGATCGTGACGCTGTCGGGCGCGCCGCCGGCGCCGTTGGTGATGGTGATCGGGAGCAGCGGGAAGGCGATGGGCTGCCCGGTCTGCGTGTTCCAGCCGTTGACCTGGCAGCCCATCAGCGTCATGTGGTTGATGCCGAAGCCCGCCATGCGCGCGTCGCGCTCGAGCTGGAAGAGGGAGAAGACGCCGTTCTGCTGGGCGTCGCCCGCACCCATCGTCGTTCGCTTCTGTGCTTCCGATACCGCAAAGACCTGGAAGATGACGACCGTGCCGATCAGGCCGATCAGCACGCCGACCATCATCTCGACGAGCGTGAAGCCGCGGGAACCGCGGGGAAAGTGTTTTCTCATGATCGGGATCCGGGTTTCGCCCTAAGGGTCGCTGATGAACGCGATCGCCACGTGGTTGCTGGGCGCCACCGCATCGGGAGCGCGCCAGCGGACCGTGACCGTGATCTGGCGTCCGCCTTCGGCAGGCGTCACGACGGCGATATCCGGCGGGTTCGCCACGGTACCCGGCAGCATCGCGTTGACCTTGTTCACCCACGCCTGGGTCGTCGGGTAGGTGGCGGCGCCGCTGGACACGGTGAAATTCGCGAGATTGGCGTAGTTCAATCCCCGGTCCACCCAGGCGTCGCCGATGATCTCGTTGGCGAGGAAGGCGGCCTCGGTGCGGTAGCGCGCGTTGGAGACATTGCTCACCGAGATCGCCTGCATCGCCACCAGGGCGAGGATGCCGAACGAGAAGATCAGGATGCCGATCAGGGCCTCCAGGAGGATCACGCCCTCTTGCTCTTGCTGTCGGGGTATCGTTTTCATGGTCGGCTAGCAGGAGCGCGGATCGGTTGCGGCAACCTTCGGGTCGCACAGGCGGATGGCGCCCCCCGTGGGGATGACGATTCGGAGGCTGCGGCGGTCGGCGACGACGGAGATCATCGGGTTGTCGATGTCAACCTGGGCAAGGCTCGTCGACGCATCGCCGTTGGGAGCCACGCGGCCGAGCGCGCTGAAGGTGACCGTATCAGCGTCGCCTGGCGTGAGGGCAACAGTCGCGTTGGGCGAACCTTCCTCGGCGACGCGGCTCTGGATCGGGGTGCCGTCCGGGTCGCGCGAGAGGTTGACCCGCCATTGGGTCGTGGTGCCGGCGTCCAGCTTGAACTGCACGCTCGCGTTGCGGCGGATGGCTTCGTTCTTCGCCACCTGCAGGCCGTTCAGGATCGCGTCGGACGCCGTGCGGATCTGGACGTTCTGGATCCAGGTCCCGTAGGCCGGCATGCCCAGCGCCATCACGATCCCGATGATCGCAACGGCGACCAGGATCTCGACGAGGGTGATGCCCGACTGGGCGGCGCGGCTCATCAGCAGGAGCCTTTCCTCGTGACCCAGCAGGGAGAGGGCATGACCGCGGGTTCCCAGCCGGCGGCGGTCGCGGTCGTTTGCCGGGTGTTGGTTTCGTTCACGGTGAAGGAGAAGCCCACCACACGGCCCGCGGTGCCGTTCGCGGTCGCCAGGTAGGTCTGGCCGGCGGAGAGGCAGACGTACGTGAAGTTGGTGCGGTTCGCGGGGTTGGCGGCGCCGCAGTTGCCCAGCCCGCCACCATCGTAGGTGCGGTTGTCCTGGTAGAACTGCTCCATGCGCACCCGCAGGTCCGAAAGGCCGGTGTGGCCCTCCACGAGCTGGGCACGGGTGATGTGGTCGGTGTACATCGGCACGGCGATGGCCGCCAGGATGCCGACGATCGCCACGACGATCATGATCTCGATCAGGGTGAAGCCGGATGCGTTCTTCATGAATTCCTCCAATGACGATTCGGATGCTAGTGGCCCGGTCCGGGGCGCGCCAATCGGCCCGACGCGAGGCGCCGCGCGGCCGACGAACGGAACGGGCGGTCCTTCCCGGTTTCGCCCGCCCCGACCCAGTCGCGGAAGGCAGGCTCTCGCGATATAATGCCCGGCTCGCGTGCTGTTGTAGCTCAGCTGGTAGAGCAACTGATTCGTAATCAGTAGGTCGGTGGTTCGAATCCACTCAACAGCACCATCCACTTCAACGACTTGCGCTCGCGAGTCGTTTTCAGAAAAGCGGACTTTTCGGAACGTTTTCAGAATCCGGTGTCCGCGCTCCTAGTTCAGCAGCGCAACCCTCGCGCCCGGATGTCTCGGCAGCGCCCGCCCTGTCCGGCGCGTCACGCGAAGTCGTCGCGGAGGGCGCACCAGGAGCGAGAAGTCCTCGCCGAGCACGCCGAGAGGAGGCAGCGGCCGACCGGCGGCCACGCCCCCCTCAGCAGCTCGCCGGGCCACCCGCGCCACCGGCGCCCCCGGTCGTGGTGCCTGCGCCATTGCCGGCCTGACCACCCGTGCACGTCCGCGTCGTGTTGTTCGAGTTCGTGGTGGTGTTCGTCGTCGTGGTCGTCGTCACGGGACCCGGCGCCTGGACGAAGGGATAGCCCGCAACGCCGGCGCGCTCGATCGCCCCACCCATCTGCCCGAAGGTCGAGTAGCTCGCGATCGTCGCCATCGCCGCGTTGTCGCTCTGCGTGACGCCGAGCCGATAGCCGAAGTACCCGCTCGCGATGTTGGTCACCGGCCCGAGGATTAGCGCCGCCCACTTGTAGCCGTCGCTCTCCGGCGGCGGTGGCAGCGCGATCGGCGCCGCGTTCGCCCCCCCGCCAAGCGCGAGCGCCATCACGGCGGCGGTGCGCGCCGCGGGGTCGGCCGATCCCTTGGCGATCTCCGCGATGGCGGCGAAGCGGGCCTTCTCGGCGTCCGCGCGCGCAGTGGCGATCGCCTCCTGGCTAGCGAGGAGCGCGGCGTAGTTCTTGTCGATGCCCGCGCACGCGGCGAGCGTGAGCGAGAGGACGATGACGGCGAGTCTCAACATGGCGGACCTCCTCTACCGGTAGATGGCGTCGAGCCGCTTCCGGAGCCGCTCGGCGGACTTCATGCAGGCCTGGGCTTCGGCCCGCAGCGTTTCATGGAGCGCGCGGCACTCCTGGAAGTTGAGCGCCGCGTCGGTCAGCGCCTCCACCTTCGCCTCCTCCGTTCCGTCCCGGAGCAGGAACGCCGACGCCGGGCAGCCTTGCAGCGCCGTCGCCGTGAAGGGGCACGAGCTCACCTGCGGCGGCGCGGTTGAGGCGCACGACGAGAGAATCAGGCCAGCGAGGGCAGTCGCGAGCGGCCGGGGAAAGTTCACGGATGGCCTCCTGGATGGCCGCTGGCCGTCTCTGGCGCGCGCTCGCGAGCTGCGCCTGCAAGGATGCCTCCCGGGCCGCGAAATCGTCCCGTAGGCCCTCCGCCTCGGCCTCTACCACCTGGTCCGCAGCCGTGGCGAGCGCCTCCATTCGCGCGCGGCACTCCGAGCCGCCCTTCCACTTGCCCGCCCAGAAGGCGAGCGGGCCGGCGACCAGCGCCGTGAGGAACGCCGCCACGAGGACGCGGGGGTCGAGGAGCAGCGCCCAGGGCACGGGTCACGACGCGATCTTGATGACCGTCACGGCCAACGTCGCGCCCACGACGGCGCCGAGCACGACGCCCACGAGGAGCGCGCGCACGGGGTCCGCCTTCGCGCGGGACTCGACCTCGCCTCGGGCATAGGCGATCGCGCTCTCGATGTCGTCGCGATTCACCTTGCCGTCGCCGTTGCGATCCAGCGCCGGAAGTCGGCGAACGATGGCTTCTTCCAGCGCTGCGGGATCGATCTTCATGGGGGGTCCTTTCTGAAGGGCGGGGTGAAATCCTCCTCGTCCTCACCCCAGAAGATGTGCACGACCACGGCGGCGAGCGCCACGACGATGCACAGCTCGAGGAGGAGGGTCGGGAGGTCCGGAGTCATGCGAGCGCCCCGATGGCGCGTTTCCAGTAGGCGGTGCGCTCCTCGATCCCGAGGGTGCCGCCGTTGATGCGCCTGGTGATGGCGGTGAACTCGCCGGCGTCGGCCAGTTCGTTGAGCCCGCGCGCCTGCCAATACCAGCCAGCCGTCTCACAGGCGTACTCGGGCTCGGCCACGAGTTGCGGCGACTCGACGAGGACCGAGGCGTCACCGCAGATCGCCAGGGAGGCGTCCGCGTAATTCTCGCGGCCGGTGAGCTGGAAGATGCCACGGCCCCGGAACCGCCAGCCGTCGCCCGAGGCCTCGTCGCCGTTGCCCAGCCGGTTCGCGTAGACCACGTTCGCGATCCTCTCCGGCTGACGTTCGCAGGCGAGCGCCAGCTCCAGCGAGAACCGACGCGGCCAGGTGCGCACGAGGCCGCTCGCGGAGTAATTCAGGTTCTCCTCGAGCTGCGTCAGCTCCGCGCTCTCGTGGGCGCCCTGTGCCAGGAATGCGGCAATGCGGGCCTCGGAGTCCGCGATCTCGTAGCGCGCCATCGCCCGCGAGAGGGGGGCGAGGAAGGCAGCGGCTCGCGACCCCGCGCGCGGCATGACCGCGAGGAGCGACGCGAGGGTGATCATTGCTGGCGTCGCTCCATGTGGCCGCCGGACTCCAGCAGAGAGCCGCCACGCCGCTCGGCAAGCCATGGCCGCCATTGCGGCTGCGTGTAGAGGACCACGAGGCCGGCCATCGCAATGGTCGACATCGTGTCGGGCCACCCCGGCTCGAAGTCGATCCACAGCAGTTCGGCACACGCCCCGACTCCGAGCATCCACCAGAGCGCCATCTCGATCTTCGGCGAACGCGGGGTCATCGCGTTCATGTGGAGGATGCACCCGAGGACGATGGTCGCGGAGGCGGCCATGTGGACGATGTAGTCCATCAAGCCCCCCCATCGGGAGGCTTTGGGGCCACTCCGGTCACCCGCTCCATGAGCCGCGCGATGTTCTCGCGGACCCACGTGGCGGCGGCCAGCGTCGCCGGGATCGTGATCATCGCGGTGAGGCCCAGGAGGAACGCGAGCCCCAGTTCGGCCTTCGCGCTCATCTGCCAGGTCGCGAAGCGCTGGAGTGCTTCGACCACAACCGGGGTGAGGAATGCGGCGGTGGTGACGCCCGCCACGATCGATCCGAGTGCGGCCAGGCGCCCGCCGGGCGGCATGAAGGGGAGATAGGCCAGGCCGCCCCCGAAGCCGGCGACCGCATGGTGAGGATTGAGCCCACCGAGGTCGGACATCCCATCCCCCTAGAAAAACCCGGCCCCGTTCGAGGCCGGGAACAGGAGCAACGCAACCACGGAGAAAGCGTCCATGGCGCGTTTTACGTCCGTTAAACAGGGATGGCCATGCTGAAGCTCTAGCCCTGGTCGATCTGCTGCATGAATTCCCGGATCACGGGGGCCGCGTCCACCGCCGTGGCCACGCTGTTGAGCAGGTAGAAGAGCGTCTTGGCGTCGGTGACGCCTGTCATGCCGAGCTCGGCCTGCAGGGGGGCGAAGTCGGCGTCCACGAGCGGGGGGGACTCGGTGCGCACGGCGGCCCCCATCATGGCCTTCAGCCGGGCGATCTTGTCCACCGCTTCGTACAGGTGGTCGGCCACCTCCACGAGCATTTTCCCGTGCGGGGTGGCGGGGTCAACGTGCAGTCGGATCGATGCCATGTCATTTCTCCAAGGATAGAATCGCTGCGAGCAGCGGGTCGGTCAGGGCTTTCTTCGCGCGGGCGCGCTCATCACGGGCGGCCCCTGCCGCACGGAAATCGAATGGCGCCGGTGGTGGTGGCGGCAGCGGTTGTTGGGCGTCAGGTGGGACGCCGGCGCGCAGCTGCGCCTCGTATTGCGCCCACTCCGCGTCCGCGGGCGTGATGACGCTGTTGGTGATCCGGGAGTAAACGCCGCGGGGGCGCAGTTCGTAGTCGCTCATCCGATGGTCCCCGCGACTTGAGTGCCGTTGTAGCCGCCGGTGAACGTGGCCACATAGCCGTTGGTGCGGATGGCGTAGCCCGGCCACCCGCCCGAGCCACCCGACCCGCCACCGGATGTTGGGGACGGCGAGCCGTTCGCGCCGGCGAGGCCGGGACCACCGCCCGCGCCGCCTGCTCCGCCGTACTGGCCATAGAATCCATCGGCGCCACCGGCCCCGGCCGCTCCTCCGCCCCACGCGCCCGCGCTGGCCCCGTTCCCGGCGCCCCCGTACGCGCCAGCCCCGCCTCCGGTGCCATACCCCGAGCCGCCGCCTCCGCCGCCTCCCGATGCGCCACCGAGTCCAAGTTGCACGCCACCACCGCCGGCCCCGCCACCACCACCACCGCCGATGTACCCGGCGCTGTTGTCGATGGAGATGGGGAACTGCAGGTACATGGCGTCCGACCCCGCCTCGCCGTCGTCCATGTAGTAGAAGCCGTTCCACGGGTGGTAGTACTGGTCATCCTGCCCGTGCCCGCCGCGCCCGCCAGCCCCGGTGATGACGCCCTTGTTGATGATGTAGAGCGCACTCCCTGCCGGCCAGCCTGTGCCGGTGCGCAGCGCTTCCTCGTTGGCGAGGTGGGTGTTGCACAGGGTGCAGTTGCGCACGCCCTGCCCAACGAGGATGCCGTTGGAGTTGATCGTGAGAACGCACACCAGCGGGTCGATGGGACTGCCCGAGGACGTGTACATGTCCAGCGGCCCGTAGGTGAGCCCGGTGACCACGAGGTCGACGCGCGGCCCCATGGACAGGCTCCTCGCCATCATGCGCATCATGCCCACGCCGACCCCGGCCAGCGACCCGATTACCTGATCGAGGCCATCGATGCGCATCACCGTGCCCTGCGGTGGGCGGTCCTCGATGTACAGGCGATGGTCGACGGCGGTCGCGTCGAAGGTCGCGATCAGGCCAGCGAGCAGGAGGGCGCGGAAGGCCGCGCGTTGCTTGATCATCAGCCGCCCTTCCCGATGTGCGTGATCTCCATGCGGGTGGCGCCATCGCGGGTCTGCATCACGTAGATGTTCCGCCCGGACAGCTCGAGGACGGTATCGAGCACGCGCACCGACGCGCCCCCGGTCCACTTGAAGGCGCCGGGGTAGATGATCTTGCCGTCCGCGCTGCGGCGCCCGTTGAAGATTTCCAGCGTCCACACCTGCGCCTTCCCGGACGCCGGCGCGCCGCTCAACGCGATGGTGCACGTGCTGCTGGTGGTGGAGTCCGGGGTGAAGGCGAAGTGGGCGTACTTGTCCAGTTCCAACGTCACCGTGCCGGCGGCGGCAATTGTCCCGTAGTCGTGGAACGTCTCGCGCACGCGGGTGGCGTCGACTTCCTTTGCGGTGGACTGGCCCAGCGTCATGCCGTTGGCCGCCCCCCCGGTGACGGCCACTGCGTTGGCGTTCTGCACGCTCATGTCCCCGAGACCGTGAACGCCGGTGCCGGTGCCGGCGATGTGGGTGGCGAGCCCGGCCACCACGCGCAGGCACTTGGTCCACAGCTCCATCACGAGCGTGACGACTCCGCCGCTATTGGTGGTGCCGGTGATGTTGTCGTTCGCGTCGAACGTGTTGGCTTGCGCCGTCCCCATCGAGGTCCACGAGGACCCCGCATCGTTGGTCCATTCCCACTCCACGCTCGTCTGCTGGTAGTTGCCCGTGCCGCCCCACGTGCTTTTCATGCGGAATCCCACGTTCAAGGTGGCGTGCAACCAGGTGATGTACTGCGGTCGGATGGCATCCGGCCCGGTGCCGGTCGTGCGCGTTTGCACGAAACCCTTGCAGCGGCCCGTGATGACCTTGTCGCGCAGCGAGCGCACATTGGAGAGGTCCGCCCCGCTGTACGTGGTCGGGCTGGTCGCGCCGTCGGGCGCGTTGGAGTCGAGGTCAGTGTAGGCGGGGGTGGTCATGGTGTCTCCTTAGAATCCCTCGGCGGCCCACTCGAACGACGAGGCAACCTGCGTGCCTGCCTGGTCGAACAGGTAAACGTCGAACGAGTTGTCCTTCAGCGTGAATTCCTTGACCCAGAACGGCGTGGTCCCGACGGTGATTGCCGTGCCAGGCGTCCCAGTGGCCACCGGGACCGGGGTCAGCTTCCCTGCGCCGTAGTCCGACACCCACATGGTGTTGCCTTGGGGGCTGAATGCCACGCTCAACGACGAGTACCCACCTGTGAGGGCGATGATGCTGCCGTCCGTAGCCATCGTTGCCGGGTTCACTTTGTGGAGCCCGCCAGCTGCGGAATCCCACTTGGTGACGTACAGCCGATCGTTGATGGGGCAGTAGGCGAGGTGCGACGGATAGGTCAGCCCCGTGCACGTGGCCTCCACCGTGTTGTCGCTCGGCTTGATGGCGATCACGGTGCCGGTGCCGGTCAAGTTGCACACGTACACGCGGTCGCGCTGCGCCACGTAGATGATCCCGTAGGCGTCCGCGAGGCCGGAGGCGATGGTGGTGGCCACCGTGTTGTTCGTGGGGTCGATCACCTTCACAGTACCGGCCGCGCGCATGCTGACGTACAGGCGGTCATTGGACGCGCAATACGCTATGCCTTGCCCCCCGGTAGTGGTGCCGATGTTGGTGATCACCGAGTTGTTGCTGGGGTCGATCACAGTGACGCGGTTGGCGCCCTGGTCGACGCAATACAGCCGATCGTTCGTGGGGCAATACGCGATATCGCAGAAGCTCACCGCCCCGCTCGGCGTGATGGTGGACGACACCGCGCGCGTGATGGGATCCACCACGGTGATTGCCCCGTAACAGGCGACATAGAGCTTTCCGTTCGAGGGGCAGTAGCACGCGCTCGTCGCGCCCGTCGTGGTGGCGAGTGCCGAGATGGACACCGTGCTGTCCGCCGGCCGGATGGCGTACAGGGTCCCGGCGTAGCACGGGACGGCAATGCGGCTATCCGTGCCGTTGATCACCACGTTGTCCACCGTGGCCATGCGGGCGGTGGTCCCGAGCGGGGTGATCTTGGTGGCCAGCTGCGCGTAGTGGTCCGGCAGCACGATAGTCTTGCCGCCGGAGGCGAGCGAGGTGACCGGGCCGCCGCTGGACTTCTTGATGGTGGCGATGAACGCGATCTTCGGCGGCTGGTACACCACGATGGTGGAGGTGCCCAGCGCCTGGATGACGGGACGGATGAAGCGCGTGCTGCCGTTCCACGCGGTGCCGGTATGCGGAGTCCACGTGCTGCCATCCGGGCTCGTCTCGATGGAGTAGATGGCGCTGCCCGACAGCACGGACACGTAGGGGATCAGGGACCAATCCCCGGCGATGGTGTTGGCGAGATCCCACGTTTCCCCGAGCCACTTCTGATCGCCCGAGGCGTGGTACGAAATGACCGGGTTGCCGCCCGAGTTGACCGGGTTGGGCATGACGCTGTTCCATTGATCGGCCGCGATGCGCGTCGCCCAGCGGGACTTGTTGACCCCCTCAAGAGGCGGGATGGCCACCATGTTCGTGAGCGTGGGGCTCGTGAACTCGCGCTCCTGGGCGAACGAGTTGGCGTCCGTGGTGATGGTGAGATCCACCGTGGTCTCGGTGGCCGAGTAGTTGCCCACCGAGTCGATGGCCTTGACGCCGAGGCGCCACGTCCCCACGGGGAGCCCCTTGAACACCGCACGCAGCCCGTCCGGGCGATCGATCAGCGTGGCACTCGACCACACGAAGGCCCCGGGCGAGGCGTAGCGCCACTCGTAGCGCACCACGTCGATGTCGATGGCCGGCGACCACGAGAGCAGCACATCGCCCCCGATTTCGACCGCCTGCGTGATGGCCGGCACGTTGCCAGGCGGCAGGAGCTTGCCCAGCGCCGCATGGTTGGTGGACACCGGGGTGTCGCACTCGAAGCCCAGGTTGTTGAACGCCCACACCTTGACGGTGTACGTGATGCCCTGTTGCACCGCCGGGGACGAGTAGGACAGGTCCGGGGTGGTGCCCTCGTGGATCACCTGGGCCCCATCGAGGAACTGCACCCGGTACTTGACCTTGTAGGGGTGCGACACCGCGGGCCAGGTCACGTCCAGGCGGCTCTGATAGATGAAGCCGCGCCCGAGGGCGTCCGCCGTCACTTCCTTCTCCGCGTAGACCGTCTCCGTCACCGTGATGGAGGCGGGAGCGGGCACGATGCGCGGGTTGGGCAGGTTGGTGGCGTTCCCCGCCGCCCCCGTGGCGATGGAATCTGAGAACGCTGCGGCGGAGTAGAACCTCCCGCCCACGAGCCAGCGGCCATGCCCGCGATCCGTGCGCGCGGTCACGCGGATGAGCTGTCCCGACATCCCGATGTCGTCCGTCACCGTGGCGACGTCGCCGACGCGTACCTTCAGGGCCTGCTCGAACGCCCCGAAGATCGCCTCGAGGCGCTCCAGCGTGTAGTGGTTCAGCCGCTCGACTGCGAAACGGTAGGCCTGCGTGGCCCGGCGGATGCCGGGGAGGTCCACGCGGCTCTTGTAGCGCACCGATGGCGCGTTGTCGGCGGTGGCGAAATCCATCACCCACGGGGTCACGTCCGTGCGCATGAAGCCGATCTCCACCACGTTGGCCCGATCCTGCAGGCCCCGGTTGATCAGCGCCGGCTCCGGGGAGGTGTCGATGTTGGCGGCGGTGAAGGCGTGATCGCTCGGGCGCGGGCCGTCGTGCGTCATGTACATGATGTCGCCGTCCCACTCCACGAACGCCGGCACGTAGGCACGCAGCACGTCCACCCACTCGTCGGTCGTGCGCTTCTCGAGGATGGTGAGGGACAGCAGGTTGCGCTTCTCGGGCGTGGCGCCCACGAGCTCGTCGCAGTACGCCGCGGCATAGGCCACCTGCGTCCAGTCGGCGAGTTTGCGACACCCGTACACCGTGTTGACCGCGAAGTCCGCGAGGGCGAGCGCAGGGTTGTCGCTCCACCGCGTACCGGGGAGCACGATTGCCGAGGTGGTCGGGGTGTACGGCAGGATGGTGGCCCCGTTATTTCCCTGCGCCCAGCAGCACACCGCGCTGCCGGTGGCCGCCACCGTGTCGGACGCTCCGCCGCCGTAGGCGCTCGTGGCGGGGTAGAGGGCGTACGCGAGGTTCGTGTTTCCGGACGCGTTGTTGGTGACGACCGCGGCGCACAGCCAGAAGGTGGGATCGCGCAGGTCGGTCGTGACCGTCCAATTGCCGAACGCATCCACCCCGGTGTCGGTGTTGAGCCGCAGGTGCCGCGTGACGCCCGTGCCGCCCACGAGGTTGACGTTGATGCCGAACGTGGGGGCAGTACCGCCCGCGGTCTTCTTCACGCGGATCGACATGGCGTAGCTGGCGGTGTCGTTCGCGATCGCGAAGTTGCGCGAGAGGGCCCCGTAGCCCGCCGCGTTGCTGTCCGTCAGAGTCCATGCGGTGGGGGTGCCGTCAGGGGCCAGCGCCCCTTGGGTGAGGGTGGACAGCGAGTTGGTCCACGCCGCGTTGGAGAACGTGTTGGAGTACGTGATCACGTTCTCGCGGGGGTCGTACACCTTGACGCCCTTGACCAGCGCGGTGAAGCGCGGGAATCCTCTGGACACACCCGGCGGGACCACGGCGACCAGGTAGGCCGTGCCGCGCATCTTCTCGGCGAATCCCGGGATGGCCGCCACCAGCGTGGGGTCTTCGTTCTGGGTGTCCGTGCCAAGGTAGGTGGCGACCGTCACGCTCGCTGGCAGCGCCCCGTCGTCCATGTCCACACCCGTGATGCTCTCCATCGGGCCGTGGCCGAGGATCTGCACGACCACGAGATTGCCGTTGTGGACGCGGCAGAAGTACAGGAGCCCCGCCACGCGATCCGGACCGCCGTAGGTGATGGGGATGTAGCTGTCGCGCCCGGCGGTGATGAGTTGCGCCTGCGTGGAGGCCTGCGCGGCCGCGTTGAGCGTGGTCGGCGGCGCTTGCCCAGACGGGTCCCTGGGCAGGTTGATGATGACGGAGGGGATGACCCGGTCTTTGGCCACTAGACTTCCATCAGGGTGATGGTGACATCGCTGTTCTCGCTCTTGAGCGGGGCGAAGTCGATCTCGCTGTCCGCGAACAGCACCTCGTACACGACTCCGCGCCAGGTGAAATTGAACGTGTCGGCTCGATAGGTGTTGTAGAACGACTCCAGCGCGGCGTACTCGGAGGCGTTCAGGAACGCGTGGTGGAGCTTCCACGCCCGCTTCTTGGCCGCAGCGAGCCGGCGCGCCTTGGTGCCGCCGTCCCGCGCGGTGGACAGCAGGATGGCGTCCTTCCACGTGAACTTCGAGCCGGCCACATCGATCTTGGCCACCGGGTAATCAGCCATTGGCGGCCTCCGTCGTGAAGATCTCGTTTTCCCACGCCACCTGGGAGCCGCGCGGCAAGGCGTAGGAGAAGCCGAACGACGGATCGACCCGGCGCCGCGGCGAGAACGCGGCGTTCATTTCCGGCACCAGCTGGATGACGATCTCCTTCAGGCCGATGCGGGCCTCTCCCACGGCGAGCGTGAACAGGGTCACCACGTCGGCAACCCCCAGCGCGCCTCGAGCAAACTGGCGACACGTCACGCGCACGTCGGCCATGTTGTCGGTGAGGAACAGGGCGGCCATGGCGCTGTCGAGGTTCTGGATCGCGAGGGAGGGGGTCATGCGCCCGGCCTCCGAGGCCTCCATGTTGTCGAGCGAGAAGTCGACACCCACCCAGGGGTAGCCGTCCCACGACACCGTCCCGAGGTTGGACATGCGCAGCGTCGACGACATGACCATCTCGATCAGGTATCCGACAGAGGTGATCGTCTTCGCGAGCTCGGTGTCGAGTGCCGTGGAAATCTTGCGCGGCATGTCAGCCTCCGTCCGTCAGCACGTAGCTCTTGGCGTAATCGCCGGGTTGCTTCGTGGGGATCGGCGGCCCGGAATAGGGCGAGTACCCCGCCGAGTTCTCGTAGTTGAGCTTGGCCGCGGCGAGCTGCACGGCCGCCGCCGCTTTCTGCTCGGTGGAGGCCTCCTCCCACAGATCGGCCACGCGATCCATGTTGGCCCGGGTGGCGGCAGCCGCCTGGGTCTGCAGCGACGCGATGCGCGCCTGGGTGGCGGTGCTCACCGTGTCCAGCCGCGAGAGGAAGTTCTCGCGCTCCGATCGCTGTTGCTCCGGAGCCAGAAGGTTGAACGAATCGAGGATGTCCTGGTTGATGCGCTGCGCCCACCGCTGGATTTCCTCGGGGTTGGTGGATGCGAGCACCTGGCTGTACAGGTCGTCGGCCTCGTTCTGCAGGTAGTTGTACCGCTCCTGGTCGGTGAGCCCACCCATTTCGATGGAGCGGCGCGTGTCGCCGAACATGCCGGCAACCGACTGCCTGATCTCCTCCATCTGGACCAGCAGCTGCACCTGCGCCATGTAGTATTGGTTGGTGGCCTGGGTGAGCGCGTCGGCGCCGGCGGCCGTGCCGTCGAAGGTCTCGATCAGGGTGCGCATGCGGCTGTTGTTGGCGTTGAGCGCCGTGGCGATACCGTTTTGCGCGTTGCGGAACTGGGTGGTGGCCGCCTCCATGGGGTTGGCGTCCACCATCGCATTGATGATCTGCTGCGTGCGCATGAGGCCGGACACGAAGTTGAGCAGCTCCTCGCCCGTGCCCTCGAAGCCGATGATGAGGTGTTCCAGCGAGGGGTAGATGGCCCCCACGATCGTCGCCAGGCGATCGCGCGCAATGCCGAGCAGCTGGGCGCCGAAGTCCTCGTGCTCCGTCCCGAGGGAGTACCGGCGCGTGGACCCCGCAAGGGCGGTGGACACCGCCTCCCGCTGGTCGGGCTTGATGGCCGCGTACAGGGCGTTCTCGAAGGTGGTGAGCCCTCCGAGGAACGCCGTGATCGTGGGCTTCATGTCGGCGTCCGAACCCCACGCCATGTCGGAGAAACCGAACTGGCTAAACCGGCTACGGGCCGAGTAGGCGAGCCCCTGGGTGTCCCCGGTCACCTGGCCAAAGGTTCCCTGCCGCTCCGCAGGCCCGGGATCACGCAGTCCCACGTAGGCGGCTACGGTTGCTGCAGCGATAGTTGCCCAACCCACCGGGCCGAGCCCCAGCAATGCGGACCCGATGGACGCCGACAACGAATCCACGCCGACGCCCGCCGCAACCGCCTCTGCGCCGATCGCGCCCGCCGGGATCGCCCCGGTGAGCCCGCCAACGAACTGGCTCGCAGTGCCGATGCTGCCATATCCCAAGTACCCGGCGACCGCGTTCCCTGCCGACGAAAGACCGGCGTTGACCGCCCCGCCCACCGCGCTGGAGATTGGGTTGATGATCGGGCGCAACACCATGGCGTTGATGGTGTTCATGAGCGTCTGGGCGAACGCCCGGCCGAACCCCTCGCCACTCTCGAAGGCCCGGAACAGGGCATCGGTGAGCGACTGGCCGATCTGCTCGTTCTGTTTCTCGATTTCGGCGCCCAACCGCTTCTCGGCCTCGATCCTGGCCTCGGTGATCGCTTTCTCCTCCTTCAAGAGGATGATGGTGGCGGTTCTGGCGTCCATGGCGGCCAGCGTCGAGGCGAGGATGTCGCGCATCGCCTTCGCCTGGTTCTCGTCCACGAGCCAAATCTCGCCCTCCAGCTTCTTGGTCAGCTCCCGCGCCTTGCGGATGTTGCCGGCGTATTCCGAGCGGACCCCCCACAGGGCCACGTCCTCTTCCGCGGTGGCCACGATGCCGTTCATGTCGCTGAGCATCTTGGCGACGAAGGCCGCCCCCTTCTCGCGCTCGGCGTTGGCCTCCTCCTCCATGCGGTCGACCTGCTGAGCGGCGTCGTAGGCTTCCTCGGTGCGCGTCTTCGATTCGTCCGAAGTCCTTTTGACGGCGGACGTGTACTTCGCCACGATGGACTCGATGATCTGGCTCGCCTCGGCCGTCCCAACCTTTCCGTCCTGGATGATGGTGGCCCAAGCGTGACGCCACTCGGAGGCGAACTTCTCCGCTTTGCTCGACCCCTCCAGGAGCCGCTTAAACTCGTCTGCAGCTCGTTGTCTGTTGGGATCTGCGCTTGCTCCGGGGCGCCGCGCACCGTCACCGGCAAGCAGGCGCTCTTGCTCACGCTGCTGGGCAGCGGAGCCAACAATCGCCGGGATCGCGAGGGGATTGAACATGTTGATCCCGGACTCCTCGGCGATCAACGCGGCTCTCTCCCAGTCGCTCGAGGTCGCCCTTATCGTGTCCCCCAAGGAACGAAGAACCGTCTCGAATGCCGACGCGTCTTTCGACTGCGCATCGAAGACGCGCTCGCCCATCGCCTTGAGGAGGTCGTCCCAGGCCTTATTCGTCCCTTCGATCTGCCGCTCCAGCCCGCGGTATGCGTTCACCGCCGCTCCGCCGACGCGCCCCTCTAGGTTGTCCAGGATGATTTTCTGAGCCATCATGACGTCGTTCAATTCGAGGGCGTTCGCGATCGCCTTCTTCACCTCCGGCTCAAACTTGCCGAACGATCGCTCAAACTGCCCCAGCGAGGTCCCCGGCTCGGTCAGCACCTTGGCGAGCTGCAAGGTGCGAGTCTCAAGATCGCCCCCGAACACCGCGGCCAGGTCCCCGGCCGCCTTGATCGTGCGGTCGAACGTCTTCCCGGCGATGTCCCCGAAAGCGGCGAGCTGGGCCGCGGCCTTCTTGATCCCGTCGCCATCGAAGCGCGTGGCTTTCGCCATCGCATTCGCGAGTTCCGAGATCTGCTCCGCCGTCCTGCCCGCCGCCCCCTGCGTGGCGTTGAGCACGCTCTCCAGCCGCAGCTGCTCCTGCTGTGCCTGGCGCGTCTGTTCCTTCATCCCGGCGTAGGTGTCACCCAGAAACTGGACGGCCTTCATCGCTACGTCCGCCGCGATCGAGCCCTTGGCGACCGCGCCGGTAAGGCTCTCCTGGCTGCCGGCGGCCCCGTCGGCGTCCTTGGAGACGCGCTTCAAGCCCTCGCCGAGCTTGTTCACCTCCTCGGTGGACGCGCGCACACCGTTAACGAACACCTGGTTGTCCGCCGTGATCCGTACCCCGAAGGTGATATTAGCGCTCACTTTTCGCCCGCCTTTTCGTTGAGTGCTGCCGATGCCTCGCGCTCAAGCACCCGGATGGCCCACCAGGTCTCCTCGTTGTCCGGGATGCCGAAGATCCGCAGCGCGCGGTCCACGGCGTCCCATCGCAACCCCATCCACACCGCCCCTCCCATCGGGCCAAAGGCCACGCGCCATTGGCTCTCGCAAAATGAAAAAGCCCGGAGCGCATCTGCGTTCTCGGGCCAGATTTCGTAGTCCCCGCCGTCCCCTTCCTGTCCGGCGAGCTTGGCAATCTCCACCTCGGGGGCACCCCCGGCGCGAAGCTGCCTGACGACTTCTTTCAGATCTCGCGCGGCCCGTTCGTCTCCGAGTGCCCAGTACCGAGCCGCGCCGATCAGTTTCCCTCTCGTCCTCCCGCGGCATGCTTGAAGTAGGACTGCATGAACGCGAGGCCCGCCACCGGGATGTTTTCCAGCACCCGGTTGAGGTTCTCTCGCGTGAACGGCATTTCGGACCCGTCGTCGTCCTGCATCTCGGCCCACCCCACCAGCACCTCGGCCAGCAGGTCGTCCACGGCCGCGTGGTCGGCGATCAGCTTGTTGTACCGCTCGAGGAAATCCTTGATCTCGGAGCGGTCGAGGCGCTTGAACACGCCCTTGATCGCGCCGCGCAGCAAGTTCCCCGCGGGCCCGGTCATGCTCAGCTCGACCACGGCGGTGAAAGTGGGGTGCTTGGACAGCTTGAATGCCATGAGGCCTCCGTTACATCGACGTGATGTAGGCCTCGTCGTTGCCCAGGACGGGCACCGGGATGAGGCCTGCGTTGACCATCAGGACGCCATCGGAATCCTCGTACTCCGGCGGCTCGATCTGCACCGCCGGAAATGAGCATTGGACGATGTTGCCGCCCACGGCGCCGTGGCGAAACGCCGCGGGGCCGAGGGTGGCATTCTTGGCGATGGTCCACCAATCCTTCGTGGCCACGAGGGTGGCGTCGAACTTGATGCTGCCCTTGGGCTTGCGATCCGTCACCAGGACCTGCTCGAAGCCGATGAGCGCGCGGTAGATGGCGTTCTGCGCCAGGTCCATGGCGAAGGTGTCCACCACCGGAGTGACGCCGTGCAGGTGGAACACCGGCGTGTTGGTGCTGTTGGCCGTGATGGGGGACTTCCACGCCGCGTAGTCCGGGGTCACCTGCGCGGTGTCCGTCACCGTCTGGTAGAGCCCCATGAGGCTGTACTTCCACACCGGGATGCCCTTGGCGTTGAGCGTGAGGCTCACCTTGCCGCGCCCGCCGAGGAACTTGTGCTGGACGCCGTCGTAGTTGCACACGAACGCCACGCTCTCCATGGCGGTGCTTACGCCGCGGTACTGCACGTTGGCCCGGATCGCGTAGGTGGAGGCGGCGGCCGGGTTGACCACCCACGGAGCTGCCACGGTGGCGATCTTGGTGGCGCCGACGTAGCCCACGATGATGCCGGTGGAGCCCGAGCCGGTGCCGGCCGTGATGTCGACCTTCATGCCGTTGTAGAAGTTGTCCACGGCGGAGGCACCGGCGGCGAGGGTGACGGTGGTCGCAGCGCCCGCCTGGGCAGCCCCGGTCACGTCGGCCGCCGTGGTGGTCTCGCTCATGGCGCACGCGCGCATGAACATGCCCCACTTGGGGGCCGTGGCAACCGCTCCGCTGCCGGCCACCTCGATCTCGAACTCCGCTTCCGCGTGGATCGCGGCGGGCAGGTTCTCCGAGTTGCCGAAGAACGAGCGGATCAGGTCGCGAGGCGCGAACTCCGCGGCCATGGGCTTGATGCGCAGGTTGCGCAGCAGCACGGCGTCCACGCCAGCGGGGGTGGGGTCCGTGCCGTAGGTGGACTCGATCTTCGCCATCACGAGGGCGCGGCGCATGTAGAGAGGCATGGTTTACTCCTCGGGGTGGGTCGTGGACGGCGCGGCGGGACGGGGCTGCTCCGCGGGCGCCGGGCGCGCCTCGGCGGGCTCTTCGCTGATGCGCGGATCGCGCTGCTCGGTGCGCTCCACCAGCGAGGTGGTGCCGTCCGGGTTGTTGACGTACCGGCCGCCGGCGCCGACTGGCGCGCTCGCCGTGGTCGGGGTGGTGGTCTCGGGATCGGGTTTGCGGGCCATGTCGGTCTCCAGTGAATTCCACGCTGTACGCACCGGAGGGTAGGAATCGACGCCTCCGGCGTCCATGCTGAAGCGGCTACGGACTCGTGATCACGTAGGCCGTCTCCCAGTCGTCCTGCCACCACAGGTAGCCGTTCGCGAGCGCGAGCACCCGCCCGCCGGCGTACTCCACGGGGTCGTGAGCTCCCGAGGGCTGCCACCCGAGGAGCTTGGTGCGCGCCCACGCGCGCGCAGTCTCAAGATCGCCGACGGCCTGGTCCCCGCGCGCATCCGCGAGGTTCCTCACGACGATCACCACGCCCACCGCGGCGCCTACCTGGTGCAACACGGCGTTCACGCGCTGGTTCTCGCTCGCCGTCTCGGCCAGGGGCAGCAGGAACGCGGCCGGCGCGGCCTTGAGCCCGCCAGTAAGGGCCGCATCGAGCTCGGCGGCACCCCCCACCTGCCGGAACGGCGTGCCGGATTCCTTGAGGCGGGCAACCCACGGCGAGACGATCACGCAGCACTCCCGAGGTGGTCCGCGAGGATGGCGGTTATCTCGGCTCGGTCCTCTTGCGAAATGCCCAGGAACGGCCGCGCCGGGATGCGCACCTTGTGGCCACGCCCGGCCTGCCCGCCGAACTGGTGGACGCGCGACCAGGAAAGCGGCGTCCCGATCACTACCTCGCGATCCGACGCCCCGAAGCTGATCGAGTTGCGCAGCTGCCCGGTATCCAGGAGCGGCTGGCCGGATCCCACGGACACGATTCGCGAGCCCCTGCGTCCGCGCCGGCTGCGCGCGATAAGGGTAGCGAACGCGAGCGGCTTCCACGCACTCCCATCCGGCGCCGCGGACTCCGCGAAGCGAAGGCGCGTGGAATTCACGACCGCTTCGCCGATCGCGTTCATGGCCGGGCGCAGGTTCGTCCCCAGCTCCGAGAGCCTGGACAGCAGGCGGGTCACCTGCTCGTCTCGGACCTCGATCAGGATCTTCACGGCATCAGGGACAGCAGGTCGTCCGTGAAGACCCGGTCGGAGGTCGAGATGGCGATCGAGCCCGTCCCCTGGGATACGTCCGCGCCGGCCGACGTGACGAGGGCGAAGGTGCCCTTGGCCACCGCCTCGAGCTGCTTCAGCGCGTCGTCGTAGGCCGCCCGCACGGGCGTGCCCTCCCCAGCCCGGTCGTCCCAGAGGTAGAAGCGCGCGATGTCGCAGGCCCACTTCTTGAGCACGTCCGGGATCGTCGAGAGGGGGAGCGTGTAGCGGCTGCGGAGGTAGCCGTCGATGAGGCTGGAGGCCTCCGCGCAGGCGTTCGCCACTTCCGCCACCTCGATCGTCGCCGGCGGGACGTTCGTCTCGTCGGTGAGCTGCTTCAGCTCCTCGGCGCCGAACCGCGCCTCGAGGTCAGCCTGCGCGCAGTAGCCCATGCCTCAGGGCCTACTTCTTCTTGCCCTTGGGCTTCGCTTCACCCTCGGCCGGTTCCTTCTCGGCGATCGCACCCACCGCGAGCAGCGCCTGGGCGTGGTCGTCGTCCAGCTCGATGGGCTCGCCAATGGCGTAGTCGCGGTTGTCGTGGGAAACGCGCCGAATCGTCGTGTATTCTTTCATGGTGTCTTCTCGTCGTCAGAAAAAGAGGGCGCTGGATTGCTCCGGCGCCCTTCGCAAGCCGCCTTGCGGCGGCGATCACTTCTCCAGGAGGAGACGATGAATGCTCAGGCCACCGCGTTCACGAAGAGGTAGCCCAGGTCGTTGGCGGTGATGACTTCCTTCACCGATTCGCCGGCGCGTACCCGGACGCCGCCGCGCATGCCCACGTCGCGGTCCTCGAACGAACCGGCCACGCGGGAGCCGTACTGCGCCGTGAGGCCCCAGGTCGTGCCGCGGTCCACGCTCGCGAGGTTGTCGCGGTAGATGAGCGAGCAGTGCTTGCCCCACGCGCGGGCGAGCGTTGCCGTCTGGCCCTTGCGCGCCGTGTTGTACCAGCTCTGGCCCACGAAGAGGCCGTCCAACTCGAAGAGCTGGCGGATGAACTCGCGGGTCACGATGCCGGTGTCGGCGGAGGTGCCGTAGAAGGCCTTCACGAGCTTCGGGTGGGTCGAGAGCTTGGTCCACACGGCCTGCCCCAGCACCATCACGTTCGGGCGCATGACCATGGAATCCATCGCCGTGAGGATCGCGCTGATGGGGTCCGAGTTCGTGAAGTCGGACCACTGCGACGTGCCCGAGAGGGTCGACTGGTTGCCGCCGGCGTAGTTGCCCGCCGTGAAGGCGGCCGTGGCCACGCGGACCTCACGGTCCAGCGCGATCAGGTTCGAGATGTACTCGGTCGCCTTGCCCTGCGGGTTCATGCCGGGCGAGGAGTTCTCGATGTCCTCGAAGGGGATCGAGTCGTCCAGGGCGTAGTCGACCGTCTGGTCGGTGGTCTCGGTCGCCGTGAACTCCACCCGGTTCGGCGCGGACGCGCGCGCAACCTTCGTGTCCGGGATGGTGAAGCCGTCGGCCAGGGTGTGCTTGAAGTACTTGAAGGCCTGCTTGTTGACCGTCACCCGGGGCATCACGTCGTCCGCGATGGTGCTCTTGTTGCGGTACATGAGCGCGATCGCGGTGAGGTCCTCCTGCACCGGGAAGGGCGCGAGGCCGGTCACGCCCAGGAAAGCGACGCCGAGCGAAGCAGCTTCCGGAGAGACGAGGCCGAGGCTGTAGGCCGCGCCGACGGTGCCCAGGAAGGCTAGCTGCGTGGCGTTGGCGCGGATGGCCGCCGAGGCCGTGCCCGCGAAGGCGGTGGCGGCGATCAGGAGAGCTGCGAGCGTGGTCTTGAAGTGGTTCATGGTCATGGTCCTTTCGGGGTCAGCCTTGGAAGCTGGAGGGGCAGATCAGCACGTCGACCATGTCGCCGGAAACGGCGCTCTGGAGGGCGCGGCCGATGATCCCGTTGTTCGTGCCGGCGGCCGGGGCGGCGGTCACCGCCTGGCCGGTGGCGTCCGAGGTGATCGGGTCGCCGCGGGTGATCGTGCCGCCCGCCTTCACTTCGTAGACGCCGGCGAGGACCACGTCGACGCGACCGCCAGAGGCTGCGTCGATCGAGGCGACGGACACGCCGATCGGCTTGTCGGAAACGGCGGCCGCAACGATCACGGCGCCGTCGGCGGCGCCCATCTTCACGATCCGGTTCTGGGCAACGGCGGCGCCCGCGGTGAAGGCCTTGGTGAGCAGGGGGTTCAGCATTTCGGTCTCCTCAGTCGATGGGTCAGGCGGCCTTCTTCGCCTCGGCGGTGACGTGCGTCACGGCGTCCGAGACGGAGACGGTGCGGCCGAGAGCGGCCTGCGCGGCGATGAACTGCTGGGCGGCGTCCATGATCTTGGCGGTGCCCTTGATCTCGCCGGCGCCGTGGGTCGCCTGCTCGCCGGACAGGTGGGCGGGCAGCGCCGGCTTCTTGGCGAGGTCCTTGGAGACGGCCGAGAAGGCCTCGTCGCTCATCTCGACGTAGGGCTTCGCGTCGTCTTCCTTGAACTCGCGGCCGATCGCGCTGAAGAGCGTCTTCACGGCCTCGGTGCGCGTCGCACGCCGGCTCGCCTCGAACTGCTCCTGCAGAGCGGCTGCTTTGTCCGCCCCGGCCTTCTTCTCCGCTTCGAGGGCCACGTTCTTCGCCTTCAGCGCATCGACTTCCTGCTGCAGTTCCTGCTCGCGTTCCATGTTCCGTTCTCCTTCACGTGCCTCGAAAATCTGGGCCGCTGTGGCCGCATCCGCGCCCAGGGCGACGAACGAGGTCTCGCGGATTCGGTTGTTGCGGAAGATCGTGAGCGGGCCCTCGAGGGTCCGCCCGTTCAGCTGCACCTTCTTGCCGCGGCCGATCTCGTCCACGTCGCCGGGCCAGATGCCCACGGAGAGCTGCCAGGGCATGCCACGGTCGGCCTTGTCGGCGATCCCCTTGGCGATCTCGTCGGAGTCGCTGAAGATCTGGCCAGCGATCTTGATTTCCTTCTCGATCACCGAACTCTGGATCACGCCGACGGGCTCGCCGTGCTTGTAGAGCGCGGGCGCCGGGGTGTCGAAGGTGGTGGAAGCCAGGTCGAAGGCGACGCGCGAGAACCACGGGTGGTCGGTGACGACCCCACCGGAGTAGGCGATGCCCTCGAAGTTGCGCGGGCCGGTCTTCTCTCCCGAGAAGGTGGCCGGGCACGACAGATGGAGCGGCTTGGACTTGCGCATGCCGCGAATCCTCGACGGCGAGCGCCGGGGCGTCCATGCTGAAGCAGGTGATGCTGAAGCTACTTCGGGGGGAAGGGGATGGGCAGGCCGCGCTGGTCGGCGAAGGCGTTGACCTTGCGCATCGCCGACGTGAGCCCGTCCTTATCACGCGGAGGCGGGTTGAGAATGCAGTTCACGAGCCCCGGATCGTCCGCGTCCATCCGGTTGGCGTACGGCGTCGACGGGCGGTTCACCCGCAGGAGGAGGTCCGCAATCTCGACCCCGGTGAGCCCGGGACGGACTGCTCGCAGTTCCTGCTCGGTCCACTTCCTTTTCATGCGCTGAACCCGAATCCTGCCTGCCCCGCTGCATCGCGCAGCTGAACGTACAGAATACCCCCTTCCTCGCGCACCGACACAACAAGGAAGCGCGCCTGGGGCGCGATGATAATCTCTCCCTCCTGGAGGTCGACGAAGTCGTGGACATCGGCACCTCGAGAGGTTCGAATCTCGATGAGAACTCCGCGAAGGCGCCCGGCTGGACGAGCCCTCGCCGTCGCAATTACCTGGCTGTCCGACGTCGACAGGAATGCCTCGGATTCCCCAACCTCGCCACGGACGAATTTACCGCGCAACCCCGCATGGCGCCCCTCGTCCACAGTGAACCCGCGCCAAAGAGTGCGTTCGACTCCCTGCTCGAGCTTGCGTACGGCGGATCCCAAGCTCTGGACCATCCCTATCTGGATCGCTGAGAGCTCCTCCACGTTCCCGCGCAGGTGCTCGTTGAGCCACGAGAAAGAGGATCCCGTGTAAGCGCCTATCGAGTAGACCTCCGCCGGCGTGAGTACCGCGTATCTCGGATCTCCCCTCATGGCAGCCAGGAGCGCGATCTCCCCTTCAAGGAGCGATGCTGATGGCAGCCAGTCCGGAGCGAGCATCCGTGCCACCGCCCTCTCGTAGGCCACCGCGAACACGCCGCCCGCCACGAGCACGCGATCGCGCAGCAGCTGGTCCAGCTTCTCGCCTTCGTCAAGCGGGGCATTTCGGAAGCCGGGGTCCGGCTCGACGGGCGGGCGCGCCATTGGATAGCCGCGGCGCTTCGCCTGTTCCTCGGTCAGCGAGACGATGGTGCACCGGCAATTGAAGGCGCATGGTGGAAACCACCGCTTCCACACCGGGTCGTCGTGGCGCGCAACGAACCCGCTCATGGCCCGGTGGGTCGGGCGCGTGCGGTGATCGTTGATGGCCGAGTACATCCAGAACGGGCGCCGGTCGGTGTTCCCCTCCAGCGTTCGCTGGTGCCCAGCCATGTAGGCGGTTTGCGCCGCCTGGCGATAGATCAGGTCAAGTCGGGCGCGAGGGAGCGCAAGGGCGGTCACGTCGAGCCCCTTCTTCCACTCCATGAAGGTCTGCCCGTCCCCGATCGCCGCGGTGAGGCTATCGCGTACGCGCTGGATCTGGTCGAGCGTGGCGAGCCCCGTGACCGTGAACGCCTGGCGCCGGTACTCGGCGGGCAGCGCGTAGTAGTCCGCGGGCAACATGACATTGCGGCGACGAGCGGCGGCCACGGCCTGCGAGAACGGGAGCCGGAACGAGATCGAGATCATCAGGCCACCAGCGCGAGAAGGATGGCGATCGCCTCGTCGTCCTCGCCAAGGGAGTCAACTACCACGGCGGGGGAGTCAACTACCGCGGGCGCTGGCCTGCGCAGTTCGATCACCGGCGCGGGCCCCGGCTCACGTGGCGGCATTACACCCGGCGGCGTGGCGGCCTGACGGGCCTCGCGGACCTCGGCAAGACTGACGACGTTGTCGCCTTCCTCCTGGATCATCGCATCCGCCACGATCGGCGCGAGCCGCGCGCGCGGCGCTGCCGCGGGCTTCCTGTTGACGTGCGCCCACCCTCGGAACGCCCGCCCGCCGCCCTGCTGCGGCTGCTTATCTCCGTTCGACGCAGCTGCGCTCAGGGTGTCCGGCGCCTCCTGGATGGAGGCGTCAGCGGTGAGCGTCCCGAAGACGGACCCATCAGCGGAAAGCGTGTCGCCAGCCTCCGTGATGCTGGCCGTGAAGGCGATCGCGATCGACGCGTCCGCCGAAAGGCTATCCCCGGCCTCCGTGATCGACGCGTCGGCAGTGATCGTGGTCGATCCGACCGTCCCATCCGCGCTGAGGGCGTCTCCAGCCTCCGAAATGGTCCCATTGGCTGTGACCAGAACCGATCCGTCCGCCGTGAGCGTATCCGGAGCGTCGGTCGTGCTCAAGGTCGCCGCGATGGCGACAGCGCCCGCGGACGAGAGCGTATCCGCCGCTTCGGCAATCGACCCCGCCGCCGTGACGGTGGCGCTCGATGCCGAGCTGACGGTATCTCCGGCCTCGGTGATGCCCGCGTTGGCCGTGACCAGGGCGGCCGCCGTGGCCGCCAAGGTGTCACCCGCCTCCGAGACGCTGCCAGCGACCTGCACGGCAACGCTCGCTGCAGCGGATAGGGCGTCCGGTGCCTCGGTGACGTCCAGGGCGGCGTTGACGCCTCCGCCGGCAGCAGGAGTCACGACCAGGTCGGCGTCGAACCAGCCCTCGATCGTTAGCTCGCTGGCGAACCAGCTCTCAATGCGCAGGCCGGGATCGAATTGTCCAATCGCGGCCATCGGTTACTTCTCGGCTATCGTGAGCTCGCCGCTGAAGAAGGTCGCCGTCGTCGCGCTGGTCAGCGCGCAGTGCAGCATGCACGTGCCGTTGTAGAGCCTGATGCCCGGCGAGCCGATGACCTTCTGCGCGGACACGTTCGGGATCGTCGTGCCGATGGTCGCGATGTCGCGGG
Source organism: Betaproteobacteria bacterium (assembly GCA_016720855.1). NCBI lineage: Bacteria > Pseudomonadati > Pseudomonadota > Betaproteobacteria > Betaproteobacteria bacterium. The sequence goes on along the minus strand of JADKJU010000002.1, from coordinate 847,195 downwards.
TGATCATGAGCGAGATCGACCCCGACACCCAGCTCGTGCCCAGCGTGATGCCCTGGATCGAGCGCACGCCCTTGTCGCCGGCAGCCAGGTTGAACCAGATCAGCGTGCCGATGACGGGCGTCGCGGGCGCCTGGGAGCCGACGATGGCGGAGAGCGTCGCCGTCCGCCCCGCCGTCCCATCGGAGTTCGTGTAGTTCACCGTCGCGTTCGATGCCACCGCCGCCAGGCCGACCGCGGCCGTGCACAGGATGGCGATCATGCAGCCCTCGCCATTCGTCGTGCCGTTCACGTCTCGCGCGGGCAGCGTCGGCGACGTGATGGCTTGGGCGCCGGTCGTCGTGATGACGAGCCCGGAGTTCACCCACAGGACATCGAACAGTAGGTGCGAGTGGTTGACGGCCGCCGCCATCTGCATCTCGGTGAGGAAGTTCGCACCGACCGACGGATTCTTGATCGGGATACAGCCCGCGTCGGCAGCCGCGGTCCCATCGGTCACGCGCCCGTTGACGCCCGGCGTCCCGACTGCCCACGCGCCCGGGAAGCCTGCGTCTTTCGCCGTGCAGTACCAGTAGCCCACCGCGTCGGAGGCCGTGCCGGATTTCATGAATCCCACGGGGAAACCCGTATAGGCACCGAGGCCAGCGGGGGGGTATTCCGCGCCTTGAGTGTCTCGGTGTGCCCACCGCCCCTCTGCGTTGAAGATCATATTCTCGCCGGGGAGCAGGATGAACGACATCAGCTCGACCGGGTTGGTGCCGTCGGTGTGCTCCACGGTCACCGCGCAGGACACGGAGGCGTGGTTGTTCGTGATGTTCAGGTGCTTCAGGTTGCGCTGCGTCGAGGCGCCAGGGCTCGGGACGACGGTAGTGGTCGTGGCCGTCGTGATCGACGCGGTGTTCGTTCGCCCCGGCGTGATCGTCCCCGAGGCGTGGTCTACATAGGAGGCGTGGACCTCGATGTCGGCCGCCGCGCTGGTGATTACGCGGACGATGTCGTTGATGCTGGTGAGCAGCAGCATGGGAGCCTCGATGCGCTCCCGCTAGTGCTGCGCAAAGGCGGCGACGGGGCCGGCCATCTCAGCTCACCTTCTTCGCAGCACGCCGCTTCACCGCCTGCGCGAGCATGGCGTCCGCGTGCTTCTTCAGGGTCTCCAGCGCCGACTTGACCTCCCCGATCGGCGCGTCGTCGTGCTCCGCGATCGAGCGCAGGGCCTGCACCGCGTATTCCATCTTCCTGGTGACATTCATTATTGGTTCCCCGCGGTCCACTGGAAGGTGTTCACCGTGACCGCCTGGCCGATGGCGATCGACGTGTTGTCCACCGTCATGTCGCCGCCGCCACCGGTCGCGGTGACCGATCCCTGCTCGTGGCAGTTGGTCCCGGCGGTATCCATGATCGCGTAGTGCCCGGCCGTCCCTGCAGCTGCGCCCGTACCACTCCACGTTCCGGCCTTCGCCTTCACGGCGGCGGCAGCAGCAGCCATCCAGTCTGAGGGCAGCGTGATCTCGCACAGGAGCGTCCCGGTGCGCGCTGCCGCGCAGTTCGCGGGTTGCGCCCCCGAGTAGATGCGCAGCTTCGGGGCGGTCCCAACGGTGGTCTCTACCGCGTCGAGCCGCGCGTTGTTCACCGCGACACTTCGTTGCATCGTCATGCGCTACCTTTCTCGGCAATCCATCCGTCGCCATCCTTGCGAATGCGGGTCGTCGTCGGCTCCTGGCCGAGCGTGAGTTTCAGGTCGATCTCTTGCCTCACCGGCGCCTGGGCCTCGCGAGGCGCCCCCCCGGCGTGGGCGAAGCCGGTCATGTCCGCCGCGAACATCGCGCGTGCGAGCACCATCTGGAAGGCGTCGGTGTCCGCGTCGCCCCACATGGCGGCGAGCCGGATCGACAGGTCCTCGGCGCTCACCGCCTCATCGATCGCCGCGCGGATCGCCTCCGGGGAGATGGGCGAGCGCACCCCACGCAGGACTCGCGTGACCTCGTCATCGACGGCCTGCTGGCCGGGCGTGAAGCGCGTCTGGCGCGGCCCACCGGCCGCCTGCACAGGCTCGGCATCGGGATCTTCCGGTTGGTCCTTCGCGTCGGGCCCAGCGGATGGCTCGGCCTGCTCCGGCACCTCGAAATCTCCCTCCTCGAAGTCGTAGACCCGGGAGAGGTACTGGGGCGTGAGCTTCAGGATCTTCGCGTTCACGAGCGCCGCGTCGCGCTGCGCCCGCTCGGCCTCCAGCCCGGTGTCGTCCTCCATGCAGAATTCGGGCGGCTCTCCCGCGAAGCCGTTCAGCCTCCAGAGGGTGTCGACCACGCGCTGCACCGAGCGCCGAGTGAGCCGGATGTCGGCGTTGCGCCGGTCCATTCGGACCTCGTTGTGCACCTGGCCCAAGGCCCGCGAGCCGCTGCCGTTGGTCCCCACGTCCGAGGTGAGCGTCTGGCCAAGGATCAACCGCTGGAACATGGACACGACGGCCCGGTCGAAGGCCTCGAAGTGCGAGGATCCGCTGCCCTGCTCGACCGCCTCGACCTCATCGCCATTGCCCACCGCGACGGCGGCGTCCTGCACGGCGCGGGCGAGCGCCGTGGCCATCGCCTGCGCGTCCCCGCTGGTCTTCCCCACAAGGAGCGGAGAGCCGAAGCGCTCCAGCCACTTCGCCCAGAAGCGCCAGCCCTGCGTGCGGAAGAACCACGGCCAGTAGAGCCGCGACAGCAGCGCCTCGCCGTAGGGGTTGCGGTACGAGGGCTCCCTCACCGTGACGACGTACTTCTCCGGCGAGACCGGGACGCCCTGCGGCCGATCAGTCGGGACCCACAGCAGCGTGCCATCCTGCTGCGGGCGGAACCATTCGAACTGCTTCTCGTAGAATCGGTTGATCCCGACCCCCCGGGCCTTCGCCTCGAAGACGAGCTCGCCCACCGAGTAGCCGAACGGCAGGCTGTTGAAGACGCACCGGACCATCGGCTCGAGCCAGTCCTCCAGCTCGGACCACACGAAGTCGCGCGCAGCCGTCTCGGGGGCCTCCAGGCGCCACGGCGTCGCGAGCAGCGCCTCCTTGCGCGTGTCGAAGGCCGCCGTGATGTCGGCGTCCGACAGGCACACGCGAAGCGACGGGCGCGTGATCCCGGCCTTCCGGAGCGCCTCGTCCGGGTCCGAGACCGTGGTCATCCACTTGAGGAGCGGGTCGACCGCCTGCTCGGAGAAGAGCGGCCCGCTGCGCACCGCCTTGCCCTTGAGGTTCGTGACTTCGGCCATCAGAAGGTCCTCCGGCCGGCGCTCGCCACGGCTGCGGTCGAGGCGGGCAGGCCCGCGTAGGCGATGCTCGAAGCGTCGATCTGGTCCCAGAAGTCAGGGACCGGGAGCGCGAGGATCTCCTGGGCGAAGTAGGCCGGGAGCGTGGGCGCGTGGTAGACCATGCGTTGCTCGTATCGGGCCGCGAGCGGCAGGAACCGCGTGAGCTTGTCCTTATCCGGCCTCACGCCACGAACGATCAGTTTCGAGCGCCGCAGCAGCTCCTGGACCACGGCGGCCTGGAACTGGACCTCCTCGACCAGGACGGTCACCGCTCGCCCCCCGAATTCTGCGGAGATCGACGCGGCGAACGCGATGATCTGCTCGACGATCGTGTTGAACGTCGCGCGGAAGCGCAGGGCTCCCAGGATGAATACCCGCCCGAGCGGGCGGTCACGGCACATCGCGACCATGGCGGTGTAGGCGGCCTCGTCCTTGAGGGAGATCGCAAGATCGACGCCGATCACTATCGGGAATTCCCCCTCCGGCAGTCCATGCTGAAGGAACTCCGGACGCACCACGACGCCGGCGAAGTCGACGTACTCACCGAGGTACTCCTGACGGTAGACGAGCTCCGGGAGGTCGCCGCGCGCCTCCTCGAGTTCGTCGGCCGGCAGGTGCGGATTCTCGTGGCTCGGGGCGTGGAAGCTCGCCCAGTTCTCCCGGGTGAGGCTCCTCTGGTCAAGCTCGTGGAAGAAGTTCTTGCCCTTCGGCGTGGAGCCGAAGAGGGCCTCGCCGCGGTAGTCCGTGAGGGTCGGCCGGATGGCCTGCTCCCACTTGTCCTTGAGGTTTCGGACCTGGGCTGCCTCGTCCACGAAGATCCGGCCGTACTTGCGGCCGCGGGCCGGGTCGTCGATGTCGAGGGTCCAGAACTCGAGCGACCCCCCCGTCGCGAGCTCCAGCCGGTGGTCCCGCTCTTCCTTGGCGACGATGATGGGGCTCAAGATCGCCTTCGACTCGCGCCAGCCGTCCGCGAGCACCTTGTGGGTGGGTGCAAACCACCCGCAGGGAAAGCCAGCCGCCAGCCCGCGCTCGCCCTCCTCTCCACCGACCAGGTAGTCCAGGCCGAAGGTGGTCTTCCCCCACCGCCGGCCCATTCTGGCGACGTTGAAGCGCTTCATGGCCCGCCGGATGCGCCGCTGCCCGGGGTGCAGCTCGGGCAGCTCGATCACGCGCTTCACGTGGAACCGATCCGGCCCTCCATGGCGAGCGCGAGGATTGTTCTGTCGAAGGCGCGGCGCCAGCACTCACGGCGCCCATCACGCGTCGCAGGATAGAGCCCCGTCGGCTCGTCCTTGCGGCGGCCGTCCACGAAGTCGTGGCATGCGTGGCACAGGCGGGCGTGGAAGATGTCGTGCGCCCTGTGGCCCACCCCCTTGCCGTGCGCCAAGTCGTTCGAGTGCGCGGCCACCACGGTGCCGTCGTTGCGCCCGCACCCAGCGCAGGGTTTCCCGTTGGCCGAGTCGAGGAGCCGCCTGTCCCGGTGCATCACGCCCAGCGCCTCCGGCGAATCGGCTCGGGCTTCGGCTCAATCCGCGGCGCCGGGATTTGCTCGACCTTCCCGGGGTCGCCGAACTCGCGCCAGGCGCGGTCGAGGACCGCCTGCAGGTGCTCGTCCCGAACGCGCAGCGTGACCTCGAGGCCGCCAGGACGGCGCAGGCGCACCAGCATCAGTCGACCTCGATCGACTTCGGGACCCGGATGAACTGGATGATGGCCGCGCCACCCTCGCCGGCGGGCACCTCCATCCTCGTGAGCTTCGGGATGTTGAACTCCGCGAGCTTCAGGAAGAGCTCGGTCGCCTTGGCGGGGTTCTCCTTGGCCACCTCTGCGAGCCACGCCTCCACCTTTCCGGCGTTCCTCTCCACGATGCCCTTGAAGATCTCCCGAGCCTCGGTGGTGACCTTGTTGGGCAGCCCCTTCGGTCGACCAGGCCCCGGCTTGCCGCCTCCGATCTGAGTTTTCGCGCGTTTCTGTTTCTCGCCGGGCGGCTTCCTGGGTGTGGTCACGCCCGCTCCCTCGCCCGCTTCACGACGTCGCTGACGGCCCGCTCGCTCATCCGGTGGCTGCGCGCGATGGAGGCGTAGCTCTCGCCGGCGCGGGCCCGGCCCGTGATGTCGCGCTCGAGCTCCTCGCGAATGAGGGGGCGGAAGACAGGCACGGCCAAGTAGTCGCCGCGGACGGCGGAGCAGAGCTTCTCGGCCAGCGGCCGTCCCAGCAGCCTGCAGATGGGGTGCTCGTCGCCCATGTTCTCGGGCATCGGGACGTAGAGCCTGGTGCCCGAGAAGACCTGAATCACCGAGATCGTGGCCGAGACGCCGATGGCGTCGACCACGATGGCCATGGACTCCGGAATCACGCTTTTCTCCACCCTTCCCCTCCAATGTGAACTGCGGCCCGAAGGCCGCCGGTGTTACTTCTCCCCGCCGCGAGCCTTCCGGAGGCGCTCGTCGAACTGCGCGTCGGCGCCGCCTTGAGCGTCGGCTGCCTGCACTCGGGCGATGATCTCCCCGGTGGCCTTGTCGATCCCCTGCAGGGTGAGCTGCTCGTCCTCCCCGCGGACCGCGTCCATGCCCTGCAGGTACTCGCCGGGGTCGGCGATCACGACGACCACGTCGGCGCCTTTCTGGTCGGCCAGGTCGTGCCGGCCGCGAGCGGTCTTCGCGATCTTGAGGGTGGCCTTGATGCCGTCCTTGAAGGTGACGCTCTCGACGGTTGCGGCGAGCACCGTGCGCTCGCTGGAGACGATGAGGCCCACGGCCTGGCGCGTGAGGTCGCGCACGCGGTTCCGGAGGCGGTCGAGCACGTCGTCCTGGGCCTCTTGGCCGAGCTTCTCCCACACGTCGGGCATGAGGCGGATCTCCATGATCAGCGCCTCGAGGAGGTCGCGCCCGAGGGTCTCGCGGGCGAGTTCTACGGCGTGCCCTTCGGGCAGCTGCAGCGTGGCGGCTTCGGTGTGGTCGTTCATTGGAGGTCTCCTGGGTGGTGGGTTTCGATCCCCTCCTCGGCCGCGAAGCGCAGCATGTGGTCGATGATCTGGCTCGCCTCGGCCTTGGACCACTTGGAGGGGGTTTTCTTCACGAGCACGGTCTCCCCGCTTGGGAGCACGCGAGCGATCGGTGGCACGTACTTCTCGACGAAGACCTCGCTCATCTCGTCCTTGGCGTAGCCGATGGCGGCGCCGATCTCGGTGCACAGCACCCAGTACAGGGCCAGCTGGTCGAGGGTCTTGGGCTTGCGCTTGGGGCGGATCACGACCTCGAGCGGGGTAGCGCCACCCACGCGGCAGGCGGCGATGGCCTCCACCGCACGGGCCCGACGGGCCTCGTCGAGGAGGACGATCGCGCGCTCCATCAGGCCTCGATGCCGATCAGACGCATGAACCCGACGAGCTCTTTCGCGTCGTCGGTCCCGATGGTCCCGGTGCAGCCAGGTAGGCGCAGCTCGATCGTTCCGTCATCGAACACGCCGAAACGCGGGGCGCTGGCGGGCTTGAGGGGAGACTTTCGGGTCGCCTTGGTGGCGCGGGCGGCCCGGGTCGTCTTGCGCACCTTGGCGGCCGGTTTCTTGGCCTTCACGGCTTCCTGTTTCTCGACCGCCTTCGCGGCCTTTGGCTTCCTCACGTAGACGCCTGTGGGCATGGTGGTCTCCTGGGTGGTCGGGGCCTCGTCGGGGCCCATGGGGGTGACGCGCCGGCCGCGGCGCTTGGGTGGCGGCGGTGCGGTGAAGCCGGTGAACTCGGCGGCGTTGAGGCTCATGCGGCCTTCGCTATCGCGAGCGTTGCGACCATCGATTCCAGGTGGGCACGCACACCCGGATCGGCGGAATGCGGCAAGAGTGCCTGGGCGTGCGCTGCGCTCAGCCTGCCGTGGTGCACGGCATCAGCGAGCGCCACCTCGCGGCCAGCGGGGTCATGCCCAAGCGATGGCGTCCAGCGCACAGGGCTCCCCTGGTCGCGGGCGATGCGCACACGGTCCCGGTATGCCTCCAAGAACGCCATGCGAGCTTGGATGGGCTCTTCCATGAGCGGGCTGGCGACGCCGAAGGCCTGCGCCATCTCGTCCGTCCAGACGACGCTTCCGGCTTCGTCCTTGGGGATCATCGCCCAGGCTTCCTCGGGACCAGGGCGGCCATCGTCCAGGCGGCTGATCACATCGGCGAGCGAGAGCCGACCCTTGACCTCGCGCCGGCAGCGCACGAGCGCCCCGAGAACCTGGTGCTCTGGGTAGGCCGACAAGTCGGCCGCGAACACGCAGGCGGCACCAGCCGACAGCTGCGTCCCGGTCAGCTCGGCCGTTATGGCGATCGCCTCAAGCAACTGGCGGCTGGGGTCCATGGAACTCCTCGATGAGCTTGTTGAACACGTTCCCGGTGGCCTGCGTCCTGTCGCCCTGGCGGGCCTCGGTTTCCGTGCGCTGGGCACGAGTTGCCCAGTCCGTGCGCAGCGCCTCCGCGTCAGCCAGGAGCAGCGATACCGGGTGCCCCTTCGCGGTGTAGAACGCCTTGTTCGACCGGACGAACCACGCCGCGATACCTGGCGCCTCGGCAGCTGGGACGCGCTTCAGGAACGCCGCGAGCTGGCCCGCGACCCGAGCATTGCGCACCGGCGGCTGACCGTAGCGCACCTCGTAGGCCGCGGAGTACGCCTCCCAGACGGCACGCGTCGGAGGCTCGCGCGCGGATACTCCGTCGGTTACAGCAGGGAGTTTTTCAGGGGTTTGTACTGCACCCCCACCCAGAACTACCGGGTCCAAGGAAGCGTCAGCTTCCTTGGTAAGATCTTCTCTACTCTTCTCTTCTCTGTTCCGCACTTTGTCCGCATTGGATGCGAACATTTGTCCGAATTCTTGCGGGACATTTGCGTAGCATTTAGGCGCATCGATAGCGGACGGATTGCGGGAGCGCCCCTTGCGAGACGTCTCCATGGCTCGTCGCTTCGCGGTGGCGCCGTTGTGCTCGGTGTACTCGGGGACGCGAAGACCGTCATCGCTGGCGATGAGCCAGCCGACGGCGCGCATGGCGTCCGCGAACCCGCGCCACCCCAGATCTTCATCGATTGCCTGGCTGGTGTAGCCCTCGAGCAATCCGTCTGCAGTGTGCGCATCGAATATCGACCATACGGCATGCAGGCCGCCGATCACGCGCAACCTGTCCGCTTTCAGCGCGGACGCCATTCTGACGACCTTGGGATGCGTACGGAGCCCCACTCCCATCTTGATCCAGTTGCCAGCCATCATCCTTCCTTCGTGGGGATCTCGGAGACCGACACCCGCAGGCCGCCATGCGCCGCGTAGAGCTTCCTGACCAGGAGGGACACGACCTGCGAGTCGTCGTCAAAGACCACGCCGTTGCACGCGTCCAGGGCGAGCTTCGCCGCGTTGTCGCAGTCCGGGCGCACCGTGGGCGCCACCGTGTTGGCGAGTGCAGCCGCCTGGCGCCACTTCGGCCAGCTCGGCGGGATCGGGAAGAAGGCGTCGATCGTGGCCACCACAGGCCCCTGGAAGGGCTTCCTGCCACGCATCGCGAGCTGGGCATGCGTTGCCACCTTGCGCTCCGCCGTGCGCGTGGCGGCCGGCGTGAACGTTCCGCGCGAGGTGACCCGCGGCCGCGCCTTGCCATGGGGCTTGGCGAACGGGACGAGGAATTCGACCTGGTTCATGCCGCCCTCGCGATGCGTGGGTGGCGCTCGGCTTCACGCATGCGCTCCGCGAGGGCGAGCGCCGCCGGCGCAATGTCGGCGACCTGGCGCTCGAACTTCTGGACCTCGTTCTCGGTGATGCGGCCGTCCTCGATGGCCTCGTGCATCGCAACGAGCGCCTCGCCGGTTTCTCGAGCGAAACGACTCACTGCCTCGAGGAGCGCCCCGCGAGCGCGCGGGATCTCCACGCGCACGCAGCGGTAGCCGAGCGACTCGGCGAACGCCATGAGGATTCGGTGATCGCCCGTGAGCTCAGAAATCTTGAGGGCGTCGACCAGGCCGAGTTTCGCCGTCGAGTCAGGGCTCGGACGGACCTCGTGGCACAGGTGCCCGAAGCTCTTGCCGAGCCGGGGAGCGAGCGCCTTGGCGCCACCCGGGTGGTCGTGTACGACGTGATAGGCTGCGTCGATCGGGGTCATCGCGGGCCCGGAGTTCTGGAGAAAGCCTTGGAGACCGGAACCATCGCCGGCATCAACGAGCGGAGAGGCATGTTCATGGTCAGCTGCGCGGGCGGGGGTACGCCATCTTCGAACTCGTTTCGTGGATGGAGCTCAAAGTCGGCGACATCCTGGAATGGGACGAGCGCGCGGGCGGAAGGATGGCCCTCAAGAGCCGCCTCCATGGCGCGGTCCACGTCTACGCGCAGAACTGGGATTGCTCGCAACAAGTAGCGCGGCTGCAGATTTCGTAGCCCTGCGCCCGGCCTCCTCGCCGAGGAGCCTCCACAATGCCGAGGCGGCCCCCAAGTTGAAGGGGGCCAGGCCGGCATCACGATCTGCGGTCATGGCTGCGCGCTCTGCGGCGAAGGCGTCGCGCATCATCCTGACCATCAGGTGCTCCCCATCGCTGCGTGGCCAATAGGCAACCTCGTCGGCTGGCCGTGTCACCGGCCGCGCGTCGTTGAGCTTGTCGGCTGTCTCCGCGCGGGGCACCTTGCGCTGCATGCTCATGCCGCCCTCACCTTGCAGTCGTCCGATTCCGGGATCGCCCCGCGCTCGGCCACGATCTTCGCGATCTGGAACGCGCGCAGCTCTGGGATCTGCTCGTCAGGCCACAGGTAGACGGCCGGGCGCGAAATTCCCAGTGCCTCCGCGAGCTTTGCAACGCTGCCGTCGAAATGGGCCAAGGCTTCGGACTTCTTCATGGCCGCTATGATAAGCATACTTACCGGCCAGCCGTCAAGCATCCTAACCGCAGGAGTAAGTAGCCTTACACCAATGGGAATGATCGAGACATTCGGGGAGAGGCTGAAACGACTTCGCGAGGAGAAGCAGGTATCCGTTTCTTCTCTGGCCAAGCACCTCGGCATTTCGCGAAGCGCTGTTTCTCAGCTCGAGAGCGGCGAGTCCAAGGGGATGAAGCCTGCAAACCTGCTGAGTGCTGCCGAGTTATTGGGCGTGGACCCGAAGACCCTCCTGTATGGCGAGAACGTCGATCGCGGCGCCGCGACGGCGGCGACCTCGGCGCTCGCAGCGGTCGACGTGCCCATCGTCGGCTACGCGCTTGCGAGCCCGGAGCATGATGGTCACTTTAGCGACGCTGATTTCCCAGTGGGGCACGGCGATGGATACGTCCCTTGGCCAACGCGAGACAAGAATGCGTACGCCCTGCTCGTCCGGGGCGATTCGATGCAGCCCAGAATTCGCCCAGGCGAAATAATCGTCATGGAGCCGAATCGGCAGGTGCAACCAGGCGACGATGTCATGGTTTCGTGCCACGACGGCCGAAAGATGGTGAAGCAGTTGCTGTGGCGCCGAGGCGGAGGGATCGCGCTCGGCTCAATCAACCAGAGGCACAACCAGCTCACGCTTTCGTTCGATGAGGTGAAGGCGATGCATTTCGTCTCCGCTATCGTGCCGCGCGGAATATCTACAATAGAGCCACGTGATCCGGATGAGGGGTCGTGGTGACGGATCCTGAATGGGAGGTAATGCGATGACCGATCAAAACACCACACCAACACCTCGCCCAGCGCCTCCGGCTGATTTGCTTCCCGTCTTGGTGAAGGTCGTGGATATCGACATTTCATTCGGGCAGATGGTCACGCTGCTCGTCAAGCTGACTCTTGCCGCTATCCCGGCGGCACTCCTCATCGGCGCGATCGCATTCGCCGTTGCCCTGTTTCTGGGGGCTCTCGGGATGGCGCTCAAGTGATCGTCAAGAGTGCATGGTGCGCGGCTATCCTGCTCGGGGGGTCGATTCACGCCAACGCACAATCGACGAAGCCGGCAGCCTCCATCGACGGGAGGTGCGCACAGCTCAATGGACAGATAGAGATGTCACTAAAGAAGATCGAGATGGACCACGTGCGAGGCAAGATGGACGACAGCACGTCACGCGAGTCGAACCGGCAGCTGCGTCGAATTGCGGAGCTCCATTCAATTTCGCTGACGCTGGGCGTCATGGCCGCGAACCGCTGCCCGACGCGGACAGAGCCGCTGGACTCGACGGTTTACGAGAGTGAAGCGGGCGACTGCCTGAATGCCGTGCTGCCTCAGTCCATCGCCGAAAGGTGTGATTTCTCTAGGTGGACGGGCGGCAGGTAGCTGCGTCAGCAGCGTTGTGCCGGGCAGCTACTGCGCGGTGCCTGATCCCGGCGCGCACATATGAGGGTGGTAGAAGAACTCGATGTTGATCCCGTAGCGCTTCGAGATCCACTGCAACATCTTGCGGCGCACGCGTGTCCCAAGCTGGACCACATCCGGCACGCCGTCCTTCACGATGATCAGATTCGCTCCATCCCAGGAGTGCGATGTCGCGCTCCCGGTGAGGCATGTCCCGAGCACGGCTAGGACGGTCTCGATGGTTACGCTGCCCTCCTCAGCTCCGTTGGTTCCGGCCACAATCGATCAAGCCGCGGCCCGTTGCGGCTCGATGAATGCCAAGTTCCCAAACGGAAATAGCGCGGAGATCCGCGAGGCGGCCCGCGGCTTCGCGACCTTACGCTCGATGTCGACCAGGCGCACACACGAAAACTTCGCCTTCACGGTCCCAGCAGGCGGGTGGAACAACTCCTTCCATGCCTCGGCGGGCGCCGGCACGAGGAATTTCTCCAGGTGGCCGTGCATCTTCAGGTGCTCATCCATGGTGAGCATGAGGCCCTGCGAGAAGTTCTGCTTGACCTCGTCGACGGACTCTCCGGACGCGGCATAGTCGATCTCGAGCCCTTGGGCGAAGTACCCGCCCTCGTCTTCGAGGATGAGTACGCGCAGCGCGTCAATCCCGATCACGTGTTTCTTGCCGTCCGTCGCGTGGACGGCGGTTGCGCCCCTGCGCTTGGGCGCCGGCTTGCTTCCTGATTTCACCTTGGTGCTCATGGTTCCCGCTCTCATGGTGTTGCACGGCTCTCCCGGGCCGTCCGGCCTCCCCTGCCCTCTTGGGGGCCCTGGTGGGGGTGCCGGTCTCCTATGACTGAACTGTAAACCGCAGGTTCCCCCCTCAGCAATGCCTTTCGTCAGCCCCAGCACGTCTTTCGGCGGCTTGTAGCGTCCCAGATACACCACACCCCCGCCCGCTGGCGGGGCTATTTTCGCCTGCATGGTAAGTATGCTTGACATTATCGGAGACTTCGGTAAGATTGCTTACACGGCCCACCAATGGGGCCTTCCAGGAGGGAACGATGATGGATCTGCGGGAAGAGAGCGAAGCGGTCTCCGGCGGCGAGCAGTCCGGGCGACTTTCCCGGCCCGAGCGGGACTTCCTGCCCGAGGCCATCGCCCGGATCGACTCAGAGCGCGGCCAGACCACGCACGAGGAGGGCGCCTGGCGCCGGAAGGTCGCAGCCCGCAAGGTCCTCGCCCGCGAACTCGACGACATCAGCTTCGAGGATCTCCTCGAAGACCTCCATCGCGGCGCCGTCGCCGCACAGCTCTACGCGACCTGGGCGGGCCACGCTCGCGCCGAGCCGTTCACCGAGACGCCCTACATGGTCACGGGCATCTACGCGGACCTCACGGCCGCGATGAACGCGCACGGGCTGCCCACGTTCGAGGAGCGCTGCGCCGAGATCGGGAAGCGCCTGGTCGAGCACGCGATCGACTACGTCCTCACCTGCCACACCATGGATGCGGAGGCAGTGCTGGAGGACCGGCGATGAGCCCGCGCATCCGGGGGCTGAATCGCGGGCGCCTGCGCGTGTGGTGGATCACCCACCGCCAGGACGCGATCCGCGCCGCGCAGTTGGTAGCCCTCGTCGGGTGCTTCCTGGCCGTCTCGGCGTTCGACTGCCAGGACCAGCTCGACATGGAGCGCGCAGCCCGCGAGGACGCACAGGCGCAGCTTGCGGCCGAACGCTCGGCACGCGCCCTCCCCCGCCTCACCTTTGTGATCGACGCGCGCACGCCCGCGGAGGCGCAGGTGCGGCTCGCGGAGATCGCCAGCGATGCCGACGTGCAGCGCCTGAACCTGCGGGGCCGCAAGTGAACCCCGAGCGCGACGCATTCTTCACCCCCGCCGAGGACGACGGCCAGCGGGAATCCACCGAGCGGCCGGCCGAGCCGCCCACCACCCAGGAGAACCACGAATGAAGACGTCGCAGAGCATCACGAAGATCGCCCCGGCGCTCGTCGTCGCCCTCGCCAAGATCGAGGACGTGACCAAGAGCGAGACCGCGCAGGTGGCGACCAAGTCAGGAGGGAAATACAACTACAGCTACGCCACGCTCCCGGACACGCTCCAGATCGCCCGCCCGGTCCTCGCCGAGCAGAAGCTCGCGCTGATGCAGGGCGCGCGGATCGCCGACACCGGCTCGGCCGTCGAGATCGAGACCCAGATCATCCACGAGTCCGGCGAGTGGATCGGCGAGACGCTCGCGATGCCGCTGCCGAACGGCGCCACGCCACAAGAGATCGGCTCGGCCATCACCTACGGCCGGCGCTACGGCGCGCAGGCGCTCCTCGGGATGGCTTCCGAGGACGACGATGGCGAGAAGGCCACGGCCGCGCAGCGCGAACGCGGCGCCTCCACGCGACAACCGCCCCCGGAGGCCAAACCGGCAACGAAGCCCACCGCCGAGCAGGAGACGAAGACGGCCGATTGGTGCGCCTCCATCGAGGAGGCCGGCGACGAGGACACCCTCGTGCACCGATACAAACGTGCCTACAGCGAGATCCACGCTTTCGGCTTGCCGATGCTCACGAACCTCGTGGTCGCTGCCAAGGACGCCCGCAAGAAGGCCCTGGGCATCACCGAGAAGGCGGCGGCATGAACGCGCCCGGCACCGGCGTGACTCTCTACAGCGTCACCGACGACTACCTTATCGCGCTGCGCGATCTGGCCGCGCGCGAGGACCTCCCCGCCGAGGTCGTCACCGACACCCTCGACTCCCTCAAGGGAGACCTCGAGGTCAAGGCCACCAGCGTCGCGGCGTTCGTGCGCAACGTCGAGGACGAGGCCGCGCTCTTGGGCGCCCGCGCGAAGGAGTTGCAGGCCCGCTCCAAGCGCGCGCAGACGGTCGCCGACGGTCTCAAGGCTTATCTCGCCACGCAGCTCATGCGGGCGGGCGTGAAGGAGGCCAAGCACGGCGACATGCGCGTCCTCCTGGTGAAGAACCCGCCGGCGGTGAACATCACGGACATTCTGTCGCTCCCGGCGGAGTTCATGCGCGTGCCCGAGCCGCCGCCGCCTCCGCAGGCTGAGCCGGACAAGAAGGCGCTCTCCGAGGCGCTCAAGGCCGGGCTCGAGATCCCCGGCGCGCAGCTCATCCAGTCCTACCGCGTGCGGATCGACTGACCATGGCCAACGACCTCAATTCATGCTCTTTTATCGGCCGCTTGGGAAAGGACCCTGAGTCGCGCTACCTGCAGGACGGCTCGGCCGTCGCCAATTTCTCCGTCGCGTGTGGCTGGAAATCGAAGGACAAGGAGGGCTGCGAGTGGGTCCGCTGCGCGGTCTTTGGCAAGCTCGCGGAGATCTGCATCGAGTACCTCCGGAAGGGCTCCCAAGTCTTCGTGCAGGGCCGGATGCAGACGCGAAAGTGGCAGGACAAGGACGGCCAGGACCGCTACTCCACGGAGATCGTGCTCGACCGCATGCAGATGCTCGGCTCGAAGCCCGAGGGCGAGCGGCGCGAGGCGCCCGAGAAGCCGAAGGGCGACCCACGCGCTGCAGGCACGGCGTTCGATGACATGGAAGACGACATCCCGTTCTAGCCGTGGCCGTCCAGCTCACCCTCGTCCTGCCCATGCCCATGGCGCGTCGCCGCGACCCGGAGACGAGCCACGAGGCCGCGAAGCGCGCCGCGTCGTTCGCCGACGGGCACCGCACCCGCATTCTCGCGGCGCTGGAGGGGGCGCTCACGATCAAGGAACTGGCCCAGCGCACCGGGCTCGACCACGTCGCCATCGCGCGGCGCATGCCCGAGCTGCAGCGCATGGGGCTCGCGCAACCCACTGACACGAGGCGCGCCG
This sequence comes from Betaproteobacteria bacterium, assembly GCA_016720855.1. NCBI lineage: Bacteria > Pseudomonadati > Pseudomonadota > Betaproteobacteria > Betaproteobacteria bacterium. The sequence continues at coordinate 831,811 of JADKJU010000002.1, read as the reverse complement.
GCTGCCGCGCCTGGAAACGAACCTAGCATGATCCCGGTAATGCATCGTGGAGTTGTGAAAACAGTGCCCGTCTGGCGACGGGAGGGCATACCGCTGTTCGCCTTTCTCAGAAGGGTCGTGGGGAAGTGTGATGGTTCTCGCATCACGCATCTACTGACTTATGGACATTGCTATCGCATCCGGCGATCGGCCTTCATTGAACAGCTTGCCGGTAGGGCGCTGCGCAGATACATGCAGGGGCAGCTTCTCGCATGCGACATCGGCAAGTTCCTGGGCATCTTTTGCAAGCGCTATCACCTTCAATGTCGTTATGTACTCAACGATGGCGCCGCCGGAATTGGATTCGCGGAATTTGTCGAAGGCCGCATACGTCCACAGCACCCGATTCACCTCCCCGGTGTTCATCTGGCAGTAGCTCATCGGGAACTGGCACTGAGAAAAAGGAGCGTGCAAAAGTCGATGTCTGAAGGCTGTGCGCAAACGCGCGCCGCAATCATCCTCATAACCGAAACTGAAGGGGTTCTACAAAATGGCAAAACTCGGATTCGCCGATAGGAAGACGGAAGCGCCGACCGATATGCGCGGCCTCGTGGCGCTGTTGTCCAGCGTGATGTCTGCCAGCATCAACAACGAGATCGACCTCGACAACGCAAGGGTCGCCCTCAATGCGGCTACGCGGATCGTCGAAGCCTTGCAGGCCGATACCAGGATGAAGGCTGTGGCCTTGTCTTCCGGGAGAACCCTGACCTCCGCCAATGGGTTCGCAATGATCGAAATGGAGAAGGCGGTAACGAAGATTGAACGGGGAGCGATGATTTGACCGTCACCGTCTCCACCCAGACCATGATCGAGAAGCTATCCGGGCTGCTGCACACCCGCGACCTCACCATCCGCGAGGCCGACTTCGTGTCCCGCATGGTCGCCATCCGTGACCAGGGCAGCGTCAGCCAGTTGTCCGACAAGCAGCTGGACTGGCTCGTCGACCTGCACAACAAGCACTTCGGCTAGGAGGCCGCACCCCATGACCACCCCCGGAAGCATCCTGATTTCCCGCCTGCGCGCATCGAAGACGAACCCGCGCAAGCACTTCGACCAGGCCGCGATCGACGAGCTGGCGGAGTCGATCCGCAAGCATGGCGTCCTGCAGCCCATCCTCGCCAGGCCAATCGACGGCAAGGGCAAGCCCATCACCCACGAGGTCGTCGCCGGTGAGCGCAGGTTCCGCGCTGCCAAGGCCGCGGGCCTCGACGAAATCCCCGCCGTCGTGCGAACGCTCTCGGACGGCGAGGCGCTCGAGATCCAGGTGATCGAGAACCTCCAGCGCGCGGACCTGGCGCCGCTCGAGGAGGCCGACGGCTACGCCGCCCTTCTCGCCTGCACGCACGCCGACGGCACCCGCTACAGCGCCGAGGAGATCGCCGCCAAGGTGGGCAAGTCGAAGAGCTACGTCTACCAGCGCATGCGCCTCACGGGGCTCGTGCCGAAGGCGCGCGAGGCTCTGGAGGCCGGGGAGATCGACGTGTCGAGGGCGCTCCTCATCGCGCGCTTCCCCGATGCGCAGCAGGTCGAGATCTTCAAGATCGCCGGCGGTCCGTACCCCATGACGCTCGCCAGGGTCCGCGAAGAGATCGCGCGCCGGTACATGCTCGCGCTTGCCCAGGCGCCATTCGACGTGCGTGTGCCCTACTTCGCAGGGAAGACCTCCGCCCAGCCCATCGGCCCGGCCTGCGCCGAGTGCCCCAAGCGCACTGGCAACGCCCCGGACCTCTTCGACGACGTGAAGAGCGGCGACACCTGCACCGACCCAGCGTGCTTCGAGGCGAAGACCGAGGCCCACGTCGCCCAGGACGCGGAGGCGAAGCGCGCGAAGGGCTTCATCGTGCTCACCGGGAAGGACGCAAAGAAGGTCTTTCCCCACGAGTACAGCTCGCCGCGCGGCTACCTGCGCACGAGCGAATCCATGCGCGGAGACCCGGAGCGACTGCCGCTCTCGAAGCGCCTGGGCAAGGCGCTGCCGCCGGTGACGCTGGTCGAGCACCCGACGCACCGCGGCGAGTGGGTGCGGCTGGTGAAGGAAACGGACGCCCGCGAGGCACTGGTGAAGGCTGGCTGTAAGTGGGCCGCCAAGGACAAGGACCGGTCCGCGCCGACCGCGGGCAAGGCGCAGGCTGACGACCGCGAGTTCCAGCGGCGGGTGGAGGTTGCCTGGCACAAGGCGATCCGGGAGGCGATCCTCGAGGAGGGGCTCACGGACGAAGCATTCGCCCAGGTCGTGAGAGACGCCTATGACCTGTACGACATCGACGGCGAGGTGGCTGACTTCACGGCGGACCTCGACTTTGGGAAGGCGACCCGCCGCGAGCTCGAGGCCGTGCTTTTCGACTGCATCGTGGGCCAGGTCTACGACAAAGACGAGGATCGCGCGGTGATCGCGAAGCTCTACAAGGTGGACCGGAAGGTGATCGAGCGGGGGTTGAAGGCTGCGGACAAGGCCAAGGCGAAGGTGGCCGCGCCGGCGAAGCCGGAGAAGCCCATCGTGCAGATCGTGCCGCTCATCAAGCCCGTCTCCGACAAGAAGCCGGAGATCGCGAAGGGGTTCCCGAAGTGATGGCGCGCGAGCTGATTGCCATGATGCGCAACGGCGGGGGGGTCACGCTATCCCCGTCCTCATGCGCGCTCCTCGCCGACCTCGCGGAGGAGGGGCTTGGTAGCCTGCGAGCGTTGGTCGATAGCGAGTGTCTCTGGGAAGGCGATGGGTGGTGGGATACATCCGAGACCATCGACGGCACCGGCGGCACGGTCCCTAACGATGATTACTTTACCGGCTGCATCGCCCTACTCGACCGCGCTGGCGAGATCGAGCGCAAGGAAGGCGAGCCGCACATGATCCGATTCGTGGAGGCGAAATGAGCGAACGCGAGGGGCTTGCGCCATGCCCGTTTTGCGGGAGTGAAGATGGCCCAGCACTCGATCGCCTGTGGCACGAGATGCACCGGGTCATATGCTCCGAGTGCGGCGCAGAAGGCCCGATGTTTGAGAACGCGCGACTCCACAACGGTAAGTGGGCGAAGGACGCGGCCCGCATCGCGTGGAACAAACGGTGGAAAGCGAAATGAGCGACACGCCGAGGACGGGTGCGCTTAAAGCCTTGTTGGCCAATTCATTCGTGCTGCATGAAGTCCACGACTTGCCGTTCGGCAGAGGGTACTGCGGCGTTTGCGACACCCCCGTTGCCCGCGTTGTCCACTTCGCCGCGCCCCCCAAAGGGGAGCATCAGCAGGGGAACACGATCAACGGCATGGTGTGCGTTCCGTGCTGGAAGTTGATCAGCGGACAGGAAATCGCGATGACACGCGACGAGTTGCAGCGTGACCTCGCCGCAGCGGAGGCCGAGCGCAATGCGTTGCGGGAGGCGCTTTGCCCGCGGCGGTGGACGCGGGAGCAGAACACGACATGGCACCGAAACATCCCCGACGTTCACTTGGCGTTCTCCGAGCTGCTCCGCGTCACCGACGCCGCCATTGACGCGGCAAGGGGCGCGAAGTGAACGAGCCCGCGATGAAGCCTCAGCGCATCCAGCTCTCCCGCCGCAAGGGCTGGAAGATGCCCGAGAACGCGGTGAGCGTGGCGCGGCCCAGCCATTGGGGCAACTGCTACGCGATTGGGATGCCCGCACCGAGTTGGATGGCGGTCGCCACCCTCGAAAGCATCGAGCAGGTTGTAGCGGCGCACCGGCACATGATCCTGACGATGCCTGGAAAAGTGTGTGAGGTGCGGACATTCCTGCACGGCAAGAACCTCGCCTGCTGGTGCCCGCTCGACAAGCCGTGCCACGCCGACGTGCTCCTCGCGATCGCGAACGCGTGACTACCCTCGCCTCCCTGCCGCACCGCACCGTGCGCCTGCTCAGCGTCAAGGGGCGATTCCGGCCTCGCGAGGCGCCGCCGACCGGCGACCCGCTCGATGACGGCGCGGCCTGGGCGCGCGCCTACCTCATGCGCGACGGCACCGTGATGGTCGAGGGGCGGCGTGGAGCTGCGGTCCTGGACGGCGAGCTGGGCGCGCAGGTGCAGGGCGTGTTCCGCATCGCGGGCATCCGGGAGCGCCCGCGGTGAAGTGCGTGATCTGCAGCTCCGAGGACCACGGGGTGATCTCGACCGTCGAGCAGGACGCCTGCATTCGCCGGCGCCGGAAGTGCGCCCGCTGCGGCCACCGCTGGACCACCTACGAGCTCACCGAGGAGCGCGCCAGGGCCGTTCGGGAGCACGCCGAGATCCTAACCAGCATCCGCGCGCTCGTGGCGCCGGAGACCGCGGCGGGGTAGCCTATGCGACCCATGGGACGACCCCGCAGCCGCAACAAGGACCTCCCCCGGGGCCTCTACAAGGACGCCGCCGGTCGGTTCTACCTGAAGGCCTTCGACGAGGAAGGGCGTCGCCGGCTGGGCGGGAAGTCCTCGGTCGCCTGCGGGCGGGATGCCGAGGCCGCCCGGAAGCGCTGGGCCGAGATCTTCGGCTTCCGTGACCACGAGCCCCCGGCCGCCGGCACCATCGCCGAGCTCCTCGAGCGCTTCGAGGAGGACGAGCTGCCCCGCGTGGTGCACGTGCGGGGGGAACCGCGCCCCAAGTACGCCCCGCGGACCCAGCGCGAGTACAAGCGCATCGTGAAGAAGCTCCGGGCGGCCCACGGCGACCGGAAATACGCCCGCAGCGAGGCAGAGGCGGCCCGTGGCGGCTTCTTCCGCACGATGGACGTGTCCCAGCACCTCCGGGGGGCCGAAGACGCCGGGAAGGGCCCCCAGGGCAACCGCGACGCGGCCGTCCTGGGCTCAGTCTTCCGCTTCGCGAAGGAATGCGGCCTCACCGAGTACAACCCCTGCCGTGGCGCCCAGCGCAACCCCGAGGTCCCGCGCGAGCAGCTCCCCGACGACCAGCTCTTCCTCGACCTCTACGCGGCCGCGAGCCCCGTCCTCCGGTGCCTCATGGACCTCGCCACGATGATCGGGAGCCGTGCGGGCGACCTGCTGCGGATCATGGAGGCGGACTGGACGGCCGCCGGCCTCATGGTGGTCCCAGCGAAGGTGAAGCGCGGCCAGGCGCGCCGAAAGCAGCTCTTCGAGCGCACGGACGAGCTCGCCGAGGTCCTCGCGCGCGCCGCGGCGCTCAAGCGCCGGACGATGATCCGGGACCGCGACCTCCCGGGCTACAAGAAGATCGCGAGCCCGTACATGTTCGTCTCGGGCCCGTCCGGCCAGCCCTACAGCTCGGGCGGCTTCCAGGCGATGGTGCGCAGGGCGAAGGCTCGCGTGGCGCGGGCGCGGCTCAAGGCGCAGGGGATCGAGACTCCGGATGTATGCCAAATGGCATACACCGTGCGCGCCCTCGACGTGCACTTCCACGACCTGCGGGCCCGGGCGATCACGGACGCGTGGCGCGCCGGCCAGGACGGCGCCGACTTCGGGGGGCACGCGACCCAGGCGACGACCCGCCGCGTCTACCGCCGAGGCGTCGTGCAGCTGCGGCCGAACCCCAAGATCAAGGGCGCGTAGGGCTTTCAGAACCCACCGGGCGCAAGAGTGAATGCGGGCGCGATCTCTCCCTTCCATTTTTCTGAAAATCGCGCTTTCGGTGCCCTCGATTCGCCCGTAGAATCATGGCTGGCGTGGAGTTCGGGTCACCTACTTCGTAATCAGTAGGTCGGTGGTTCGAGTCCACTCAACAGCACCACATTTTCCGCCCGGGGCCCGTGCCGATGGCCCCAAGGCGACCGGGAGGAAGCCTCCCGGCCCTGAAGGACGCGCCCTACTTCAGGAACAGCCGGTAGGCGGGATTGCGCGTCTCGTCCGCGTAGTCGTAGCCCAGTTCCTTCAGGAACCGGCGGAACGCGATGCCGTCCTTGTCGGGCACCTGCAGGCCCACCAGCACGCGCCCCACGTCCGCGCCGTGGTTGCGGTAGTGGAAGAGCGAGATGTTCCAGCCCGAGCCCATGCGCTTCAGGAAGTTCATGAGCGCGCCCGGCCGCTCGGGAAACTCGAACCGGTACACCCTTTCCCCCGCTGTCGCCGGCGCGTGCCCCCCCACAAGGTGGCGCACGTGCAGCTTGGCCATCTCGTTGTCCGAGAGGTCCACGGCCCTCAGCCCGGCCCGGTCGAGCTGCGCGATCAGACGCTCGGTTTCCTCGGGGCCGGACACCGACACGCCGATGAAGACGTGCGCCTCTGCTGCGTCCGCGATGCGGTAGTTGAACTCGGTGACGCTGCGCCGCCCGAGGAGCTCGCACAGCGCCCGGAAGCTGCCCGGCTTCTCGGGGATGGTCACCGCCAGAACGGCCTCGCGGTGCTCGCCCAGCTCCGCGCGCTCGGCCACGAAGCGCAGGCGGTCGAAGTTCATGTTGGCGCCGCACGCGATCGCCACCACCGTTTTTCCCTTGAGCCGGCGCCGAGCGAGCCAGCGCTTGGCTCCCGCGAGCGCGAGCGCCCCGGAAGGCTCGACCACGGTGCGCGTGTCCTCGTAGATGTCCTTGATGGCCGCGCAGATCTCGTCGGTATCGACCAGCACCATTTCATCGACCAGTTCGCGGCACAGCCGGAAGGTCTCCCGGCCCACCTGCCGCACCGCCACGCCGTCGGCGAACATGTTCACGTGCGGCAGCGTCACGCGCCGACCGGCCTTGAGGGAGGCCGCCATCGCGCAGGAGTCCACCGGCTCCACCCCGATGATCCTCGTCGCGGGCGACAGGCGCTTCACGTACGAGGCGATGCCCGCGATGAGCCCGCCGCCGCCCACCGGGACGAAGATGGCCTCGATGGGGTGCTGGTGCTGGCGCAGGATCTCCATGCCGATCGTGCCCTGCCCGGCGATGACGAGGGGGTCGTCGTACGGGTGCACGAACGCGAGGCCCTGCTTCTTCGCAAGCGCCTTGGCGTGCTGCGCCGCCTCATGGTAGCTGTCGCCGAAAAGGACCACCTTCGCGCCGCGCGCGGCCACCGCCGAGACCTTGATGCGCGGGGTCGTGACCGGCATCACGATCGTGGCTTTCGTTCCGAGCTTCTGCGCGCCAAGCGCCACGCCCTGGGCATGGTTGCCCGCGCTCGCGCAGATCACGCCGCGCGCCAGGACTTCCGGCTTCAGGTGCGCCATCTTGTTGTAGGCGCCACGCAGCTTGAACGAGAAGACCGCCTGCTTGTCCTCGCGCTTGAGGAGGATGTGGTTGCCGGTACGCCGGGAAATGGCGGGCGCGAGCTCCAGGGGGCTTTCGATGGCCACGTCATAGACGCGGGCCGTGAGTATTCTGCGCAGGTAGTCGGTCTTCATGATTCTCCCAGACCGCAAGAATACCAATATATGATTCCTCCCATGGATCAGGAAGGCCTCAAGAAGCTGTGCGCGCAGGCGGCCCTCGCCTTCGTCGAGGACGACATGATGGTGGGCGTGGGCACCGGCTCGACGGTCAACCACTTCATCGCCGCGCTGGCGGCGCGCAAGGCGCGAATCACCGGGACGGTCTCGAGTTCGGAGGCGAGCGCAAAGCGGCTGCGTGAAGCGGGGATCCCGGTCATGGACCTGAACGGCACCGACGGCTGCGACGTCTATGTGGACGGCGCCGATGAGGTGACGGAGCACCTGGCCATGATCAAGGGCGGCGGCGGGGCGCTCACGCGCGAGAAGATCGTGGCGCAGGCGAGCCGGCAATTCGTCTGCATCGCCGATGCCTCGAAGCTCGTTCCCGTGCTCGGGACATTTCCCCTGCCGGTCGAGGTGATCCCGATGGCAAGGAGCCTTGTCGCGCGCGCGATCGTGAAGCTGGGCGGGCGTCCCGTGCTGCGCGAGGGCGTGGTCACCGACAACGGCAACGTGATCCTCGACGTGCATGGGCTTGCGATCCTCGATCCCGCCGCCCTCGAGTCGGAGCTGAACCAGATGCCGGGCGTGGTGACGAACGGCCTTTTCGCCCGCCGGCCGGCGGACGTCCTGCTCCTGGGCACCCCGGAAGGGGTAAGGCGCATCGACCGGCCGCGCTGAGGTGAAAGCGAAGAAAAAGCCGCTCGAGGGCGGCTTTTTTCATTGGCTCGAGCGAGTTACGCGAGTGGTAAACCTTGGAACACGGATGAACACGGATAAATGCGGATGAAGAACGAAGGCTGTCTTTCCGTGGTTTCCGGGAGACACGTTAGCGCTATCCGAATTGCCCCGATGAACCACAACACGAATCCATCTTGCTTCATCCGCCTTTATCCGTGTTCATCCGTGTTCCAAGGTTTACCGGTTGCCTAACTCCCCACCTCACCCCTTCGGCACGTACCCCTGCACCGCGTCGGCGCCCTCGCCGAAGAAGTGCCTGCGCATCTGCTCCTCGAGGTACTTGCGCGCCTTCGGGTCCGCGAGATTGAGGCGGTTCTCGTTCACCAGCATCTTCTGCTGCTCGAGCCACATCTTCCACGCCTCCTTGGAGACGCTCTCCCAGAGCTTCTTGCCCAGTTCGCCGGGATACGGGGGGAAATCGAGGCCCTCGGCGTCCTTCTTCAGCTTGATGCAGTTGACCGTCCTGGCCATGGTTAGAGTCCCTTCATGAAGATCTTGGAGCGACGTTCGTAATTGTAGAGCGATTGCTTGCGCCCGGGCAGCCGCGAGATGTCCGCCTCTGCGAATCCGCGCTCGATGAACCAGTGCGTCGTGCGGGTCGAGAGGACGAAGACCGACTCGTGCCCCGCCTTCCGCGCGCGCGTCTCGGCGAAGGCGAGCAGGCGCTCGCCGCGCCCGCCGTCCCGGTAGAACGGATTCACCGCCAGGCAGGCGAGCTCGGCCGTCGATTCCTCCGGAAAGGGATAGAGCGCCGCGCACCCGAGGATGTTGCCTTCGCTCTCGATCACGAAGAAGCGGTCGATCTCGCTGTCGAGCTTGGCCCTGTCGCGGCGGACCAGGATGCCCTGCTGCTCGAGGGGCTCGATGATCTGCACGATGCCCGGGATGTCGGCGGGCAACGCGTCGCGAATCACCTCCGGCGACTCGGGCACCACCATCGTGCCGATGCCGTGGTGGGTGAAGAGCTCGATGAGGAGCACCCCGTCCACGTGCCGGCTGATGAGGTGCGAGCGCTTCACGCCGCTCGAGCACGCCTTGATGGCGCAGGGCAGGTAGATCTGCACGTCCTCGGGCAGCTTGCCGTTGGCCGCCACGAGCTCGCCCGCCTCCTTCACCGTGAGCTCCGAGATGAGCTGCCCCTTCGCGTCGAGAGCGCCTGCCGTCTCGGTGAGGAAGATGAGCTTGTCGGCCGCAAGCGCGATGGCGGTCGAGGTCGCCACGTCCTCGAGCGTGCAGTTGAAGACGTCGCCCGTGGGGGAGAAACCCACCGGGGAGATGAGCACGACCTCGTCGTCGTCCAGGCGCCTGCGGATGCCCTCGGCGTCGATCTTCCTCACCTCTCCCGTGTGGCCAAAATCGACGCCTCCGACGACGCCAACCGGTTTCGCGGTGACGAAATTCCCGGAAGACACGCGGATGTCCGCGCCCCACATCGGGCTGTTGGCGAGCTCCATGGACAGGATCGCCTCCATTTCCACGCGCACGATGCCGTTCGCCTCCTTCACGCAGGCGAGCGCCTTGTCGTCGGTCACGCGCCGGTTGCCCGCGTAGCGGGGCTTCACGCCGTGCTGGCGCATCTGCTCCTCGATCTGCGGACGCGCGCCGTGCACCAGCACGACGCGAACCTCCAGGCTCATGAGCACGTTGATGTCGTGGGTGAGCTGCTGGAACTCGCCATCGGCCAGCACCTCGCCCCCGAAGGCGATGACGAACGTCGCCCCGCCCCATTGGTGGATGTAGGGCGTGGCCGACCGGAACCACTTCACGAAGGCTTCGGTCTTGAGTTCGGGGGGCTTGGGCATCGTCGGGATTCGAGGGGATCGCGAGGCGGATTCTACCGGCGGAAGTCGCCCCACAGGGCCTGCATCGCGGAGAGGGCGGCGAGCGGGGCGGTCTCCGTGCGCAGTACGCGCGGGCCCATCGACACCGGGGCGAACCCGATGGTGGCGGCGATATCCAGCTCGCGCTCCGAAAGGCCCCCCTCGGGGCCGACCAGCAATTCGACGGGCCCGGTGGGCGCCGCCTGCGACGAAAGAGGCTCCCCGCCGCCGGGGGCCAGCATCCAGCGCACGGCCTGCGCGGGCTGCGCGGCCCAATCGCGGAAGGCGGCGGTGGGGCGCACCTCCGGCACGCGGTTCCTGCCGCATTGCTCGCAGGCGGCGATCACCACCCGCTGCCAATGCGATTCGCGGCGCGCCGCGCGGTCTCCGGAAAGGCGAACGACGCTGCGCTCGCAGATCACGGGCTGGACCCAGCCCACGCCGAGCTCCACGGACTTCTGCAGGATCCAGTCCATCTTGTCCGCCTCGGGAAGGCCCTGCACCAGCCCGACCTGCAGGGGGGATTCGCGATCGGCATCCCGGAAGGCACCGGTCTTCACGTCAACGCGGTCCCGGTCGATGCGCAGGATCGTCGCCTCGTACTCCCCGCCGCGGCCGTCGAAGACCGCGAGCGTATCGCCCACGCGCAGGCGCAGCGCCCGGCCCACGTGATTGGCGGCGTCCTGGGGAAGGGGAAACTGGGCGCCCGGGCCGAGCCGGATGTCGCAATGGATTCGGGGGGAAGGCATGGGGGAGCTGCGGAGAACGGCGGTCGAACCGATGCTAGCACGGTGTCGGGCACCGTGATCGTCAGGGGACAGGTCGGGTGCTCGAGCCCGACCTGTCCCCAGTCGATCAATAGGTCATGCAGGCGGCGTTGATGAGGCCGACACCGATCGAGAGCGCGCCGAGGAAGAAGCCCTGCGCCTGCTTGCCCGCGATGATGTCGCCCGAGATCGTGGGCACCATGAGTTTCACGCTCACGTAGGCCGACACCTGGACCACGAGCGCGATCAGGCCCCAGATCACCATGTCCACCAGGCCGACGCTGTACTTGATCGCCGAGCAGAGCGGAATGATGAATCCCAGGAGCGCCCCGGAAATGGCGAACGAGGCGGCCATGTTCCCCTCGCGGATGAGGTGCAGCTCGCGATAGGGGGTGACGCGCATGTAGATCGTCACGAAGCACGCGAGCAGGACCAGGGCGACCGCGAAGTACGCGAGGAAGTCGTCGAAGCCGGAGAAAGAGGCGAGCACGTTGCCCATGGGAAGTTCCTTTGCGACGGATTGGACGGTCAGGTGAAGTGGTGGGGAACGAAGCGGCTGGTGTTCTTCGTGATCGGCGAGGCGTCCTCGCGGATGCCGATGCCCGCGGGCTCCTCGCCCACGATCCAGGAGCCGATCACCGTGTAGTTGTCCGCGAAGCGCGGGAGCTCGTGATAGCCCTGCCAGATGAACCCTTCCTCGCCGTACTCGCCCGGCTCCTCGATCGTTCGCCCGCCCGCGGTGATGGAGACGTTGGCGCCCTCGCGGGAGTAGAGCGGCTTCTTCACGAAGTCGGTGGCGAACTTCCCGGGCTCGAAGAACGCGGGCAGGAGGTTCGGGTGATCCGGGAACATCTCCCACAGGACCGGCAGGATGGCCTTGTTCGAAAGCAGCATCTTCCACGCCGGTTCGATCACGCGCACCGTCCTGGCAAGCAGGTTCTTCCCGAACTCCTCGCGGATCAGCCATTCCCACGGATAGAGCTTGAAGAGCACGGTGATCGCGCGCTCGTCCAGGTCGCGGAAGAGCTTCCCGTCCCAGCCGACGTCGGCGATGTCGATTGCGCGCGCGTCGACGCCGGCCTGCGTCGCGGTGTCGCGCAGATAGTCGAGGTTGCCCTGGTCCTCCTCGCTCTCGGACACGCAGGTGAAGTGCACGATCCGGTCGGCGGGAAAATCCCCGGCCATCTGCTTCCAGCGCTCGATCAGGCGCTCGTGCAGGGAATTGAACTGGTCGTGCGAGGGAAAGACATCCTTCAGCCAGTACCACTGCACCACGCTCGCCTCGAGGAGCGCCGTGGGCGTGTCGGCGTTGTACTCGAGCATCTTCGGCTCGCCGCTGCCGTTCCAGGAGAGGTCGAAGCGGCCGAAGAGCGACTTCTCGTCGTCGTTCCAGGACTGCTCGATGAGGGGAATGAACGCCTCGGGGATGCGAAAGCGCCCGTAGTCGCCGCGCTCGATCACGCTGCCGGCCGCGTCGATGCAGCGCGACTGCAGCTCCCCGGTGGCGAGTTCGAGCTTGTCCACCTCCGCCGAGGTGAACCGGTAGCAGGCGCGCTCGTCCCAATAGACGCCGTCCATCGAATGGAAGCGGAAGCCCAGCTCCTCCACCTTGCGCGGCCAGTCGATGCGCGGGATGCGCTCTTCGCGTTGCATGGGGGGTCTCAGCTCGAGGAGGAATGACCGGAAGAGCCGAATCCGCCGCGTGAAGTCGAGCCAGACGAGCCCGACGAATGGCTCGAGGACCCCGACCGCGAGGAAGAGAGCGAACCGGAACCGCGGCCCCCGCTGGAGCCCCAGCTCCGGTGGATATAGGACGGCCCGTAGTAATAGCCGTTGCGCGAGTGCTGCGACTGCGTGGCGGGCGTGCAGTCCTCGGGCTTGTTGCCCCAGTCGGCGAGGCAGTCCTCCCGCGAGGCGTAGACGTCGCGGCGGTCTTCCCCGCAGCCGGCCAGGCCGGCCAGCCCGATGAGGACCAGCGTTACGCGGCTCGAGGACTTGCGCAGCTTCTTGAGCATCCCCTCCCCCCTCGATCGCCGGGCGGCGGCCTCAGCCGACCAGCCCGCGCACGTAATTCGGCAGCGCGAACATCGCGCGGTGAACCTCGCCGTTGTAGTACTGCAAGTCTCCCACGCCGCGCGCGGCGATGCGACGGTCGGCCTCGGCGGGCTCCAGGGAGCGGGGGTCGAGCGCGTCGGAGGCACAGGCGAACCCCCAGATGGAGCCGTAGAGCGGGATGTGCACGAAGTACGGGGCCACGATGCGGAACGCGCTGCGCAGGTTCGCGAGCGTCTCGCGCAGGCGCTGCGGATGCGAGAAAGGCGATCCCAGGTGCAGGACCAGGGCGCCGCCGTCGGCCATGGCGCCCTTGGCGAGCACGAACGTGGCGCTCGAATAGAGATCCACCGAGGGCCCGACCGGGTCGGTGAGGTCCATGGCCACCAGGTCGTAGCGCACGTCGGTCGCGCGCAGGTAGGCGAGTCCGTCGCCCACGGTCACCTTCAGGCGCGGATCGTCGAACGCGCCGCGGTGAACGCGCCCGAACTGCGCCTTGGCCACTTCGATGACTTCCGGATCGAGCTCGGCCATGTGCACGAGCTCGATGGTGGAGTGCTTCAGGAATTCCTCGGAGGAGCCGCCGTCGCCGCCACCGATCACCAGCGCGCGGCGGGGCGCCGGATGCGCGATCGCCGCGGGATGGACGAGGTTCTCGTGGTAGAAGAACTCGTCACGCTCGCTCGTCATGTTGAAGCCGTCGAGCCGGAAGAGACGGCCGAGCTCCGGCGTGTCCCAGACCTCGAGGAGCTGGAAGGGCGTCTGGCGCCGCTCGACGAGCGTGCCGTCGAACCAGACGCCGCTCGCGCCGTTGAGGGATTCGAAGATCTTCTCGGACATCAGGGATGCGCCCCGATCGATTGCTTGAGCCGCCAGGCGTGCGTCGCCCCGCGGTGGCCGGCCGGCTTATTTCACTGCGGCGAGACGCGTTTTCCTGAGGGGCAGGTCGCGGCCGCGCCAGATGCGCTCGACCATCACGTCGTCGGCCTGCAGGCTCGCGGCGAGCGTCTCGTAAAGCTTCTCGGCCTTGGCGCTGTTGTCGCAGGTCACGTTGCAGACATAGACATCGAGGGTGGCGCCGTCGCGCTCGGGCCAGGTGTGGACCGCAAGGTGCGATTCCGCGAAGACGACCGCGCCGGTCGCGCCGCCGATCTGCGTCGCATCCAGGCCTTCGAATTGGTAGAAGTGGTCCCCGAGGACCGTGAGACCCACGTCCTTGCAGGCCTTCACGCAGGTCTCGCGAAGCTTGGCGGACGAGGCCAGCATTTCGCGATTACGGCAGCCGTACAGGTCGGCGATGATGTGCAGTCCCTTCACTCCGTTACCCCCATTTTTTCTGGCAGCGCCCTGCAGGTGACGGGACCAGTCGCCCGGGGAGCCGGGGCAACCGCGTGCGTTCAGGAAACGCGGCGGCGCCCGGGGACCAGAGGCGGCGGGTGAGGCCCTTTCTGCGGAGGAATGCCCAAGCAGTATGTTGTGCGGTGACTAAAGCGTGGAATTGTAACGGTATTCTGCGCGAAACGCGCGGCTTATTTCAAGATTTCGTGGCGATGGGCGCCGTATTCGCGCGCACGCGAACGCCGGTGGTCTCCTCGATCAGCTTGGCGCCCTCGGCGGCGAGGAACGCCCGGAAACTCTCCGCCAGCGGCGAAAGGCGCTTGCCCTTGCGGCTCACCACGTGCCAGTCGCGGGTGACCGGTGTGCCGCGAACGTCCAGGCGCACGAGCTTTCCCGCCGCGAGTTCCAGGCCGACGGTGTGCAGGGAGAGGAAGCTCAGGCCCATTCCCGCCATCACCGCCTGCTTGATCGTCTCGTTGCTCGCGAGCTCCATGCTGCTCGCGGGCTTGACGCCATGGTCCGCGAAGACGCGCTCCATCGCCATGCGGGTCCCCGACCCCGGCTCGCGGATGAGGAAGTTCTCGCCGGCCAGCTTCGACAGCTCGAGCCCGCGCCGGCGGGCGAGGGGGTGCTCGGGCGAAGCGATGATGCCGTGCGGGTGCTTCGCGAACTGGGTGGCCTCCACGTCCAGCCCGCGGGGCGGGCGCCCCATGATCGCCAGGTCCACCTGGTTCGCCTGAAGCTCCCCGATCACCTGCTCGCGGTTGGTCACCGAAAGCTTCACCGTGACCCCGGGATGGCGGCGGGAGAATTCGGCCAGCAGCCGGGGCGCGAAGTACTTGGCCGTGCTCACCACCGCCAGGTGCAGGCGGCCGCCGGAGACGCCGCGGATGGCCGCAAGCGTGTCCTCGCAGTCCTTGAGCCCGCTGTGCACCTCGAGCGCGAAACGCGCCACCTCGGCGCCCGCCTCCGTGAGGTGGATCTTCTTGCCCACCTGCTCGACGAGCGGCAGCCCCGCCTGCGACTCCAGGCTCTTCACCTGCATCGAGACCGCGGGCTGCGTGAGGTGGAGTTCCTCGGCGGCGCGCGAGAAGGACAGGTGCCGCGCGACGGCCTCGAACACCTTGAGCTGGCGCAGCGTGATGTGGCGAAGCGGCATCGGGGTTGAAAAGCTTATGGTAACGATAAAGAAACGTGAGTTTACCTTATGAACCTCGGGGACTAGATTCGCGGGACGCCCTTCCCGCAATCGGAGCCTTCCCATGACCGCAGCCGCCGACCCCCTGGCCTCGCACCGCATCCGCGAGGCGCCCTACTACCGGCCCGTCGCCGACGAAGTGGCGCTCTTCGAGGCCGCATGGGGGGCGCGCATGCCGATGATGCTCAAGGGGCCGACGGGCTGCGGCAAGACTCGCTTCGTGGAATACATGGCGTGGAAGCTCGGCAAGCCGCTCGTCACGGTCGCCTGCAACGAGGACATGACCGCCTCGGACCTCGTCGGGCGCTTCCTCCTCGACGCCTCCGGCACGCGCTGGCAGGACGGCCCCCTCGCCCTGGCCGCGCGCCACGGAGCCCTCTGCTATCTCGACGAGGTGGTCGAGGCGCGGCAGGACACGACCGTCGTGATCCACCCCCTCACCGACACGCGGCGCGCGCTCCCGCTCGAGAAGAAGGGCGAGCTGGTGCATGCCCACGCGGACTTCCAGCTGGTCATCTCCTACAACCCCGGATACCAGAACCTCATGAAGGACCTCAAGCAGTCGACCAAGCAGCGCTTCGGCGCGCTCGATTTCGGCTACCCGGGGCACGAGGTCGAAACCGAGATCGTCGCGCACGAGGCGGGAATCGACGCCGGGATCGCGGACAAGCTGGTGGGCGTCGCGCAGCGCGCGCGCAACCTGAAGGGGCACGGGCTGGACGAGGGAATCTCCACGCGCATGCTGGTGCACGCCGGCGCGCTGATGGCGCGCGGGGTGGAGCCCGTGGCCGCCTGCCGCATGGCGCTGGTCCGACCCATCACCGACGACCCCGACATGCGCGATGCGCTGGACGCCGCCGTCACCACCTACTTCTGACGGCCGCCCCGGAGCGCTCCCTTGGGCCTGAACCTCGAGGACTTCAGCGAGCTGAGCAGCGATCTCGGCCCGCGTGCCACCGAGATGCTGCGCGCCTCGTGGCAGGAGGCGTCGCGGACCTTCACGCCCAAGGGGCTGGAGGACTGGCTGCGGGCGGCACAGGCCCTGCACGACCTCGGGCGCGGCGCCGATCCGGTGGCGAGCTTCATCCAGGAAGCGCCGGTGGTCGCTCGCGAGCTCGGCGAGGACGCGGTGGCGCAGCTCGCCCGGTCCTCGCTCGCGATGGCCTCGCGCACGAGCGGCGCCGTCATCGCCCTCGTCATCTCGACGAGCCCCACCGCCGCGCGGCGCCTCGGGGACCCGGCGCTCTTCGGCGCCTGGCTCGGATTCATCGACCAGCTCCTCGCGCAGGCCCCGCGCGGCGTGCGCCCGATGCTCGAGCACCTCGACCGGCTTCTCGGCAGCCTCACGCTCGGCGGGCTGCGGCGCTGGGCCTTCTGGGGCGCAAGGGCGCACCGCACGGACTTCGCGGCGCAGGAACGCTATTTCGCCCTCGAGAGCCCGGAGTCGCTCTCGATACTGCAGCAGGAGCGCAAGGGAACGCTCTTCATCGACGTGCAGCGTCGGCTCGGGATGTACCTGCGCGCCCTCTGGGGGCGCGACTTCTGGCTGCGCCCCACGAGCGGCGATCACGAAAGCCGCGAAGGGCGCCGGCCTTTCATCGAGGATTTCATCATCCACGTGCCCGACGCCATGGACGACCTCGCGATCCCGGGAGGGCATGCGAGCGGACTCGACCTGTATCGCGCCATGGTCGCCCATGCCGCCGCGCATCTCGTGTACACCCGTGAACCGCTGTCGGCCGAGGGGCTCACCCCCCTGCAGATGGCCGCCATCGGCGCGGTCGAGGATGCCCGGGTGGAGCGGCTGGCCGCCGCCGATTTTCCGGGCCTCGCGCCGCTATGGCGGCGGCTGCACGCGGCGACGCCGGAGCGCGGCGGGCGCATCGGCGACCTGCTCGACCGGGTGGCGCGAGCGCTCGCCGACCCCGGGTACCGCGACCCTCACCCGGTCGTGGATCGCCTGCGCCGGCAGTGGACCGAAGGCGCATTGGCGGCTGGCGGCAACGGCGTATCGTGGGATCTCGGGGTCGGCCTGGCGGCAGAGCTTGCCCCGTTCCGTATCGCGTTCCATCCTCGCGAGGACTTGGGGTCTGTGGCCTACCGCGACGACAACCGCTTCCTGTGGCAGTTCGACGAGGCGAACGCCTTCGCGAACGCCGCGCCGTGGATGGACCGGCAGGTGCGCCGGCGGGTTAGCCTGATGGAATTCGTGAACGCGACGGACATCGAGACGGCCGGCGACGACGCGCAGGAAATCTGGACGCTGCCGACCGAGCTTTTCCCCTACGAGGACGACGGGCGCAGCTACAACGAACGCGAGGGCCGGCCGCCAGTCGCCGATCCCGTCCACTATCCGGAATGGGACTACCAGCTCGGTGCCGACCGCCCGGACTGGGTCACGGTGCTCGAAAGGCCCGCGCCCGCGGGCGACGCCGCCACGATCGACGCCGTCATCGCCGCCCATCGGCCCCTGGTCTCGCGGCTGCGGCGCCTCATCGAAGCCTTGCGACCGCAGGGCGCGAAAAGGCTGCGCCGGCAGGAGGAAGGAGACGAGATCGACCTGGAGGCCGCCCTGCGCGCCGTGGTCGACCTGCGGATGAACCGTGCACCCGACACCCGCATCCACAAGCGGACCGTGCGGCACACGCGCGACCTTGCCGTGACGCTGCTCCTCGACCTCTCGCAATCGACCAACGAGACCATGCGCGGCGGCCACACGACCGTGCTCGCTCTCACCCGCGAGGCCACGGCGCTGCTTGCCGACGCCATGGCGAGGCTGGGCGACCCGTTCGCCATCCACGGTTTCGCCTCCGACGGCCGCCACGAGGTCGAGTACCTGCGCTTCAAGGACGCCGGGGAACCCTGGGCGGCGCCCGCCAAGGCGCGGCTGGCCGGGATGACCGGAAGGCTTTCCACGCGCATGGGGGCGGCGATTCGCCACGCGGGCGCCCTGCTCGCGCGCCAGCCGCACAAGCGCAAGCTCCTCATCGTGCTCACGGACGGCGCGCCCTCGGACGTGGACGTGCGCGATCCGCAATACCTGCGCGCGGACGCGCGCAAGGCCGTCGAGGCGCTCGCCCGCGACGGCGTCGGCACCTATTGCATCAGCCTCGATCCCGCGGCCGACGACTACGTTTCGCGCATCTTCGGGGCCAACCGCTACGCCGTCGTCGACCGCGTGGAACACCTGCCCGAACGGCTGCCGCTGCTCTACCTCGGGCTGTTCCGGTGACGCTGCGGTGAATGATCAGCTGGAGCTTATGACAATGATAACAAGCCGTGACTGTCTCTTATGAAACGGAACACTTACATTCTTACCATACAGACGCCACCGAGGAGCCGTGAATGAAGCCAGCCGCCAAGGCCTACAGCGCCGGGGTCAAGGAATACCGCCACACCTACTGGGAACCGGACTACGCGGTCAGGGAAACCGACATCCTGGCCTGCTTCAAGATCACCCCGCAGGCCGGTGTCGATCGCGAAGAGGCGGCCGCCGCGGTGGCGGCCGAATCGTCCACCGGCACCTGGACCACGGTGTGGACCGACCTGCTCACCGACCTCGACCACTACAAGGGCCGCGCCTACCGCATCGAGGACGTTCCGGGCGACGACACCTGCTTCTACGCCTTCATCGCCTACCCCATCGATCTCTTCGAGGAAGGGTCGGTCGTGAACGTCTTCACCTCGCTGGTCGGCAACGTCTTCGGGTTCAAGGCGATCCGCGCCCTGCGCCTGGAGGACGTGCGCTTCCCGATCGCCTACGTGATGACCTGCGGCGGCCCGCCCAACGGCATCCAGGTCGAGCGCGACAAGATGGACAAGTACGGCCGCCCGCTGCTGGGCTGCACGATCAAGCCCAAGCTGGGCCTGTCGGCCAAGAATTACGGACGCGCCGTGTACGAGTGCCTGCGCGGCGGACTCGACTTCACGAAGGACGACGAGAACGTCAATTCCCAGCCCTTCATGCGCTGGCGCGACCGCTTCACCTTCGTGGCCGAAGCCATCCGCAAGGCCGAGGCCGAGACGGGCGAGAGGAAGGGCCACTACCTCAACGTGACCGCCCCCACGCCGGAGGAGATGTACAAGCGCGCCGAATTCGCCAAGGAACTCGGCATGCCGATCATCATGCATGACTTCCTGACGGGCGGCTTCTGCGCCAACACGGGCCTGGCCAACTGGTGCCGCAACAACGGCATGCTCCTGCACATCCACCGCGCCATGCACGCGGTCATCGACCGCGACCGCCACCACGGCATCCACTTCCGCGTGCTCACCAAGGCGCTGCGCCTGTCCGGCGGCGACCACCTGCACACCGGCACCGTCGTCGGCAAGCTCGAGGGCGACCGCCAGTCCACGCTGGGCTGGATCGACCTGCTGCGCAACCGCTACATCAAGGAGGACCGCTCGCGCGGCATCTTCTTCGACCAGGACTGGGGCTCCATGCCCGGCGCCTTCGCAGTCGCCTCCGGCGGCATCCACGTCTGGCACATGCCCGCCTTGCTCGCCATCTTCGGCGACGACGCGGTGTTCCAGTTCGGCGGCGGCACGCTCGGCCATCCCTGGGGCAACGCGGCCGGCGCGGCCGCCAACCGTGTTGCGCTGGAAGCGTGCGTCGAGGCCCGCAACGCCGGCCGCCCGGTCGAGAAGGAAGGCAAGGAGATCCTCGTTGCCGCCGCGAAGTCCAGCCCGGAGCTGCGCGTCGCGATGGAGACCTGGAAGGAAATCAAGTTCGAATTCGATGTCGTCGACAAGCTCGACGTCGCCCACGCCTGAGACCGGAGGGGACCCCCATGAGCGTCATCCAGGATTACCACTCGAGGCTGTCGGATTCCGCCAGCCGCAAGTTCGGCACTTTCTCCTACCTGCCCCCGATGTCCGCGCAGGACCTTCGCCGGCAAGTCGAGTACCTTCTCGCGCAGGGCTGGGCGCCGGCCATCGAGCATGCGGAACCGCAGCACGCCACGGGATCCTACTGGTACATGTGGAAGCTGCCGATGTTCGGGGAGACGAGCGCGGACAAGGTGCTCGCGGAAGCCGAGGCCTGCCGCAAGGCGAACCCCGGCAACCACGTGCGCCTCGTCGGCTACGACAAGCTGCGCCAGACGCAGGGCACGGCGCTCGTGATCCATCGCGGCACCGCGGCCTGACGGGCCGGGGGACGAGCCGTCAACCGGAAAGGAACCACCATGGCGCTCTCCGCTCTCCTGTTCGACGTTGACGGCACTCTCGCCGACACGGAGGAAACCCACCGCCAGGCATTCAACTCGGCTTTCCTGGAGTTCCGGCTGCCCTACGACTGGAGCCCGGAGCAGTACGAAGTGCTGCTGCGCATCTCCGGCGGGAAGGAGCGGCTCGCGCATTTCTTCGAGAGGCTGCCGGTCACGCGCGAGGAACGCGGCCGGCTGCTCGCCAACGTGCCGGGGCTGCACCGCGTGAAGACCGAACGCTACGCGGAACTCGTTGCCAGCGGCGGCTCCCCGCTTCGCCCCGGCATTGCACGCCTGCTCGAGGAGGCGACCGCGGCAGGCATCCGCGTGGGAATCGCCTCCACCACCACTTCGGCGAACGTCGCGGCGCTGCTGGATGCCGAGCTGGGCAGCAACGCGCACAAGCGCTTCGCGGTCATCGCCTGCGGCGACGTCGTGCCGGCGAAGAAGCCCGCGCCCGACATCTACCGCCTCGCTCTGTCGACGCTGGGGCTTGGCGCCTCGCAGGCCGTCGCTTTCGAGGATTCCGCCAACGGCCTGGCTGCCGCCAAGGCCGCGGGGCTGTTCACGGTGGTGACGCCCACGCGCTGGACCGCGAGCCAGGACTTCGGCGAGGCCGACCTCACGCTGCCGCACCTGGGCGACCTGGGCACGCCGCTTGACGCCGCATCGGCGAACCGCGCCGGCGGCGCCTGGCTCTCGCTCGAGGCCCTCGAGCGGATGCACGCGCGCACCGCGGCGACGGCAGGCTGACCGAGGAGAGTTTCCATGAAACAGACCTTCCAGGTCGAAACCCGGCCCACGATCACGGAATTCCTGCTGCGCGAGCAGCGCCGGGTCCCGGCCGCCACGGGCGCCTTCACGGCGGTCGTGAACAACGTCCGCCTCGCCTGCAAGCGCATCGCCCATGTGATCGGCCAGGGAGCCCTGTCGGGCACGGGCGGCACGGCCGGCTCGCAAAACGTCCAGGGCGAGACCCAGATGCAGCTGGACGTGCTGGCCGACGAGATCTTCGTGCGGACCAACGAGTGGAGCGGCACCCTCGCCGGGCTGGTGTCCGAGGAGCGCGAGGAACCCATCCCCATCCCGGAGGAGCACCCGCGCGGACGCTACCTCCTCGTGTTCGACCCGCTCGACGGCTCGTCCAACATCGACGTGAATGTCTCGGTGGGCAGCATCTTCTCGGTGCTGCGCTGCCCGGATGGCGTGACCGAGCCGCGCACGGAGGATTTCCTGCAGCCCGGCACGCGCCAGGTGGCCGCGGGCTACGCGATCTACGGCCCCACCACCATGCTGGTGCTCACCCTGGGGCGGGGCACGCACGGCTTCACGCTCGACCGCAACATGGGCGAGTTCATCCTCACGCACCCCGACATGAAGATCCCGGCCGCCACGCGCGAGTTCGCGATCAACGCCTCGAACGAACGCTTCTGGGAGCCGCCTGTGCGCCGCTACGTGTCCGAGTGCGTGCAGGGCAGGTCGGGGCCGCGTGGCGCCGACTTCAACATGCGCTGGATCGCCTCGATGGTGGCCGAGGTGCACCGCATCCTCGTGCGCGGCGGCCTCTTCATGTATCCGCGCGACACCAAGGACCCCACCAGGCCCGGGCGGCTTCGCCTGATGTACGAGGCGAACCCGATGGGGATGATCATCGAACAGGCGGGCGGCGCCGCCTCCACGGGCCGGGGCCGCATCCTCGAGGTGGAGCCCGCCTCCCTGCACCAGCGCGTCCCGGTGATTCTCGGCTCGCGCGACGAGGTCGCGCGCATCGAGTCCTACCACCACGACCACGACGCGGGCGTGGCGCCTCCGACGGCCCCGCCGCTGTTCCACGAGCGCTCGCTCTTCACCAAGGCCTGAAAAGGGGACAGACCCCTTCTTCCGCTTTTTCCGAGAGAGGATTTCCCATGTCGGCGAAGCACCCCATCATCGCGATCACCGGTTCCTCGGGTGCCGGAACCACGTCGGTCATGCGCACGTTCGAGCAGATCTTCCGGCGCGAGAACGTGAACGCCGCCTTCATCGAGGGCGACAGCTTCCACCGCTACGACCGCGCCGAGATGAAGGCGAAGATGGCCGAGGCCCTCGCCACCGGGAAGCGGAACATGAGCCACTTCGGCCCCGAGGCGAACCTGTTCCCCGAGCTCGAGGAACTCTTCCGCGCCTACGCGGAAACCGGCCGCGGCAAGCGGCGCAAGTACCTGCACGACGACGGCGAGGCCGCGCCCTACAAGCAGCCCTCGGGCACGTTCACGCCCTGGGAGGAGATTCCGGAAGGCACCGACCTCCTCTTCTACGAAGGGCTGCACGGCGCGGTGGCGGGCGACGGCTTCGACGTCGCGAAGCATCCGGACCTGCTCATCGGCGTGGTGCCGGTCATCAACCTGGAGTGGATCCAGAAGCTGCACCGCGACCGCAACATGCGCGGCTACTCGACGGAAGCGGTGACCGACACGATCCTGCGCCGGATGCACGACTTCGTGCACTACATCACCCCGCAGTTCTCGCGCACCCACATCAACTTCCAGCGCGTGCCGACGGTGGACACCTCGAACCCCTTCGTGGCGCGCTACATCCCCACGCCCGACGAGAGTTTCCTCGTCATCCGCTTCGCGAACCCGCGCGGCATCGATTTCCCGTACCTGCTGTCGATGCTGCACGACTCCTTCATGTCGCGCGCCAACACGATCGTGGTGCCCGGAGGCAAGATGGACCTGGCCATGCAGACCATCTTCACGCCGATGATCTGGCGCCTGATCGAGCGCAGGAAGCAGATCATCTCGCGATGACCGCGCCGGCCGCCGCCCGTAGCGGCCGCGGCGCCCATGCCCGATAATACGAACCGAAAGCCCCCTTCACGCAGTCCGCACTCACGCCCCCCCCAAGCGCATGACCACGACCTCCGTAACGCCGCACGACCTCGCCAACGCCATTCGCGCCCTCGCGATGGACGCCGTCCAGAAGGCCAATTCCGGCCACCCCGGCATGCCCATGGGCATGGCCGATATCGCCGAGGTGCTGTGGCGCCGGTTCCTGCGCTACAACCCGGCCAACCCGTCCTGGGCCGACCGCGACCGCTTCGTGCTCTCCAACGGGCACGGCTCGATGCTGCAGTACGCGCTGCTTCACCTCACGGGCTACGCGGTCAGCCTGGACGACCTGAAGGCCTTCCGGCAGTTGCACTCGAAGACGCCGGGCCATCCCGAGGTCGGCGTGACGCCCGGGGTGGAAACGACCACGGGCCCGCTCGGCCAGGGGCTCGCCAACGCCGTGGGCATGGCGCTCGCCGAGAAACTTCTCGCGGCGGAGTTCAACCGCCCCGGCCACACGGTCGTGGACCACCAGACCTACGTCTTCGTGGGCGACGGCTGCCTCATGGAGGGCATCTCGCACGAGGCATGCTCGCTTGCGGGCACGCTCGAGCTGGGCAAGCTCATCGCCATTTACGACGACAACGGCATTTCGATCGACGGCCACGTCGACGGTTGGTTCCGGGACAACACGCCGATGCGCTTCGCCGCCTACGGCTGGCACGTGATCCCGAACGTGGACGGCCACGACGCGAAGGCCGTCGAGGGCGCCATCGCGGAGGCGAGGGCCGATTCGTCCCGGCCCACGCTCATCTGCTGCAAGACGATCATCGGCAAGGGCTCGCCCCACAAGCAGGGCACGGAAGGCGTTCACGGGTCCGCGCTGGGCGAGAAGGAAGTGGCCGCCACGCGCCAGGCCATTGGCTGGCCGTACCCGCCGTTCGAGATCCCGGCGCCCATCTACGCGGCCTGGGACCAGCGCGCACGCGGCGCCGGGCTCGAGACCGACTGGAACGGGCGCTTCGACGCCTACGCGAAGGCGCACCCCGAGCTGGCCCGCGAATTGCGCCGCCGCATGGCCGGCGATTTGCCGGCGAACTGGGGCGAGGTGGTCGAGGCCATGCTCGCCAGGGCCTGCGAAAAAGCCGAGACCGTGGCCACCCGCAAGGCTTCCCAGATCGCGATCGAGGCCATCGCGCCGCACCTGCCCGGCTTCCTGGGGGGCTCCGCGGATCTCACCGGCTCGAACCTCACCAACTGGTCAGGCTCGAAGTCCGTCTCCGCCACCAGCGCGGGCAACTACGTGAACTTCGGCGTGCGCGAGTTCGGCATGGCCGCGATCCTCAACGGCATCGCGCTGCACGGCGGCTTCATTCCCTATTCCGGCACCTTCCTCGTCTTCAGCGACTACGCCCGGAACGCCCTGCGCATGGCCGCGCTCATGAAGCTGAGGAACATCTTCGTCTTCACGCACGACTCCATCGGCCTGGGCGAGGATGGACCCACCCACCAGGCCGTCGAGCACGTGTCGAGCCTTCGCCTGATCCCGGGCATGGACCTCTGGCGTCCCTGCGACACGGTCGAGACGGCCGTGGCCTGGGCCGCGGCGATCGAGCGCCGTGACGGGCCGACCGCCTTCGCGCTGTCGCGCCAGAACGTGCCCTTCGTGAAGCGCGCGCCGGAGCAGGTGGCAGCCATCCGCCGGGGCGGCTACGTGCTCTCGGAGGCCGCGGGCGCACCGAAGGCCGCGATCATCGCCACGGGATCGGAAGTCTCGCTGGCCCTGGCCGCGCAGAAGACGCTGGCCGAAGCCGGAATCCCGGTGCGCGTCGTCTCCATGCCCTGCACCAGCGCCTTTGACCGGCAGGACGCCGCCTGGCGCGCCGCCGTCCTGCCCGGGGGCATGCCGCGCGTGTCCGTGGAAGCGGGCGTCACCGACTTCTGGCGCAAGTACGTGGGCCTCGAGGGCGCCGCGATCGGCGTCGACCGGTTCGGCGAATCCGCCCCCGCGGACGTCGTGTACAAGTACTTCGGCGTCGACGCCGACCACGTCGTGGCCGCGGTAAGGTCGGTGCTCCAGAAGAATTGAGCACAGCGAACCCGGAGGACGCACGGGCACGCAGGAGGATTGGTGACCCTCGTCAAAGTGCGCTCCGGCCTTTGGCTTAAAATAGCGCTTTCCCCGCACCTTTCCGCCTCGGAGCCCCCAACATGACTATCCGCGTCGCCATCAATGGCTACGGCCGCATCGGCCGCAACATCCTCCGCGCCCACTATGAGGACGGCAAGAAGCACGACATCGTCATCGTCGCGGTGAACGACCTCGGCAACGCCGAGACCAACGCCCACCTCACCCGCTACGACACCGCCCATGGCAAGTTCCCGGGGACGGTGACGGTCGATGGCGACCACATGGTCGTGAACGGCGACCGCATTCGCGTGCTGGCCAACCGCGACCCGTCGCAGTTGCCGTGGGGCGAGCTTAAGGTGGACGTCGTGCTCGAGTGCACGGGCTTCTTCAACACGAAGGAGAAAGCCGGCGCGCACCTCAAGGGCGGAGCGAAGAAGGTGATCATTTCCGCGCCCGGCGGCAAGGACGTCGATGCAACCGTCGTCTATGGCGTGAACCAGGGCGTGCTGAAGGCCTCGCACACCGTGATCTCCAACGCCTCCTGCACCACCAACTGCCTGGCCCCCATGGTGAAGCCGCTGAACGACAGGATCGGCCTGGTGAACGGCCTCATGACCACGATCCACGCCTACACCAATGACCAGGTGCTCACCGACGTGTACCACGAGGACCTGCGCCGCGCCCGCTCGGCCACCATGTCGATGATCCCGACCAAGACCGGCGCCGCGGCCGCCGTGGGCCTGGTGCTCCCGGAACTCAACGGCAAGCTCGACGGCTACGCGATTCGCGTGCCCACCATCAACGTGTCCCTCGTCGACCTCTCCTTCATCGCCGCGCGCGACACCACCGTCGACGAGGTGAACGCGATCATGAAGGAGGCCTCCGGGTCGGCCGCGCTCAAGGGCATCCTCAACTACAACACGGGCCCGCTGGTGTCGATAGACTTCAACCACGACCCCGCCTCCTCCACGTTCGACGCGACGCTCACCAAGGTCTCCGGCCGACTCGTGAAGGTGAGCTCCTGGTACGACAACGAGTGGGGCTTCAGCAATCGCATGCTGGACACCACCATCGCCCTGATGGCTGCGAAGTAGCCGCCCGAGGCGAAGCCATGAAAGTCCTCAAGCTCGCCGATCTCGACCTCGAGGGCAAGCGCGTGTTCATCCGTGCGGACCTGAACGTGCCGCAGGCCGGCGACGGATCGATCACCGACGACACGCGCATCCGCGCTTCCGTGGCGGGCATCCGCCTGGCGCTCGACAAGGGCGCCGCGGTGATGGTGACCTCGCACCTCGGGCGCCCCACGGAAGGCACGCTCGCGCCGGCCGATTCCCTGGCTCCCGTGGCCCGGCGACTGGCGCAACTGCTGGGCCGCGACGTGCCCCTGGTGCGCGACTGGGTGGACGGGGTGGCGGTCGAGCCGGGCCAGGTGGTGATGCTCGAGAACTGCCGCGTGAACAAGGGCGAGAAGAAGAACGACGAGGCGCTCGCGCGCAAGATGGCGGCGCTCTGCGACGTGTACGCGAACGACGCCTTCGGAACCGCCCACCGCGCCGAAGCCACGACGCACGGCATCGCGAAATTCGCCAAGGTAGCCTGCGCGGGGCCGCTGCTCGCGGCGGAACTGGAAGCGCTGGGACGCGCGCTCGCGAACCCGAAGCGCCCGCTGGTGGCGATCGTGGCCGGCTCGAAGGTCTCGACCAAGCTCACCATCCTGAAGAGCCTTTCCGCCAGGGTTGACCAGCTGATCGTGGGCGGCGGCATTGCCAACACCTTCATGCTGGCCGCCGGCCTGCCCGTCGGAAAATCGCTCTGCGAAGCTGGCCTCGCGCCCGAGGCGAAGGAGATCCTGGTGATGATGGAGGCGCGCGGCGCGCGCGTGCCCGTGCCCACCGACGCGGTGTGCGCGAAGGCGTTCGCCGCCGATTCGCCCGCCACGGTCAAGGCCGCGAAGGACGTGGGCGACGACGACCTGATCCTCGACATCGGTCCGCAGACGGCCATGCGCTACGCGCAGATCGTGAAGACCGCCGGCACCATCGTGTGGAACGGCCCGGTGGGCGTGTTCGAGTTCGAGCAATTCGGCGGCGGCACGAAGGCGCTGGCCGAAGCCATCGCGCAATCGCCCGCCTTCTCCATCGCGGGCGGTGGCGACACGCTCGCGGCCATCGCCAAGTACGGCGTCACCGACAGGATCGGCTACATCTCCACGGGAGGCGGCGCATTCCTCGAGTTCCTCGAGGGCAAGGTGCTTCCGGCCGTCGAGATCCTGGAATCGCGAGCCGACGGATAGGCCCGATTCCTGCTACGGGGTAGCATCGAAACCAACAACCAAGGGGAGCCCCGGAAGAATGCGAAACACCAAGATCGTGGCCACGCTCGGGCCCGCCTCGAGCGACCCGGCTGTGCTCGAGCGCATGATGCGCGCCGGCGTGGACGTGGTGCGCCTCAACTTCTCGCACGGCACCTCCGCGGACCACGAGGCGCGCGCGCAGATGGTGCGCGAGGTCTGCCGCAAGGTCGGGCGCACGGTGGGCATCATGGCCGACCTCCAGGGACCCAAGATCCGCGTCGGCAAGTTCAAGGAGGGGAGAATCTCCCTCAAGCCCGGGCAGGCGTTCATCCTCGATGCCGAGTGCGAGCTGGGCGACGACACGCGCGCCGGCCTGGACTACAAGGAGCTGCCGCGCGACGTGAAGGTGGGCGACGTGCTGCTCCTCGACGACGGGAAGATCGTCCTCGACGTGAAGGAAGTCCAGGGGAGCGAGATCCGCACCGTCACCCGCCATGGCGGCGCCTTGTCCAACAACAAGGGCATCAACCGCCAGGGCGGCGGGCTCACCGCGCCGGCGCTCACGCCCAAGGACATCGAGGACATCCGCACGGCCGCGCGCCTCAAGGTGGACTACCTTGCGGTCTCGTTCCCGAAGAGCGGCGCCGACATGTACATGGCCGGGGAGCTGCTGCGCGCCGGCGGCGGCCACGGCCTCCTGATCGCCAAGATCGAGCGCGCCGAGGCGATCCCCGCCCTCGACGACATCATGCGGGCAAGCGACGGCATCATGGTGGCCCGGGGCGACCTCGCCGTGGAAGTGGGCGACGCCTCGGTGCCTTCGCTGCAGAAGCGCATGATCCGGCAGGCCAGGGAGCTCAACAAGCTCACGATCACCGCCACGCAGATGATGGAATCGATGATCTCCTCGCCCGTTCCCACGCGCGCGGAAGTGTCCGATGTGGCCAACGCCGTCCTCGACGGCACGGACGCGGTGATGCTCTCGGCCGAAAGCGCCTCGGGCCAGTACCCCGTCGAGACGATCGAGGCCATGAGCCGCATCTGCGTCGAGGCCGAGAAGTCGCAGACCGTGACGCTCGACAAGGAATTCCTGGACCGCGTCTTCCAGCGCGTCGATCAGTCGATCGCCATGGCCGCGCTCTTCACCGCCTTCCACCTGAAGGTGAAGGCGATCGCCTCCCTCACGGAATCGGGTTCGACCGCGCTGTGGATGAGCCGCCTGAACTGCGGCGTTCCCATCTACGCCCTCACCTCGCAGACCTCGACCCGCTACCGCACCACGCTGTTCCGCGGCGTCTTTCCCCTCATCGTTCGCTACATCGGCCACGACCGGGAGGAGCTGCTCACGGAAGCCGAGGCGGTGCTCGTGCAGAGCGGTGCCGTGAAGGAAGGCGATCTCATCGTCCTCACCATCGGCGAGCCCATCGGGAAGTCCGGGGGGACGAACACGATGAAGATCGTCCGCGTCGGAGAGCAACACGGTTCCTGAATGCAATCGCCGTAAAATGATCCCATCTTGCCGGCCGCTCGCCGGCACCCGCTGACAGACCCCGGAGGAACCATGGCACTCGTATCGATGCGTCAACTGCTGGACCACGCGGCCGAGAACGGCTACGGCCTTCCCGCCTTCAACGTGAACAACCTGGAGCAGGTGCAGGCGATCATGGAGGCGGCCGCCGAGACCGACAGCCCGGTGATCATGCAGGCCTCCGCCGGCGCGCGGAAATACGCCGGCGAGACTTTCCTCAAGTACCTGATCGAGGCGGCCGTCGCGACCTATCCCAACACACCCGTCGCCATGCACCAGGACCACGGCCAGTCGCCGGCGGTGTGCGAAGGCGCCATCAAGCTGGGCTTCTCCAGCGTGATGATGGACGGCTCGCTGCAGGCCGACGGCAAGTCGATCGCCTCCTACGAATACAACGTGGATGTGACGAAACAGGTGGTCGACATGGCGCACCGCCTCGGCGTCTCCGTCGAGGGCGAGTTGGGCTGCCTGGGGTCGCTCGAGACGATGATGGGCGACAAGGAGGACGGGCACGGCGCCGAGGGCAAGATGACGCGCGAGATGCTCCTCACCGACCCCGAGCAGGCCGCCGACTTCGTGAAGAAGACCGGCGTGGACGCGCTCGCCATCGCCATCGGCACTTCGCACGGCGCCTACAAGTTCACGAGGAAGCCCACCGGCGACATCCTCGCCATCGACCGCATCAAGGCGATCCATGCGCGCATCCCGAACACGCACCTGGTGATGCACGGCTCCTCGAGCGTGCCGCAGGACCTGCTGCAGATCATCCGCGACAACGGCGGCGAGATGAAGGAAACCTACGGCGTGCCCGTCGAGGAAATCCAGGAGGGCATCAAGCACGGCGTGCGCAAGGTGAACATCGACACCGACATCCGTCTCGCGATGACCGCCGCGGTGCGCAAGTACCTCAACGCGAACAAGAGCGCCTTCGATCCGCGCGACTTCCTGAAGCCCGCACGCGCGGCCGCGAAGGAGATCTGCAGGCAGCGCTACCAGCAGTTCGGCTGCGCCGGCCAGGGCTCGAAGCTCGCGCCCGTCACGCTGGAGAAGATGGCGGCTCGCTATGCGAAGGGCGAGCTGAAGGCGGTCGTCGTCTGACACCCATGGACGTCTTCGAATCCAGCCTGGAGTCGCTGCCGCTCATCGCGCGCGGGAAGGTGCGTGACATCTACGCCGTAGGCGACGACAGGATGCTGCTCCTGGCGAGCGACCGCCTTTCCGCCTACGACGTGGTGATGCCCACGCCCATCCCCGAAAAGGGCCGTGTCCTCACGGAGGTGGCGAACTTCTGGTTCGCGAAGCTCGCCGGCGTCGTGCCGAATCACCTGACCGGCATCGACCCGGAAAGCGTCGTGGCGCCGCAGGAGCGCGAGCAGGTGCGCGGCCGCTCGATCGTGGTGAAGAAGCTCAAGCCCCTGCCGGTGGAAGCGGTCGTTCGCGGCTACCTCGAGGGCTCGGGGTGGAAGGAGTACCGGGAATCGCAGAGTGTGTGCGGCATCAAGCTGCCGCCGGGACTCGAGCGCGCCTCCAAGCTGCCGCAGCCCATCTTCACCCCGGCCACCAAGGCCGAGGCCGGGATGCACGACGAGAACATCACGTTCGAGCGAATGGCGCAGATCGTGGGGGAAGCGCGCGCGAAGGAAGTGCGCGACGTCGCGATCAGGCTCTACACGACGGCGGCCGAGTTCGCGCTCACGAAGGGCATCATCATCGCCGACACCAAGTTCGAGTTCGGCACGGACGCGGGCGGAACGCTGCACCTCATCGACGAGATCCTCACGCCGGACTCCTCCCGTTTCTGGCCGCTCGCGACGTACAAGGTGGGAGAGAGCCCGGAGAGCTTCGACAAGCAGTACGTGCGCAACTGGCTCGATTCGATCGGCTTCGCG
This sequence comes from Betaproteobacteria bacterium, assembly GCA_016720855.1. Classification (NCBI taxonomy): domain Bacteria; kingdom Pseudomonadati; phylum Pseudomonadota; class Betaproteobacteria; species Betaproteobacteria bacterium. The sequence continues at coordinate 800,697 of JADKJU010000002.1, read as the reverse complement.
AGGAAGCCCCCGGCGCCGCAAGTGCCGCGCGAGGTGGCGCTGAAGACCTCGGAGAAGTACCAGGAGGCGCTCAAGCGGCTCTGCGCATGAGACGGGCCGTCCTCCTCGACATGGGGGGCGTACTCGTGGAGCTGGGCGGCGAGCGGCCCTTCCTCGAGCTGATGGGCGGCAACCTCACCGCCGCGGAGATGTGGCGGCGCTGGCTCGCCTCCCCGGCGGTCCGCGCCCACGAGACGGGCCGCATGGAAACGGGCGAGTTCACCCGCGCCGCCGTGCGCGAATTCGGGCTTTCGGTCACCCCCGAGGAGTTCCTCGTGCATTTCAGGGGGTGGCTCCGTGGCCCCTACGACGGGGCACACGAGCTCCTCGACGAACTCGCCGCGCGCCACGACACGGCCATCCTCACCAACATCAGTGGCGTGCATTGGCCCATCGCGGCCTCCTACGGCCTGTTCGAGCGCGTCGGGCGAGTCATCGCCTCGCACCACGTGGGCGAGATCAAGCCCGACCGGGCCTTCTTCGAGCTGGCGCTCGCCGAGCTGCGCATCGGCGCGGACGCGGCCGTATTCTTCGACGACAACGCCGTCAACGTGGAAGGGGCGCGGTCCTGCGGGATCGAGGCCTACGTCGTCCGCGGCGTCGAAGAGACGCGCGCAAAGCTCGCCGACATGGACTTGCTTTCCCGCTGAGCTCGCGTTGCGGCGTCCGGACCCGGGAAGGCCAGGTCCGGACCGGCCGCGCCTGCGTGAGAGAATGCGCGCTGGCTCACTCCTTCCCCCGCCATGGAATTCTTCACCTTCGCCTGGGTCACCGACCCGCAGATCTGGCTCTCCCTCGTCACGCTCTCCGCCCTCGAGATCGTGCTGGGCATCGACAACCTCGTCTTCATCGCGATCCTCACCGGGCGGCTCCCGGAGCACCAGCGCTCGCTGGGCCGCAAGGTGGGGCTTTCGCTGGCGCTCCTCACGCGGCTCCTGCTGCTCGCCACGCTCGCCTGGATCGTGGGCCTCACGCAGCCCGTCTTCACGGTGGCCGGAAAGGACTTCTCCTGGCGCGACATCATCCTCGTCGCGGGTGGGCTCTTCCTCCTCTACAAGGCGACCGTCGAGATTCACGAGATGGTCGAGAAGGAGGAGGGCGCGCCTGACACGCCCCACGGCGCCACCGGCGTCACGTTCCGGGGCGTGGTGATCCAGGTCGCGATCATCGACATCATCTTCTCGCTCGATTCCGTGATCACCGCGGTGGGCATGGCCGACAAGCTGTGGGTGATGGTGGCGGCGGTGGTGTTTGCCATGATCATCATGATCATCGCCTCGGACCCGCTGGCGAACTTCGTCTCCGCCTACCCGACGGTGAAGATGCTGGCGCTTTCCTTCCTGCTCCTCATCGGCGTCGTCCTCATCGCCGACGGCTTCGGCATGCACATGCCCAAGGCCTACATCTACTTCGCGCTCGCCTTCTCGGTTGCCGTGGAGACGCTCAATCACTGGGCCCGGCGCCGTCGCAGGCGGCTGAAGGGCGCCTGAACGGCGAGGAGGCACGAATGAAGACCCGAATCGATTCGAGGGCGCTCACGAAGGCACTGCTCGCCTTCAACACCATCAACCCGCCGGGCATGGAACGCGCGTGCGCGCGCCACCTCGGTGCGATTCTCGAGTCGGCGGGGTTCCGCACCGGGTACCACGAGTTCGCCGAGGCGCGCACGAGCCTGGTGGCGGAAATCGGCGGCGACCCGGACCGGCCGCCCATCTGCTTCACGGGCCACATCGACACCGTGCCGCTGGGCGCGAAGGCGTGGACGAAGGATGCTTTCGCCGGCGAGACCGACGGCGACCGCCTCTACGGGCGCGGTTCCACGGACATGAAGAGCGGCATCGCCGCGTTTGTCGCGGCGGCCGTCGAGCTGGCGCCCCTGCTCGCGAAGGGGCCGGGCGTCGTGCTCGTCATCACCGCGGGCGAGGAGATCGGCTGCGAGGGCGCGAAATACCTCACGGATGCGAAGCTGCTCGGCCGCGCGGGCGCCATCGTCGTGGCCGAGCCGACCTCCAACTATCCGTACGTGGGGCACAAGGGCCTGGTGTGGTTCGAGATCGAGACCACGGGCGTGACGGCCCACGGCTCGATGCCCGAGGTGGGCGACAACGCGATCAACAAGATGGCCCGCGTGATCGGCGACCTCGAGCATTTCAGCTTTCCCGTCGAGTCCCATCCGGTGATGGGCAACCCGACCCTGAACGTGGGCACCATCCGCGGCGGCCTCAACACGAACTCCGTGCCCGACTCGGCAAAGATCACGGTGGACATCCGCACCGTGCCGGGAATCGACCACGGCCACCTGTGCCACTCGCTCTCGCACCTGCTGGGCCCGCGCGGCGCAACGGTCAAGCCCATCGTGGACACGCCCTCGCTCTACACCGAGCCCGGGAACGCCTGGGTGCAGGAAGTCTTCGAGGTGTGCGCGCCGTTCCTCGACGGGCGCCCGACGCCCAGGACGATCACGTTCTCCACGGACGGCGCCGATCTGAAGCGCGGCTATGGCGGCCCGCCCGCGGTGATCCTGGGGCCGGGCGAGCCGAAGCTCGCGCACCAGACGGACGAGTGGTGCTCGATGTCCCGCATCGAGCAGTCGGTGGACGTCTTCGCCACCCTCATGCGCCGCTGGTGCGGCGCCTAGGTTCCCGCGCAGCCGCCGGCTACTTGCGCCAGAACGCCGGCGTGAAGAGCACGAGCATCGTGAAGAGCTCGAGGCGGCCGAGCAGCATCGTCATCGTGCAGACCCAGGTCTGGAAGTCGGTCAGCACCGCGTAGGTCGTGGACGGCCCAACGGCCCCCAGGCCCGGGCCCATGTTGTTGATGCAGGCGAGCACGGCCGTGATGGCCGTGAGGGGGTCCAGGTCGGTCGCGATCAGCAGCATCGTCATCACGATCACGGTCCCGCCGTACATGAGCATGAAGGCGAGCACGGCGAAGATCACGTTGTTCCCGATCACCTGCTCGCCGAATTTCACCGGCAGCACCGCGCGCGGGTGGATGATGCGCGTCATCTCGCGGATCGCCTGCTTGAAGAGCACGACGGCGCGGACCATCTTGATCCCGCCGCCCGTGGAGCCGGAGCTGGTCGCGAAGCACGACAGGAAGATCATCCACAGGGGCGCGAACACCGGCCACTGCGCGAAGTCCACCGAGGAGAACCCCGTCGTCGAGGCGATCGACACCACGTTGAACGAGGCGTGCCGGAACGCGGTCGCGAAGTCCGGATAGGTGCCCTTCGCCACGAGGAAGGCAGCGATGCCCAGGGACGAGCCGACCATCCAGACAATCACCCGGCGCGCTTCGGCGTCCCGGGCGTAGGGTCGGAACGAGCGCCTTCGCACGACGAGGAAGTGCGTCGCGAAATTGAGGCTCGCCGCGAGCATGAAGAGCGTGGTCACCGCCTCGATGGCCGGCGAGTTGAAGAACGCGAAGCTCGCGTCATGCGACGAGAACCCGCCCAACCCCATCGTCGAGAAGGCGTGGATCACGGCATCGATCCAGGTCATCCCGGCCAGGTGGAAGGACACCATGCAGACCGCGGTGACGGCGGAGTACACCCCCCACAGGCCCTTGGCGGTGTCGCCGATGCGCGGCGTGAGCTTGGTGTCCTTCATGCAGCCCGGGCTTTCGGCCTTGAAGAGCTGGCTGCCGCCCACGCCCAGCAGCGGCAGGATGGCGACCGCGAGCACGATGATGCCCATGCCGCCGATCCAGACGAGGAGCGTGCGCCAGATGTTCACCGAGGGCTCCAGCGTGTCCAGGCCCGCGAGCACCGTGGCGCCCGAGGTGGTCATGCCCGACACGGCCTCGAAATACGCGTCGGTAAAGCTCGTCCCAGGAATCGCCAGCAGGAGCGGAATGGTGGCGAACGCGGGCACCACGGTCCACACCAGCGACACGAGCAGGAAGCCGTCGCGCGGCTGCAGCTCGCGACGGTGGCGCCCGCGCGTGGCGAAGAACGTGAAGAGCCCCGTGACGAAAGTGACCAGGAAGCCGGTCTCGTAGGCGGCATGCGCGCCGTCTTCGAGGACCATCGAGAAGGCGAGCGGCACCAGGAATGCCGGCGAGAAAAGCAGCGCGGCGCCCGCGAGCACGTGCAGCACCGGGAAATAGCGCAGCACCGCACCCAAGGCACGGCCGCCCTCCGGGGCCGGTCGCGCCGACGGTATCGGGCGGCTCATCGCCTAGAAGAATCCCACCGAGACCTCGAACAGCTTCTCGATCTTCGGAATCATGCGCTTCTGGGTGAGGAAGATGAGCACGTGGTCGTCGGGTTCGATGATGTGCTCGTCGTCCTCGGCGACGATGACCCTGTCGCCGCGGATGATCCCGACGATCGTGGCCCCGGGAGGCAGGCTGATCTCGCGGATGCGCCGGCCGACCACGCGCGAAGTCTTGCGGTCGCCGTGGGCGATGAGCTCGAGCGCCTCCGCGCGCCCACGGCGCACGCTGTGCACGGCCACCACGTCGCCGCGGCGCACGTGTTCGAGAAGGCTGCCAAGAGTCGCCTGGGCGGGCGAGATGGCGATGTCGATCTGCCCGCCCTGCATGAGGTCGCCGTAGGCACGGCGGTTGATTAGCGCGATCACGCGCCGCGCGCCCATGCGCTTGGCGAGGAGGGCCGACATGATGTTCGCCTCGTCGTCGTTGGTCACGGAGACGAACAGGTCGGTCTCGTCCACGTTCTCGTCGCCCAGCAGGTCCTCGTTGCTCACGTCGCCGTTGAGCACCAGGGCGCCGGAGAGCTGCCCGGCCAGGAACTCGCAGCGCCGCTTCGAGGCCTCGATCACCTTCACGTTCATCCGCCCCTCGATGGCGCGCGCCAGGCGCAGGCCGATGTTGCCGCCGCCCGCGATGATGACGCGGCGCACCGGCCGGTCCATCTTGCGCAGCTCGGTCATCACCTCGCGGATCTCCTTCGCGTCGGCGAGGATGAAGACCTCGTCGCCCGAGTGCACCACCGTCTCGGGCGTGAGGACGAGCGGCCGGTCGTTGCGGTAGATTGCAGCCACCTTCGCGTCGATGTCCGGCAGGAGCGTCTCCAGGTCGCGCAGCGGGTGACCCACGAGGGTGCCGCCCTGGAAGGTGCGCACCGCGACCAGGTCCACCTTGCCGCCTGCGAACTCAACCACCTCGAGGGCCTCCGGAAACTCGATCAGCCGCTCGATGTACTCGGTCACGATCTGCTCCGGGCAGATGGCGTGGTCCACGGAAAAGCAGTCGCCCTCGAGCAGCTCCGGGTGGCGCTCGAACCAGGTGGAGCGGATGCGTGCGATGCGCGTCGGGATGTTGAAGATCGCATGCGCCACCTTGCAGGCCACGAGGTTCGTCTCGTCGCTCGCGGTCACCGCGAAGAGCATGTCCGTATCCGCGGCCCCGGCGTCGGCGAGGATCTCCGGATGCGCGGCGTTGCCGACGACCGTCCTCAGGTCGAACTGGCCCTGCAGGTCCTTCAGTCGCTCGGCGCTGGTGTCCACGACCGTCACGTCGTTCTTCTCGGAAACCAGGCTCTCGGCCACGCTGGCACCGACCTGGCCGGCGCCGAGGATGAGGATCTTCAAGGGGAAATGGGCTCTTTGCGGGCTGGCTGCGCGAATCTTACGCCGGGTCGGGACAGTGCGCTGCCGGGGCGGTCACAGGGAGGAGATCAGCTTGATCGCGAGGGCCAGCAGGAAGACGGCGAAGACCTTCTTCAGGATCGGGACCGGCAATCGATGCGCGAGCCGCGCGCCCACCGGCGCCATGAACACGCTCGTGACCGAAATCCCCAGCAGCGCCGGCATGTACACATAGCCCACCGTCCAGGGCGGCAGCGCAGGCACGGTGAAACCGGCGACCATGTAGCCGACCGTGCCCGCGACAGCCACCACGAAGCTGATCGCGGCCGAGGTGCCGATCGCCGCCTTGAAGGGCACGCCCCACGAGTTCATGAACGGCAGCGAGATCATCGCGCCGCCGACCCCCGCCAGGCCCGAGAGGCCGCCGATGAGCGCCCCGACCCCGAAGAGGCCCCGGGCGCCGGGGATCGGCCGCGCGGACACGGGCTTCATCCCGAAGAGGATCTGCGTGGTGACGTAGAGCACGAAGGCGAGGAAGAAGTACTTGAGGAACGCGACAGGCGCCACCCGCGCGATGGCCCCTGCCGCAAGCCCGGCCGCCGCGATGCCCGGCGCAAGCCCCTTCACGATGTCGCCGCGCACCGCGCCGTGCGCGTGGTGCGCGCGGGCCCCGGAGGCCGTGGCGAGCAGGATCGCCGCGAGCGAGGTTCCGAGCGCGATGTGCATCACCTGGTCGGGCGCGAAGCCGAACGCGACGAACACCAGGCCCAGGATCGGCACGATCATCGATCCGCCGCCGATGCCGAGCAGCCCCGAGAAGAAGCCGACGAAGACGCCGAGCGCGGCGTAGATCAGCCAGGTGAGCGCTTCACCGGGCATCGTGCGCGAGGAGCATGGTGACGATCGCCCATTCGTCGGGGGTGACCGGGGTGATCGAGAGGCGGTTGCCGCGGCGCAGCACCACCATGTCCGCGAGGTCGGGGCGACCGCGCAGTTCCCCGAGCGAAACCAGGCGCGTCTTCTTCACGAGCTTCACGTCCACGAGCACCCAGCGCGGATTCTCGCGCGTGGACTTGGGGTCGTGGTACGGGCTCTTGCGGTCGAACTGCGATTCGTCGGGATACGGGCCGCTCGACACACGGGCCAGCCCCGCGATGCCCGGCACTTCGCAGCTCGAATGGTAGAAGAGCACGCCATCGCCCACGCGCATCGAGTCGCGCATGAAGTTTCGGGCCTGATAGCTCCTCACGCCGAACCACGGCGTGGTCTTCTTCGGCGCGCGGACAAGGTCGTCGATCGAGAACTCATCCGGCTCGGACTTCATGAGCCAATGGGACATTCGCAAAGGCAATGCGGTCAGGTTGCTTCAACTCGTCGTTCGGCGAGACCGGGGCCGGTGGCGAAAGGCAATGGGGTCAGGTTGCTTCACTCATCGCCCCGCGAGGCCGAGGCTCGTGGCGTGTGCAAAGCAACCTGACCCCATTCCCCCTGATCTCATTTCCTGCGGTGTTCGCCCGGGCTGCACTCGAACCCAAGGGTCCAAGGCGGTCGCCTACCGAGTGCCGCAGGTACATCCGCATGGGACGCGCACAATAGCACTCATGGGGCGGGCGTCCATGCTTACCAATTTATCGGCTCGAAGATGTAAGCCCGGACGAACACCGCAGGAAACCCGGCAGGCCGGTCACGCGGCGTTTTTGCGCCGCTAGAAGAGCTTGTCCTGGTCGACGGCGAGCGCCGAATCCAGCGTCTCCTGCATCAAGGCGATTCTACGCCGAAAGTCCGCACCGTCAACGGAAGACGTCGCCTTGGCCGGCTTGTGCGCGAGGAACTCGTGCGCGATGTTGAGCGCCGCCATGATCGCGATGCGCTCGTTTCCGGTGATTCTGCCGGTGTCGCGCAGCGCCCGCATGCGATCGTTCAGGAAATCGACGGAGGACTGCAGCTGCTTTTCCTCGCCCTCCGGGCAGGCCACGCGAAACTCGCGCCCCAGGATCTGGATCGTGAGCCCCTTGTCGCGGGCCTTCGCTTCGTCGGCGCTCACGGTTCGGACTCGGGAATCTGCTTGAGCAGCGCCTCGATGCGCACTTTCGCCGCGGCAAGCTTCTCCGTCAGGCGCACGTTTTCATCGGCGCGGGCGGCCAGTTGCTGGCGAAGATCGCGCCCTTCTTCCCGCAACTGCTTCAGTTGCGCGACAGTCTGTTCGACCTTGGCTTCGAGGGCGGAAAGCTCGGAATCCATGTGCGAACCCTATTGGAAAAATGGTTCCAAGTCAATGTGTAAGCCCTTATTTTGAAAGTGGTTTCGAATGTAACCGTAGGCGCCGATCCGGCTCCCGGCGTATCATGGCCACTGCCCTCGGGTGTACGGGAAGCCGGTGAAATGCCGGCGCTGCCCCCGCAACGGTAAGTCAGTGTGGACCCCCTCCCAGCCACTGCGGCCTTCACGGCCGCGGGAAGGCGGTGGTCAAGTCTGGCGAGCCCGGAGACCGGCCCGATGGCAAAGGACCCCGTTAACGGGTGGATCAACATTGCGAGCCTGCGGGGACGCTACGCTCGCGAACTGAAGGAATCCCCATGAAAGCCCAGCTACTCGCCGGCCTTGCCGTCGCGATGGCCTTTGGCGCCCACGCCCAGCAGGCGGCTCCAACGCAAGCACTCACGCTCGCATTCCAGCCGCTCGATTCGATCGTCATCACCGCCACCCGCACCCCGCAACGCGCCGGCGACGCCCTGCGCGACATCGAGGTGATCACGCGCGATGACATCGACCGCGCCGGCCCCGTGACCGTTGCCGAGCTGCTGCAACGCCAGGCCCTCGTCGAATACCGCGGCACCGGCGGCCCGGGCCAGCCAGCCGGCCTCTTCCTGCGGGGCGCCAACGCCGGGCAGACGCTCGTGCTGATCGACGGCCTGCGCGTCGGATCGGCCACGGTGGGCACGACCTCCATCGAGAACATCCCGCTCGACCTCATCGAGCGCATCGAGGTGGTGAAGGGCCCGCTCTCCAGCCTTTACGGAGCCGACGCGATCGGGGGCGTCGTGCAGATCTTCACGCGCGCCTCGACGAAACCGCGCCTCTTCGCCGCCGCGGGCTACGGCACCAATTCGGACGGGCGTCTCTCGGGAGGCTTCACGGCGACCGAGGGCGCGACCACCGTCTCGTTCTCGGCGGGAGGCCGCTCCGTGGATGCGCCCAGCGCGACCAACGACCGCGCCTGGTGTCACGACCCCGACCGCGACCCCTACAGCAACGGGTTCGCGAACCTGCGGATCGTGAACCGGCTCACGGCGACCGAGACGCTCTCCTTCAACGGCTTCGCGAGCCAGGGACGCACGCGCTTCGACGGCTGCCCCGATGCGCAGGGCCAGTTCGCCAGCGACCGCAACGTGCAGACGCTCGCCGGCGCGAGCGTGAGCTCCGGGATGGCCTACACCCCGTGGTGGACCAGCCGCCTCACGTTCGGCGAGGGCAGCGACAAGTTCTCCATCGAGGGTTTCGATCCAGCCAACTTCGAGACCCGGCAGGACCAGGCCTCCTGGGTGAACGAGTTCGCCACGCCGGCCGGTACTTTGATCGCCGCGATGGAGGGGCTGCGCCAGCGCGTCATCTCCTCGAGCACCTTCACGCAGACGCACCGCGAAACCAGGTCCGCGTGGGTGGCGCTCAACGAATCGTGGCAGGGCCAGCGGCTGGAAGCCTCCGTTCGCCACGACGACGACGACCAGTTCGGCGGGCGCACCACGGGCGCGGTGAGCCTGGGGTCGGCGTGGCAGGGCGTGGGCCTCGTCACGACGACTTTCGGCCGCGGCTTTCGCGCGCCGACCTTCTTCGACCTGTACGCCCCATCGTCCGACTACTACGTGCCCAATCCCGACCTGCGGCCGGAGACCAGCAAGAGCCTGGAGATCGGCATACGCAGCGAGGCGAAGTCGGCCCTGGGCTGGCGGCTCACGTGGTTCGACAACCGCATCGAGGACCTCATCACCTACGTCTATCCGACGATGCAGAACGTGCAAAACGCGCGCACGAAGGGCATCGAGGCCGTCGTCGAGGGCGAGGTCATGGGCACGCGCGTGAAGGCCATGGCCGCGTTCCAGAAGCCGCGCAACGAAGACACCGGCGCCCAGCTCCCGGGCCGCGCCGAGCGCTTCGGGCGCCTGGAGGCCTCACGCTCGATGGGGTCCTGGTACGTTGCCGGCGGCGTCACCGCAAGCAGCGAAAGGTACGACTCGACCGACGAGGCGCCGGCCTCGCGTCTGCCCGGCTACGGCATCGCCGACGCGACCTTGCGCTACTCGGCCGACAAGAACTGGACGCTCGAGCTGGTCGCCTCGAACCTTTTCGACAAGCGATACGAGAACACGGTGGGGTACGACGCGCCGCGACGCGCCATCATGCTCAACTTCCGCTACGAGGCCTTCTGAGCGCCCGGTCGCCGGGGATCCGCCTTCCCCGGGCCGGGGCCGGCTGCTAATCTGGCACCCATGGTCCCCGACCCGATCGGCATCGACTCCCTGCGGCGCGCTCTGGTGGTGAAGCTTCGCCACCACGGCGACGTGCTGCTCGCCTCCCCCGTCCTGCGCGTCCTGGCGGCGCGCGCGCCGCAAGCCGAGATCGATGCCCTGGTGTATGCCGACACGCGCGACATGCTGACGGGGCATCCGGCGGTCTCGCGCATCCACACGATCGACCGCGAATGGAAGCGCCAGGGGCTCCTCCTGCAGGCTCGGCGGGAGGCCGCCCTTCTTTCGCAGCTTCGCGAGCGCCGCTACCAGCTCATCATCCACCTCACTGACCACTGGCGTGGCGCCTGGCTCGTGCAATTGCTGCGCCCGCGCTGGTCGGTCGCGCCTGCGCGCGCGGGCTGGCTGTGGAACACCTGCTTTTCGCATCGCTATGCGCTCCCCAGGGCGACGCCCCGGCACACGGTGGAATCGAACCTCGATGCCTTGCGCCGCATGGGGGTGTACCCCGGGGAGGACGAGAAGCGCCTGGTCATGGTGCCCGGGCCCGAGGCAGAGGCCAGGGTGGATGCCCTCCTCGCGCATCACGGCCTGGCGCACAAGGGTTTCCTGCACATCCACCCCACCTCGCGCTGGCTCTTCAAGGCCTGGACCGACGAGCGCAACGCCGAACTCCTGCAGCGCCTCGTGCGGGACGGCCATCGCCTCGCGCTCACTGGCGCCCCCACCGCGCGAGAGCAGGCCATCGTGAAGCGGATCCTCGATCGCGCCGGCGTGGCCGTGACGGACCTGTCGGGGCAGCTCACCCTGCGCGAGATGGGCGCGCTCGCGGCCCGCGCGCGGCTCTTCGTCGGCGTGGACTCCGCGCCCATGCACATCGCCGCGGCAATGGGCACGCCGGTGGTCGCGCTCTTCGGCCCCAGCGGCGAGCACCAGTGGGGTCCGTGGATGGTGCCGCATCGCGTCGTCGAGAGCGGGCACTCCTGCCGGCCATGCGGCAACGACGGGTGCGGAGGCAGCAAGGTGAGCGAGTGCCTCACGCAATTGCCGGTCGATCGGGTGCACTCGGCGATCAACGAGCTCCTCGCGCAGCCGTGAGCCCGACGACCCGGGGGCGAGGCGCGAGCGGCCCCCGCGTGGCGCTGGTGCGCAGCCGCTTCGACGCGTTTGGCGGCGCCGAGCGCTTCGTGCAGTCGGCCATCGCCGCGCTCGGTGCGCAGGGCGCCTGCCTCACGCTCGTCACGCGCCGCTGGCCCGACAGCGACGGCAGCGCCATCGTCCTCGACCCGTTCTTCCTCGGCAGCCTCTGGCGCGATCGCGGTTTTGCGCGCGCCGTGTGCGCGGAGCTGGCCAGGCGCCGCTTCGACCTCGTGCAGTCCCACGAGCGCATCGCCTGCTGCGACGTTTACCGCGCCGGCGACGGCGTGCACGCCGAGTGGCTGGCGCAGCGCGCGCGAATCCAGTCGCCCCTGGCGCGCCTGGCCACCTCGCTCTCCGCGCACCACCGCTACCTGCTCGCCGCCGAACGCGAGCTCTTCGCTTCCCCGCGCCTGAAGGCCGTGATCTGCAATTCGGAGATGGTGCGCGAGGAGATCGCGAAGCGCTTCCCGACGCCGGCGGAAACACTCGTCCTCATCCGCAATTGCGTGGACGGCGCGCGCTTTCACCCCGGCCTGCGGCAGGAATTCGGCTCCGCCGTCCGCCAGCAGGTCGGCATCCCGCACGACGCGGCGGTATTCGCCTTCGTGGGTTCCGGGTTCGAGCGCAAGGGCTTGGGCCCGTTCCTCTCGGCCCTTGCCCGGCGGCGGGACCCGGCCTGGGCGATCGTCGCGGGCAAGGACAAGCATGCCGCGCGGTACCGTTCGCTCGCTACGCGGCTGGGCATCGCCGCGCGGGTGCGATTCGTGGGAGGCGTGTCGGACGTGCGCCCGTACCTCGCGGCCGCGGACGCCTTCGTGCTGCCGACGCTCTACGACCCGTTTCCCAACGCCGCGCTCGAGGCGATGGCGGCCGGCCTGCCCCTGGTGACGAGCACGAAGTGCGGCGCGGCGGAAATCGTCCGCGAGGGCGAGACCGGGTTCGTGCGCGACGCGCTGGACGTGGAGGGGCTGGCGCTCTGCCTCGACCGCCTCGATCCGGCGACGGCCCGGCGCCTGGGTTCGGCCGCCCGCGACGCCGTGGCGCCGTTCACCCCCGAGGCGATGGGCCGCGAGTACCTCGCCCTCTATGAAAGGCTCCTGGCGGGCAAACTGGGATAATGCCGCCATGACCGCCACGCAGCCCGACGGCCGCACGCTTTACGCCCGGCTCCTCAAGCACGTGTGGCCCTACCGGGCCGCGCTCTTCGGCGCCATCGCGGCCATGATCGTGGGCGGGCTCTCCGACGCCGCGCTCGTGAAGCTCACGGGCCCGATGGTGAACGAGCTGTTCGTGAACCGAAACCGCGACCTGGCGATCCTCCTGCCGCTGGCCGTGGTCGCCGTCTTCCTGGTGAGCGGTCTCGCGAGCTTTTCCTCCGGGTACCTCATCCAGTGGGTGAACAACAAGGTCATCCTCGACCTGCGCGCCGCGATGTTCGCCAACGTGCTGCGGCTTCCGCCGGCGTTCTTCGACGAGGTCACCACCGCGCGCCTGGTCTCGCGGTTCACGCACGACGTGACGCAGATCGCCTCGGCCTCCACCAGCGTGCTGGCAACCCTGGTGCGCGACACGATCACCATCATCGCGCTGCTCGCGATCCTGCTCTGGTCCAACTGGCGGCTCACGCTCATCACCTTCGCGGTGGTGCCGCCGGTCCTTCTCGCCGTGCGCTACTTCAGCAAGCGCCTGCGGGACATGAGCCGCGCGAGCCAGAAGGCCATCGGCGGCGTGGCCGAGGTGCTGGACGAATCGATCAGCAACCAGCGCGTGGTGCGCGTCTTCGGCGGCCAGGCCTACGAGCGCGAGCGCTTCGACAAGGCCGCGCAGCTGATCCGCCGCTTCAACATGAAGCAGTCCGCGGCCGCGGCGGCCACGGTGCCGATCTCGCAGTTCTTCCTCTCCATCGCGGTGGCCGTCATCATCTACCTCGCCGCCGGCCAGGCGTTCGAGGGAAAAACGGACATCGGCCACTTCGTCGAGTTCCTCGCCGCCACCGGCATGCTGCTGCAGCCCCTGAAGCGACTGACCGGCGTGAACGAGCACCTGCAGCGCGGGCTCGCCGCGTGCGAGAGCGTCTTCGGCCTGGTGGACGAAAAGCCCGAGGAAGATCGCGGCACCGTGGTCCTGGGCCGCGCCGAGGGCGCCGTGCGCTTCGAGGGCGTCTCGCTCACCTACCGCACGGGCACGCACCCGGCGATCGACGGCATCACGCTGGACATCCGCCCCGGCGAGACGGTCGCTCTGGTGGGGGCGTCGGGCAGCGGCAAGTCGAGCCTCGTGCACCTGCTGCCGCGCTTCTATCACCCGACGGCCGGGCGCATCACGCTGGACGGGCATCCGCTCGAGGCGCTCACCCTCGAGAGCCTGAGGCAACAGATCGCGCTCGTGTCGCAGCAGGTGGTGCTCTTCAACGACACCGTCGCGGCCAACATCGCCTACGGGCAGCGCGAGAGCGCGGCCGAGGCCGACATCGTGCGCGCCGCCGAGGCCGCGCACGCCATGGAATTCATCCGCGAGCTGCCGCAGGGGCTCGCCACTCAGATTGGCGAGAACGGCGCCAAGCTCTCCGGGGGGCAGCGCCAGCGGATCGCGATCGCGCGCGCGATCCTGAAGGACGCGCCGATCCTGCTGCTCGACGAAGCCACCTCCGCGCTCGACACCGAAAGCGAGCGCGCCGTGCAGGCGGCCCTGGAGACGCTGATGCAGGGGCGCACCACGATCGTGATCGCGCACCGCCTGTCCACCGTCGAGAACGCCGACCGGATCGTGGTCCTCGCGCAGGGGCGCATCGTCGAGGAAGGCGCGCACGCCGACCTCATCGCGGCCGGCGGCATCTACGCGGGATTGCACCGCCTCCAGTTCGCCGGGGCGTAGCGCTTGGGCGCCGACAAGCTCCGCATCCTGCACACCGAGTCCTCGCTCGGCTGGGGTGGGCAGGAGATCCGCGTGCTCACCGAGGCGCGCGGCGTTGCCCGGCTCGGCCACGAGGTGGCGATCGCGGCGCCGGCGCAGTCGCGCATTCTCAGGCAGGCGCCGGAGTACGGCGTCGAGGCGATCGCGATACCCATCGCCCGGAAGTCCGTTGCGGGGCTGCGCGGCATGATGGGGCTCGTGCGCAACCGCGGCTTCGACGTGATCAACACGCACAGTTCCACCGACAGCTGGCTCGCCGCAGTCGCGACCTGCTGCCTGCAACGGGCGCCGCCGATCGTGCGGACCCGGCACATTTCCGCGCCCGTGCCGCGCAACTTCGCAAACCGCTGGCTCTTCCGGGATGCGACGCAAAGCATCGTGACCACCGGCGAGCGCCTTCGCCTCCAGGTGATCGAGGAGACCGGCGTGAACCCGGATCGCGTGGTGTCCATTCCCACCGGCATCGACCTGGAGCGCTTCACCCCCGGCGACGCGGCCCGCGCGCGATCTTGCCTCGGCCTCGATCCGGAGGGCGTACTGATCGGGATCGTCGCCACGCTGCGCAGCTGGAAGGGCCATCGTTACCTCCTCGAGGCGTTCGCGGGCCTTGCCGACCGCACGGCACGCCTCGTCGTGGTGGGCGACGGGCCGCAGCGCGAGGCGCTCGAAGCCCAGGCGAAGGCATTGGCCATCGCCGGGCGCGTGCGCTTCGCGGGGAACCAGGCCGACGTGGCGCCGTGGATGCGCGCCCTCGACCTCTTCTGCCTGCCCTCCTACGCCAACGAGGGCGTGCCGCAGGCGCTCATGCAGGCGATGGCCTGCGGGCTTGCGGTCGTGACCACGCCCGTGGGCAGCATCGGCGAGATCGTGCAGGACGGCGACACCGGCCGCCTCGTCGCCCCGCAGGACGCCGCCGCGCTCCGGACGGCGATCGAGACCCTGCTTGCCGACGCGGGCCTTCGCCGCGAGCTCGGCTCCCGCGCCCGCGACGCGGCGCTGCGGCGCTTCGGCGACGAGCGTATGGTGGCGCGGATGCTCGACGTATTCACGGTGGCCGCCCGGTCGGCGCGGCGCTGATGCGCGACAGGGATCCCGAGGAAGAACGGACGATGGACACGGCGCAGATGACGGAGTACGCGAAGGGGCGCAAGTGCCTCGACGTGGGATGCGGTCGGGACAAGATCCCGGGCTCGACGGGGATCGACATCGCGGTGGCGAGCGAGGCCGACGTGCGGCACGACCTGGGCATCTTTCCCTACCCGGTCGCGAGCGACGCCTACGACGCGATCTTCTGCCGCAACGTGATCGAGCACGTGCCGGACGTGGTGAAGCTCATGGAGGAGATCCACCGCGCGGGCAAGCCCGGCGCGGAGGTCTTCATCACCACGCCGCATTTCTCGAGCGTCTATTCGTACCAGGATCCCACGCACGTCCGCCATCTCTCGTTCGAGTCGCTCGACTACTTCACCACGGACACGCGGCACTCCAATTTCTACACCGACCGCCGCTTCGAGATGGTGTCGCGCGAATTGGACTTCGGGAAGTCCTTCCCGCTCTCGTTCGTCGCGAAAGGGCTTTTCGCCCTGTCCCCGCGCCGCTACGAGAAACACTTCGCGTTCATGTTCCCGGCCAACAGCCTCTTCTTCCGCCTGCGGGTGGTGAAGTAGGCGCCGGCGCCGTGTCTTCGCGGTCGCGCACCTGGCTCGCGATCTACGCGCGGGCCCTGCGGAACACGGTGCTGCCGGGACCGGCCGGCGCGCAGCCGCCTCGCCGCATCCTCCTGCCGCACCACTCGCTTCTGGGCGACACGATCCTGCTTACCGCCTGCGCCGCGAAACTGCGCGCGCTCTACCCGGCGGCCGAGATCGTGCACGTGATGCCCCGCGCGTTCACGCCGCTATTCGCGAGCCGGCCCTTTGGCGTGGACGCAGTGGGATGGAGTGTGCGCGACCCGGCAAGCCTCCAAGCCCTGTGGCGGCTGGGGTCCTTCGACCTCGCCCTCATCAACGGCGACTCGCGATTCAGCTGGCTCGCCCGCGCCATCGGCGCACGGCGAATCGCGGCATTCGCCGGCGACCGGCCCGCGTACAAGAGCTGGCCCGTCACCGACTCGCTTCCCATGCCGGACGAACCGATGTCCTGGTCCGATCTCGTCACGACCCTCGTGCCGGGACCGCCGCCGCCGCCCTACGCGCGCGGGCACTGGCAAGCCCCGCCGTTCCGTCCCTACGAGCGGCCCGCCGGATGCTACGCCGTGCTGCATGTCGGAGCGAGCACGATGCACAAGACCTGGCCTGCGGCACAGTGGGCCGGCGTTGCGGCTGCGCTCGAGGCGCGCGCGATCACCCCGTGCTGGAGCGCGGGGCCGGGCGAGGAGGCCCTGGTCGCCGCCATCCCCGGAAGCTCGCGTCAGCGCAACTTCGCCGGGCTCCTCGACCTGCCGCAGCTCTGGGACTTCCTCGCGAACGCGAGCCTCGTCGTGACGGGGGACACGAGCGTCGCGCACATCAGCCGCGCGGCCTTTGCGCCGACCGTGGTTCTGTACGGGCCGAGCGGCCGCGTCCTGGGCGGACCGGGCCGGTTCTGGGCGAACTGCCCCGGCGCCAGCGTCTCGATCGACCCCTTCCCCTGCCGCGACCAGGACTTGCTTTTCAAGCGCCACGTCACCTGGGTCAGACGCTGCACGCGCGGGGTCTCCGAGTGCCCCGTGCCCCGCTGCATGCAGGAGATTTCCGTGCAGTCGGTCCTCGCGGCCGTGGATGAGACCCTTGCGCAATGCGCCCCCTGACGCCATGACGCGATTGCGTCCCGCGCCGCGCGCATGAGTCCGGACATGACACCCGCTTCGCTTTCGATCGCGATCGTCACTTACGCGCCCGACGAACGCCTGCTCGCGCGGACGCTGGCGAGCACGGCCGATGCGATCGCCCTTGCCCGCGAGCGCGGTTCGCTGGGCGCCACGCGGCTCCAGATCGTCGATAACGGCCCCGAGGGACTCGCGCCGATGCTGGCGATACTGGGGGAGGCTGCGCTCGCCCGCGCGCAGGGCACGACGCTGGAAGTGATCTCCGGCCATGGCAACGTGGGCTTCGGGCGCGGCCACAACCTCGCCATCGCGGCATCGACGGCCGACTTCCATCTCGTCCTGAACCCCGACGTGGAGCTGGATCGCGATGCGCTGGACGCGGCCCTTCGCTACCTGGACGCGCATCCCGAGGTGGGCGCCCTCACGCCTTCGGTGCACGGAGCCGACGGGAAGCGCGAGTACCTGGTGAAGACCTATCCCTCGCCCGGCGTTCTCTTCGTCCGGGGATTCGTGCCGCGGTTCCTGCACGGGCTGTTCCGCGAATCGCTCGATGTCTACGAGCTGAGGCACCTCGACTGGGAGAAGGAACAGTCACCGGTGACGATCGCGAGCGGGTGCTTCCTCTGCTGCCGCAGCGCGGCGCTGAACGCGGTGAAGGGATTCGACCCAGGCTACTTCCTCTACTTCGAGGATTTCGACCTGACCTTGAGGCTGTCGAAAGTGAGCACCGTGGCGTACTGCCCGCAGGTGAGGATCGTGCACCACGGGGGCCAGGCCGCCTCGAAGGGGCTCAAGCACATTGCGTGGTTCGTGAAGTCGGCGCGGCGGTTCTTCGCCACGCACGGCCGGGCGCCCGGCGCCTAGGACATTCCGGCACGATTTCCGGACCCCGTGAAATCGCGCATTTTGTTTCCGGGATTCTCGCGCGCGCAGGCTCGAACGCGCCTCCAGCATGGGCTCCAATCCAGTCGCGCTCCGGCGCTGGCTGGCAGACCCGGGAGGAGCCCATGAAAGAGTTGAGCGAACGCGAAGTCCTCGCCATTGCCGGCGGCCAGCCGCCCGGCGCAGCGCTCGACGAAGTGCTGTACCGCGCGCCCGCGGAACCGCTTCGCGATCCCATGGAATTCGCCGACCTCGCGGCCGACGGGCACCCCAGGGCCGCGTCCGATTGACCCGAGCGCCGCGCCTGTCCGGTCGCCGTGCGCGGCGTCGTCGTTCCCGCGACCACATTCCAAGGAGAGCACCATGAAAGACATCCTGCAGACGGATGTTCCTGAAGTCTCGGGCGGTTACTCGCCCGACGGAGACGGTTTCCCGCAGTTTCCCTGTCCCGTCGAATACCCACAAAATCCCGTGGGGCCGTTTCCCGAACCGCTGCCCAGTCCGATCGACCCGCAGCCTTTCATGCCCGTGAAGTGAAGCACACGACCAACCCTAAGGAGACAGCCATGAACAAATCCGATGTTTCGAAGACCCTCGACAAGAACGAACTTGACACGACGCAGGTGGAGGAGGTGGCGGGGGGCGTCAATTTCTGCACCGCCGAGGAGTACCTGACGCTCACCGAATCCTTCAAGTCGGCGTACGAAAATCTCGTCGACTTCACGTCGCATGTGATCGAGCGCATCGCCGGGGGAAGCGGAACCGCCTGAACGCTCGACAAACCCAAAGGGCTGCGCGATCGCAGCCCTTCCTTGCAAGGTCTTCCATACCGATGGCCACCGGCTTTCGAATCGCCTTCCTGGTACTCGCGGTCGAGTTCTTCTCGATGCTGGCCGCCTCGTTCGCTGTCGCGAGACTTTCCTGGCCGCGCGAGTCGTTTGATTTTCTCGGACAAGCCATCGCATGCGGGGCAGGGGCATTGCTCCTGGTGGCCGTTGGTCCGTTGCGCAGGTTCTGCACCGGCGAGTTGGCACGCGCGCTCCCGCGAGGAGCGGGGCGAGAGCTGGTCCTCGTCCCGGCGGCAAAGGTCGCCATTCCGTTTGCAGTCATCGGTGCCATGGTCCTTTGGGCATTCTCGATTGGAGAGCCCGGAAGGCTCGCGTTCGATCTCAACCACGTCGATCCGGTCAAGGCACGGGACTGGGCGCTGTCACCTCTCGGCCTGATCCGGATGCTCGTCTTCTCCTGGGTCGTTGGGCCCATCATCGAGGAACTGGTCTTTCGCGGATTCATCTACCGCGCGTGGGAACGGCAATGGGGCTGGATTCCGTCGCTCCTGCTCACGTCGGCTCTCTTCAGCATTTGCCATCCCAATTTCATCGCATCGTCCTTCCTGGGTTCGGTTGTCTACATCTGCGTGCTGCGGCGCACGGGGACGCTCCGCGCAAGCATCCTGGTCCACGCCGCGTTCAACGTCCTGGTGTCGTGGCCCCTCATGGGGCAGGTCATCCTCACGCCACCAGTCGCCGATCCAGCCCGTCTTTCCAGTTGGGCCATTTCGGTTGCTTGCCTCGCGTTCGTCGTTGTCGCCCTTCCGGCCTATCTCTGGATGTCGCGCACGGACGTGAGAAACGCAGACGGCCGGTAGCCTCAAGTCACGTACGTGTCCGTGAGATTTCCCGCATTCCGGGAGGAAGTCCGCGCCGAGCAGGCCCACGCAGCGCTGGGGACCATCGTCCTGATTCGCCCGCTTTCATTCGGGGTGCTCACCACCACCGCCGTCGCCATCGCCGCAGCCATCCTCTCGTACCTGGTCCTCGCCGATTACGCGAAGAAGGCGCCCCTTGCAGGAATCCTCGTTCCATCCTCGGGCACGATCAGGGTGGTGGCGCCGCAGTCCGGGCTCGTGCGCGAGCGCCGCGTAAGGGAAGGCGAACGGGTTGCGGCCGGTGAAGCGCTGCTGCAACTTGTGGACGCGCGCGTCACCCGCGACGACGGTCCGGTCGGCGCGGCCACGATCGTCCTGGCGGAGCAGCGAATCGCGACCACGCGACGGCAGCGCAACGACATCCTGGCCGCCAGCCTGAGCGAGCGCGAGGGACTGCGGGGCCGCATCGCCGGCCTCGAGGCCGAGGCGTCCCAGCTCGATGGCGAGCTTGAGGCGCTCCTTGCCCGCGAGGCGCTGGCGCTGCGATCGCTGCAGCGCCACGACGAGCTCGAGCGCCGGGGGTTCGCGTCGCCGGCACAGCGGCAGCAGAAGGAGGAGGACTCGCTCGAGCATCGCTCCCGGCGGCACGCGGCGGCCCGCACGCGAATGGCCATGGCGCGCGAGATCGCCGGCCTTCGCCTGGCCGTCACCGAATCGGAATCGCGGTCGCGCGCCCAGCTTGCCGCGCTCGACGCACAGCTCGCCGCCCTGGCCCAGGAACAGGTCGAGCGGCGTGCCCTGGCCGATGCGGTGGTGACCGCGCCGGCGGCGGGGACCGTGGCGGCCCTGCTCGTCGAACCCGGCCAGCTCGTCGCAAGCGGCACGAACCTCCTGACGCTGCTCCCGGAAGGCTCGCCGCTGGAAGCGCACCTGTTCGCCCCGTCACGAGCCGTCGGGTTCATTCGCGCGGGCCAGGAGGTGCTGCTGCGCTACCCCGCATTCCCGTACCAGAAGTTCGGCATTCACCGCGCCCGCGTGCTGTCGGTGTCACGAAGCGCCATCGCGCCCGCGGAGCTGGGTTTCACGCCGCCCGACGGCTCGCGCGAACCCGTCTATCGCGTCAAGGTGGCACTCGGTACGCAAACGGTCGCCGCCTACGGCCGCGCCGAACTCCTGCAGGCCGGCATGCAGGTGGAGGCGGACGTGCTGCTCGACAGGCGCCGGCTCATCGAGTGGGTGTTCGAGCCCCTGTTCAGCCTTTCCGAAAGGAGTTGAAGTGGTCTCGCTGGCGGGTGTGGAATTCGGCGGCGGAGCGCGCCTGCCTGTGTACCTGCAGACGGAGGCGGCCGAGTGCGGCCTGGCGAGCCTCGGGATGGTCGCCAGCTTCCACGGGCACCGCATCGACCTGGCGGGGCTGCGCCGGCGCTTCACGCTTTCGCTCAAGGGCGCCACGCTTGCCTACCTGATGCAGGTGGCCGGCAGGCTTCACCTCGCGCCCCGGCCCCTGCGACTGGAGCTGGACGAGATCCGGCAACTGAAGACCCCCTGCATCCTGCACTGGGACCTCAACCACTTCGTCGTGCTCAAGTCGGCGACGGCGCGCGAGGCGGTCATCCACGATCCCGCCTTCGGCGTGCGCCGCCTGTCGATGGCCGAAGTCTCGAAGCACTTCACGGGCATCGCCCTCGAACTCGTTCCCACGGTCGAGTTTCGTCCGGCCGACGAGCGCCGCCGGGTGCGCCTGCGCGACCTCACGGGGCCGGTCACGGGGCTCTCCCGCTCGCTCGTGCAGGTGCTCCTGCTCGCGCTCGTGCTCCAGTCGTTCGCGATCCTGGCGCCCTTCTACATGCAGTGGGTCGTCGATGGGGCCGTGGTTTCGGCCGACCGCGACCTGCTCGCCGTCCTGGGCCTGGGCTTTCTCCTGCTGGCAGCGATCCAGGTGGCGGTGGCCGGCCTTCGATCCTGGGTCGTGCTCTACCTCGGGACGACGCTCAACCTGCAGTGGCTGGCGAACGTCTTCTCGCACCTGCTGAAGCTTCCGGTCGCGTGGTTCGAGAAGCGGCACCTGGGCGACGTGGTGTCCCGATTCGGCGCGGTGACGACGATCCAGCGGACCCTTACGTCGAGCTTCGTCGAGGCACTCATCGACGGCCTGATGGCCGTGGCCACCGTCGCGATGATGCTGGTGTACAGCGGCCGGCTTACGGCCATCGCGAGCGTTGCGGTGGCCGCCTATGCGATTTCGCGCGCCGCGTTCTACGCGCCCCTGCGCCGCGCAACCGAGGAGCACATCGTCCATGCCGCGCGTCAGCAGAGTCATTTCCTCGAGACCGTGCGCGGCGTGCAGTCGATCAAGCTCTTCGGGCGGCAGGGGGAGCGGCGCTCCCGTTACCTCAACCTCGTGGTCGACACCACCAACCGGGACCTTGCCGTGCAGAAGCTCTCGCTCGGCTTCCGCTCCGCCAACGGCCTGGTCTTCGGCGCCGAGCGGATTGTCGTGGTGTGGGTGGGCGCGACCCTCGTTCTCGATTCCGCGTTCTCCATCGGGATGCTCTTCGCGTTCATGGCCTACAAGGAACAGTTTTCGGCCCGCGTGGCGGGTCTCATCGACAAGCTGATCGAGTTGAAGATGCTGCAGTTGCAGGGCGAGCGCCTCGCCGACATCGTGCTCACGGCGGCCGAGGAGGAGGCGCCGACTCCCGTGCCTCGCGTCGAAGAGGCGTCCATCGAGGTGACGAATCTCTCCTTCCGGTACTCCGACACCGAGCCCTTCGTGCTGCACGGCTGCTCGTTCCGGATCGAGCCGGGAGAATCGGTTGCGATCGTGGGCCCTTCGGGTTGCGGCAAGACCACGCTGGCGAAATTGATGCTCGGACTCCTGGCCCCGACCGACGGACAGGTGCTGGTGGGCGGCATGGACATCCAGAAACTGGGCGTGGATCCCTACCGCCGCCTCGTCGGGACGGTGATGCAGGACGATCCGCTGTTTGCCGGATCGATCGCGGACAACGTGAGCTTCTTCGACCCCGACCCCAGCCAGGAGGCGATCGAGCGCTGCACGCGCCTGGCCGCCGTGCACGACGACATCGCGGCGATGCCGATGGGCTACCACACCCTCATCGGCGACATGGGGGCGGCCCTGTCGGGCGGGCAGCGCCAGCGCATCCTCCTCGCGCGCGCCCTCTACAAGCAGCCGTGCATCCTGTTCCTGGACGAGGCCACCAGCGCCCTCGACGTGCAGCGCGAGCGCCAGGTGAACGAGGCGATCCGGGGGCTCAACCTCACGCGCATCCTCATCGCGCACCGGCCGGAAACGATCGCTTCGGCGGGCCGCGTGATCGTGCTGCAGGGCGGGAAGGTGGCGCAGGACCTGCGTCGGGCTTTCGACGCCGGCCGGGGCGATGGGACAGGCAATCCAGGCAGGTCGATGGAAGCGAACGCTTCCGCGGTCCGTCCCCAGTGTGTATGATACACACTGCCTCGAGCACCGACATTCTTCGAAGGCTTCGGCGCGAGGGGTGGATTCGGACCCACCAGAAGGGCAGCCACGTGTAGCTGAAGCATCCGATTCGCGGTGGCATCGTGGTCGTCCCGCACCCGGCAAGGACCTTCCCGCGGGAACGCTTCGGGCAATCTTCAGACAAGCGGGATGGAGTTGAGAAACATGCTTTTTCCGGTCGTCGTCCACAAGCAACCCCGAAGCGCCTATGGCGTCACGGTCCCCGACCTTCCCGGCTGCGTCACCGCCGGCGACACGCTCGACGAGGCCCTGCGCAACGTCCAGGAGGCGGTCGAGACCTACCTCCACGGCGAAGCGAACGCGCCCGTACCCTCGCCACTGGACCGGTGGGCACGCGACCCCGATTTTGCCGATGGCGTATTCGCGCTGGTCGAGGTGAACCTCGATTTCATGGCCGACGAAACCGTGCGGGTGAACATCACCGCGAAGCGCTCGGCCCTCGCGCTGATAGACCGGGTCGCCAAGGCCCGCGGCGAGGATCGGTCGGAGTTCCTGATCCGCGCCGCCCTCGAGCGCGCCGGCGGCACCGCGGCAACCACACCCCCGCCGCGCTACGCGGGGAAGAGTGCGCGGTCGTTGGGCTCGCTTCACAAGGCGAAGGCGCGCGGGCGACGATAACCTCCCGGGAGCCAGGACATGCCATTCCCGATTTGCACTGAACTGCCGGGCGCCTCGACCTGGCTGGCCATGCCTGCCACCCGTTGTGTCGTGCCGATCGTGCTTGCCTTGACACTGGCCGCCTGCCATCGCCAGGCTCCCCTGGCGCCGGAACTCGCGGCCATCAAGTGCCCGGCCGACCGGACGGAGCACGCGAGCACGAAGTTCGGCAAGGCCGAACTGACTTTCGTATGCATCAGCGAGAGGCTGGCAAGCACGCCGCACATGCTCAGATGCGACCTGGACAGCCGCCCGATGGTTTGCGAGGACGCAGGCACCTTCGTGTTCAGCCGCAGCGCCGAGGGCAAGGTCTATTCCGGGTCCCTGCCGAAGTTCGTTCAGGAACGCGAATCCATCGCGCCCGATGCTCCCCACGGATCGCAACTGATCGTGAATTTCCGGAATGCGCCGCCCCGGACATCGACATTCGAGGAAGTCGAAACCGACTGGCGCTTCCTGCTTCCGGAGGCGAGGGACCTGCTGCCGCCGGGGTTCACCTTCGTCAAGGGCGCGCTCTGCGACCGGGAAGCGACCGTGCTCAATACCGGCAGCTGCAACCTCGAGGCACGGTCGGCCTCGCTGTACTGGCACATCTCCGTGTACATCCCCGTCGAGAAGGGCACGCCGATTTCCGCCGGGGAATACCGCGAGGAACTTGCCTTCTGGCTCAAGGTCCTCGACAAGGTGGTTGTCGATCCCGGGAAGTAGCGGGCTCCTGCAGGCGCGAAAGGGACAGTCATTCCCGGGCACGATGCCCGGCGTGTTGCTTTCCTCCCCGGCGGCAGCTATAAATCACGCGGTGCCACCGAAGGCCGGTCATACTGGTTGAATGGCGCCAGACCGACGAGTCGATCACGCATCGCGAAAGCCCGGAAAATGACAGACTCCTCCATTCCCTCCTACGCAGGCCTGATCGCGATAGTGGTCATCATGGCGAACCTGGCGACCGCCTGGCTGGTGGTGCTCGCCATGGGGGAAAACAGTGGCGGTGTCTTTTCCGAGGGGCCGCCATGGATCGCCGTGGGAAGCGGTGTCACCCTCGCGCTCTGGCATTACAACGTCATTCTTCCCGCCGAGATGTCCTTCTGGGGATCGGTCCTGCTGGGCGCCATGGGCCTGTGGGGCTCCTGGGTGGACTACGCCCGCCTTTCCGATCGCCGGAGGGCGCTCGACAAGGCCCGACAGGATCGCAAGTCGGCCTCGTGATGCCGTTCAACGAAGCAATCGCCTTTGCACAGTCGCACGAGATCCCGTGGCCGCGTGATCCGGCAGCCGACCCCGCGCATTGGGGCGTCCACCACGATGACCCGGAGCCATTCAACCGCCTGCGCGGGCCGGTGCATCCGCGCGGTGGCGTCTCCGGCGTCGTCCGCGTGCGCGATGAGGAAGTCGCCGCCTGGGGCGAACCCGATTCGGCGGACCAGACTTTCAGCGTCGCGAAGACTTACCTCGCGCTGCTCGCGGGCATCGCGCATGCGCGCGGGCTGCTCGAACCGGGCGAGTGCGTGAGCGAGCGTCTGCCGGGCATCGGCTTCGATTCAGCGCACAACCGCGTGATCACGTGGGAGCACCTGCTCACGCAGACCAGCGAATGGCAGGGCGAATGCTTCGGCATGCCCGACCAGGTGGAGCATTACCGGCGCGTGTCTCACGACCCCAAGCCACCCGCAGGCAGGAAGGGCGAGCTGCGCCCGCTGCGCGAGCCGGGCAGCTACTGGGAATACAACGACGTGCGCATCAACCAGCTCTCGTTGGCGCTGCTCCACCTCTTCAGGCGGCCGCTGCCGGAGGTGTTCCTCGAAAGCGTGTTGCAGCCGATCGGCGGCGGCCGCGATTTCCGCTGGGAGGGCTACGACGATGCCCGGGTCGAGATCGACGGGCAGCGATTACAGTCGGTACCCGGCGGCACGCATTGGGGCGGCGGCGTGAGGATCAGCGCGCGCGACCAGGCGCGTATCGCCCAGCTGCTGCTGCACGGCGGCGCGCACGAGGGCCGTCAGGTCCTTGCGCGCGAGTGGGTGCAGCGCATGCACGCACCCTGCGCGGTGGCACCCTTCTACGGCTGGCTTGCCTGGCTCAATCGCGACGCACGCCTGTTCGCCGATGCCTCGCGCACGAGCTGGTTCATGCTCGGCGCGGGCGGCCACATGACGTGGATCGATCCGGAAAACGATGCGGTGGTCGTTGCCCGCTGGCTCGACGGCGAGCATTCGGCGGGCTTCGTGCTTCGCGTGGCGCAGGCGTTCAAGAGCTAGTCGCCGCCTCTGCTTCGGGTCGGGGCTTGGCGGTGGGCACCGGTGCTCGATCGCCGTCGCTCCACCCCGCTGCCTGCCTCGTCACGAGCGCCGCCGCCGATGCTCGGGGCAAAGTGGTTCTCCCTTCAACCGGAAAGAGAACCCCATGGCGCCGGGGCATCCGTGGGCGCATGCATTGTCAGATCAGCCGCCGGCAATCGATTCCTTTGCCTCCATTGCTTGCAGATGCATTCTGCTGTCAAACTCGCGCTTCGGCTTCCGATCTCGATTCACCAGACACGTGGCATGCGCAATTGCATCTTTCGAGCGCACTCGGCCCCATAACAACGACCCCATGCGATGAACCCCTTCCGGAAGCGCGCCGCGATACGAATCGCTGCCGTCAGCATTCTTCTGGCTTCGATTGCCAGCCCTGTTTCATGGCTCATTGCGCGCGAAGGGGCAGAGGAAGCGATCATCGCCCTGGCCACCGAAGAATCACGCAGCTTGATCGATCACTTCAACGCGACCGATCTCACCGGCGAGGAGGCCACCCAACGTGCCACGCTCGCAGCCCAATCCATTTCCGGCGGCCTGTTTGACATCGCCGAACTCTACGACAGCCAGGGGCGCAAGCTGGCCGAAGCGATGACCAGCAATGGCGCCGCGGTCGAATCGGCTCTGCCCCATCATGACACCCCGACCTACACCGCTGCGTCGTACGCCAGTTTTGAACTTCCAGGCAAGCGCTGGATCGTGCGCATCTTCATCCCCTTGCGCAAATCGCCAACCGACACCACCGGGCCGATCACCGGCTATTTCGAGGGAATCCGCGTCGTTCCACAATGGCAGAAGGAGCAGATTTCCGCCAGCTCCCTGTCGGCGGCACTCATGGTCTGCCTGGCATCCTTGCTCTGCGGCGCCGCGCTCTATCCCGTCGTGGTGCGTCTATCCGTCGATAACGAGCGCAAGGCACGCGAGTTGCTCGAGTCGCAGTCCGCCCTTATTGAAGGCCTGCAGCGATCGGAGCGCGAACTGGAAGAAAAGGTCTCTCGGCGCACCCTGGAGCTTCAGCACGAGCAGATTCGTACCAAGGAGTTGCTGCACAATATCCTTCCAGTCGAAATCGCGGACGAACTGTCTGCCACAGGCAGCGCCCGTCCGGCCCGGCATGAGTCCGTGACCATCCTGTTCACCGACTTCGGCGGTTTCACGCAGGCTGTCTCCGCCATGCCGGCTGACCGGATGGTCGGCGAGCTCAATGAGATATTTGCGGCGTTCGACAGCATCACGGACGAGTATGGCGTTGAAAAGATCAAGACCATCGGCGACGCCTATATGGCCGCAGCCGGATTGCCAAAGGCTTGTTCCGATCATGCAAAACGCTGCGTACGCGTGGGACTGCGCATGATCGATTATCTCGAGAACAGAAACCGGACAGCCGCCTTCAAGTGGTCAGTTCGAATTGGCGTGCATTCCGGTCCGGTGGTGGCAGGTGTCGTCGGCAAGCGAAAATATGCCTACGACATCTGGGGGGATACCGTCAATATCGCGTCCCGCATGGAAAGCGCTGGCGAGATTGGCCGGGTCAATATCTCGGCCTACACCTACGATCTGATTCGGGAAGAGTTCGATTGCGAGTACCGCGGCAAGGTGGACGCCAAGGGCAAAGGCCAGATCGACATGTACTTCGTCACCGGATCCCGACGCGTTTGATCGGGCGCAGGCTCCCCGCGCGACGAGACGCTGTTGTTTGCCGGGCGATCCGGCCCGGATAGCCTGCGAAAGCTCTCCCACGGAGGAAGACGATGCCCAGCGAATCCGCCCAGCAGCCGGCCGGCAGGACCACCGGGGACTCGACCGGTTTGGCGCCCGAGGTTGCACCCCTGCCCGCGGATGCGACGCCGGAGGAAAAGGACCGGTACTGGTACAGCAACGTTTACCAGGGCGATCGCATGCCCCAGCTCACGTTCCGCGCGGTGGCGATGGGCTCGGTGCTCGGCATGCTGATGTCGATATCCAACCTCTACACGACGATGAAGGTCGGCTGGTCCTTCGGGGTGGCGATCACGTCCTGCGTGATGTCGTTCGTGGTCTGGAATGTCTTCCGCGGCGCGTCGGCCGGCCGCCTCACGCAGATGTCGATCCTGGAGAACAACTGCATGCAGTCCACGGCGTCGGCCGCCGGCTACTCGACCGGCTCGACCATCGCGACCGCCTTCGGCGCCTTGCTGATCCTCGACCCAGCCCATCGGCACCAGCCGTGGCTGATCGTCGCCTCGTTCACGCTCGTCACGGGCCTCATGGGCGTGTTCATGGCCATTCCGCTGAAGCGGCAGATGATCAACCAGGAGCAGCTTGCGTTCCCCTCGGGAATTGCCGCGGCCACGACCCTGCGCAGCCTCTACAGTCGTGGCACCGAAGCCCTCAGGAGAGCCTACGCGCTGGTCGCCGCGCTGGTCGCCGGCGCCGTGGTGGGCGTGCTCAACACCGCCGAGGACCAGTTTGCGGCGCTCGGCCGGTTCTTCGAGTGGATGCGCAGCCATCTCTTCGACGTCCACCTGCCGGAGCAGATTCCCGAACACGGCTTCATGTCGATCGCGGGCAAGCCGGTCGTGGGCTTCGCGTTCGAACCCAGCGTGCTGCTCATCGGCGCGGGCATGATCGTCGGCATGAGGGTCTCGCTGTCGATGCTCGCCGCCTCGGCGGCGCTGCATTTCGTGATCGCGCCGTGGCTGCAGGCGATCGACGCGCAGAGCGCCGGCGTGCCCGGCTACATCGCATCGATCCCGCTGGTCGGCGGCGGCGCCCTGTTCCACGCTGTGCGGTGGGCGCTCTGGGGGGGGACGGCCGTCATGGTCTTCGCGAGCCTCACCTCCCTGGCTTTGCAGTGGAACACGGTCGTGCGGTCGTTCACGATGTTCCGGCGCGGCACGACACCGCGCTCGACTGCGGACATCGATATCGCCATGGCGCAGGTCGAGGTGCCCACGTCCTGGCTGGTTGCCGGCCTCGTCCCGATCTCGCTGGCGATGGTCGCGATCCAGATCGTCGCGTTCGGGATCTCGTGGTGGGCGGGCATCATCGCCGTCGCGATGTCCTTCGTCCTGGCGCTGGTCGCCTGCCGCGCGACGGGGGAAACCGACACGACCCCCATCGGCGCGATGGGCAAGGTGATGCAGCTGCTGTTCGCGCTGATCTCGCCGCCGGCGGCGGTGGGGCTGCAGGCCAGCATCACCCATAACCTGATGTCGGCCGGCATCGGCGCCAACAGCGCGAGTTCCGCCGCGGACCTGCTGACCGACCTCAAGAGCGGCTACCTCCTGGGCGCCAACCCCCGCAAGCAGTTCCTGGCGCAGTTCGTGGGCGTCTTCTTCGGCACGCTCGCGATCGTGCCAGCCTGGTATCTCATGATTCCCGACCAGGCGGCCCTCGAGAAATATCCGCTGCCCGCCACGCAGACCTGGGTCGCGGTGGCGCGCGTGCTCTCTGGCGGGCTGGAAAGCCTGCCGATGTCCGCGAGATACGCCATCGTGATCGGCGCGCTGGTCGGCGTGCTGATCCCGGTGCTCGAAAAGCTCGTTCCCAGGTCGCGGCCGTGGCTGCCTTCGGCCATGGGACTCGGACTCGGCTGGATCGTGTTCTTCAGCAACGCGCTGGCGTTCACGATCGGCGCGATCGTCGTCTGGGTCTGGAACAAGGCGGCGCCGAAGAACCAGGACTCCTACAGCGTGCCGATCGCTTCGGGGCTTATCGCGGGCGAGTCCCTCATGAAGGCGATCCTGGCCATGCTGGTGACGGCGATCGGTCTGTTGGCATCCGGTCCCTGATCGCTGCTGCCCGGCCCCCGGCTGCGGTTCAGGGGGACTCGCCAGCGATATTCGCGTAGGCCCGGTCGGCCAGCGCGCAAGCCAGCACATCGGTCGAGTTGACGAGCGTCCATGCCCTCGCCTGCGGTGCGCTCACCAGCGGCAGCGGGATCTCGGTGCAGCCCATGATGAGCGCCACGTCGCCGTGGCGCTCGATGAGACTCCTGCCCACCTCGACGAAACACATCCGGGCGCCGTCGATGTCATCGGCCTTCACGCCCTGGTAGATGCCGCGCATCAGCTGTGCCCGCTCCTCTTCGGTCGGCAGGTGGCACGCGATGCCGGCCTCGGCGAGGGCGGTTTCGTAGAGCCCGGTGAGATAGGTGCCCTGCGTGGCCATGAGCGCCGCCTCGCGCCGACCCGCGGCCTTCAGGCGCGCCGCCACCTCGCGGGGTGCGTGAAGGAGCTCGATGCCCGGAAACCCGGCTTGCAGCTCGGCATGCCACGCATGGGCGGTGTTGCAGGCAATCGCCACGGCGCGGACGCCCAGGGTCTCCAGCTGGCCTATTGCGCGGGCCATCGGCTCCAGGGGCGCATTGCGTTCCGGGCCCGTGGCGAGCAGGGCGTGCGTCCGGTCCGGCACGGGAACCTGGGCCAGCCAATGCTCGGGAAACGCCTGGTCGTTCACCGCCATGCCGAGTTCCTGCAGGCGGACGGCGCAGGCGTGCACGAAGTGGCGCAGGAAGTCGGCGCCCGCCGCGGGACCCATGCCGCCGAGGATTCCGACGATGTGCGGGCAATGAACGGATGCGACAGTGGGCATGATCGTGTCCTGCGGGTTCCGCGAAGAAGTCCGGAAAGGGCGTGCGCGGCTAGCGAAGCATGGCCGACATGGCCGAAAGGCAGTTCACCATCCGCACTGCGGCTTCCACAGTGGCGGCGCCGAACGCGACCTCGTCACCGCCCGTCCGCTTGAGCACGGGCCATTGGCAGAAGAGGTCCGCCAGCGCCGGCGTCTGCGTCTGGATGCGCACGGCGACGGGCCCCGCGATGACGAACGGGCTGGCCGCCTTGCCCTGCGCGAGCGCCACCGCCACGCCGGCGCGGATGGCCTCGCAGGCTTGCGCGGGCGACAGGCTCACCCCGCTGGTGTTTCCGGTCGCGCGCTTGGTCTCCACGAAGACCGCGTGCGGGAACAGGGGGCGGTGCTCCTCGACGAAGGCGTCGTCTCCGCTCGCCATCACCACGGGCACGCCGTATTCGCCGGCGAGGGCCCCGTAGATGCCGGCTTCGCCGAGCTCGCGGTCGTTGAAGAACACGCGCGCGAAGGCGAAGCCGTTGATCGTGTGCGCGAGGATGCCGCGTCCCTTCGCCCGCGAGTGGTAGCCGATCATGCAAACCGCGTCCACGCCCTCTTCGACGCCGGCCATCATGCTCAGGTAGCGCGGCTTGCCCTGCACGGCCCGGGCGCGCGCGTCGAGCAGGTCCGGCGGCATGTTGCGGAAGTTGCCGTGCGAATCGTTCACCAGGACCTGCGCCGCGCCGGCATCGAACGCGCCGGCGATGGCGGCGTTGGCCTCATGCGTCATGAGGACCCGTGCGCGTTCGTATTCCGGATTCCCGGGGCGCGTCTGGTCCGGGTGGAAGACGCCGGCCACGCCTTCGATATCGGTGGAGATCAGGATTTTCATGCAAGGCTCGCGGAAGAAGTCGTCGGTTCGGGGAACGGGGGCCAATCCGCCAGCAGGTCGGACAAGGCGCTCCGATGGTGGCCGTTGCGCCCGGTCACCGCGCAGGCGCGCCACAGCGCGTGAACGATGGCCTGCTCGGTGCCGTCGGCCGCGGCCTGGAACAAGAGGTCCAGCAGGGTGTCGTGAAGCATTGCCCGGGCGGGCATGGGCCTGTCGGCTTCCTGCGGAACGGTGCAGGCGGTGGAAAAGGCCAGTGCGATGTCGCCGCTGCCGTGGCCGAACACCGAGCCCGTGCGCGCCAGTCCCGCGCCGGCGCGCAGCGCGAGCCGCCTGAGCTGTCTTGCGTCGAGCGGTGCATCGGTGGCGACGAGCATGATGATGGAGCCCTTCTCGGGCCCTTCGCGCGGCGGCGCGGTTTTTCCGGCCAGCAATGCCGCAAGCCGGTCTCCGATCGCGCGTCCCGCCATCACCAGTTGCCCGGTCCTGCCGTAATTGGCCAGCACGAGCGTGCCGACGGTGAACTCGCCGCCGCCGCGCGTCGCCACGCGCCGCGAGGCCGTCCCGATGCCGCCCTTCACGCCGAAGCACGACATGCCGCGGCCGGCGCCGACCGAGCCCTCCTCCACCTCGATGCCCGCCCCCTCGCACGCGCGGTCGTAGTGGCCTGCCGTGACCGCCATGCGCTGGATGTCGTTCAGGTAGCCGTCGTTGCACTCGAACACGAGCGGATTCACCGTGGGCAGGTTCCGTCCGCTGCCGGGGTTGGCCGCGATGCAGTGGCGGATCTGGGCCTGCGCCACCGCCGCGACGGAAAAGGTGTTGGTCAGCGCGATCGGGGTTTCCAGAACGCCCAGCTCCTCGACCTGCATCAGCCCCACGCTCTTGCCGAATCCGTTGATCACGGAGACGGCGGCGGGCACGCGGTCGCGAAACGGGTCTCCGGCGTGGGGCCGGATCACCGTAACGCCCGTCTGCACCTCGCCCTCGTCGAGGGTGCAGTGGCCCACGGTCACGCCGGCCACGTCGGTGATGGCATCGCGTCCGCCCGAGGGCAGGATGCCGATCCGCGGAAGGCGCTCGCGGGCGATCATGGCCGGGCAGCCCTACTGGCGGTCGATCTTCGGGTCGAGGGCATCGCGCAGGCCGTCGCCCAGGAGGTTGAAGGCCAGCACCGTGAGGAAGATCGCGAGGCTGGGGAAGAGGGCCACGTGCGGGGCGTTGACCATGTCGGCGCGCGCCTCGTTGAGCATGGCGCCCCACTCGGGCGTGGGCGGCTGCGCGCCCATCCCCAGGAACGACAGGCTCGCCGCGGTGATGATGGAGGTGCCCAGCCGCATGGTGAAGTACACGACGATCGAGGAGATCGTGCCCGGCAGGATGTGGCGCACGACGATGGTCCAGTTGGAGGCGCCGATGCTTCGCGCTGCCTCGACGTAGGTCATGTGCTTGAGGGCGAGCGTGTTGCCGCGCACGAGGCGCGCGAAGGCGGGCACGCTGAACACCGACACCGCCACCACCACGTTCACCATGCTGCTGCCCAGGATCGCCACCACGCCCAGCGCGAGCAGGATGCCGGGGAAGGCGAAGAGAACGTCCGAGATGCGCATGACGATGCGGTCCCACCAGCCCTCGTAGTAGCCGGCGAGCAGCCCGAGCGTCGTGCCTGCGAGCCCGCCCAGCACCACCGAGAAGAAGCCGGCCGCCAGCGAGATGCGCGACCCCATCAGGATGCGGCTGAGGATGTCTCGCCCGAGCGGGTCCACGCCGAGCCAGTGCGCGGCCGATGGAGGCGAATTGAGGCGGTCGTAGTCGAAGAAGTTCTCGGCGTCGTACGGGGCGATGAGCGGCGCGAAGACCGCGAGCAGCACGAGCAGCACCACGAAGGCGAGCGCTCCCATCGCCACGGGCTGCTTCTTGAACTTGCGCCAGAACTCGCTCCACGGCGTGCGCACGGCCGTGGACGCCGCGATGGCGGTCGTCGTGACAGTGTCGTTGCCCGCGGTCGCAGTCATCGTCGCCTCACCTGTAGCGGATGGTGGGATTGATGAGCCCGTAGACCAGGTCCACGGCCAGGTTGATGAGGATGAATTCCAGCGAGAAGAGCAGCACCAGCGCCTGGATGACCGGGTAGTCGCGGCTGTTCACGGAATCCACGAGCAGCCGCCCCAGCCCCGGCCAGTTGAAGACGGACTCGACGACGATCGAGCCGCCCAGCAGGAAACCGAACTGCAGGCCCATCATCGTGACCACGGGAATGAGGGCATTGCGCAGCGCGTGCCGCAGGATGACGACCCTCTCGCGCAGGCCCTTGGCGCGCGCCGTGCGGACGTAATCCTCCTGGATCACCTCGACGAGCGACGCCCGCGTGAATCGCGCCATCACGGCGGCCACGGCGGCGCCCAGCGTGAGCGACGGCAGGATGTAGTGCTTCCAGGTGTCGGCGCCGACGGTGGGCAGCCAGCCCAGCTTCACCGAGAAGACCTGCATCAGCAGCATGCCGAGGGCGAAAGACGGAAACGAGATGCCGGAGACGGCGAGCGTCATGCCGCCGCGGTCGGGCCATCGGTTGCGGAAGACCGCCGAGGCCACGCCGATCGACATGCCGAAGGTCACCGCCCACGCCATGCTCGACAGCGTGAGCGTGAAGGTCGCCAGGAAGCGCTCCGAGATCTCGGTGGCCACCGGGCGGCGTGTGCGCAGCGACCTGCCCAGGTCGCCCTTGACCATGTTCACGAAGAAGGCGGCGAACTGCTCCGGCAGCGGCTTGTCGAGGCCCAGGTCCTGGCGCACCAGCTCGACCGTCGCCTGGTCCGCATCCTGCCCGGCGGCCAGCAGCGCCGGGTCGCCCGGCAGCATGTGGACGAACAGGAAAACCAGCACGGCGACGATGAGCAGCGTCGGCGTGAGTCCCATGAGCCGCTTGATGAAGTAGTTGAACATGGCAGGGGGAGGTTGGATTGCGCGCGCCGGCCGGGGCAGGCGCGCGCAGGGCTTCGTTCGGACGTTTACTTGACGACGGCGATCTCGTCCATGTTGATGTTGCCGTCCGGCATGGCGTGGATTCCGCTGATCCGCTTGCTGGTGGCGTAGATGCTCTGCTCCGTCACCAGGGGCGCCCACGGCAGGTCCTTCATGATCTGCTCCTGGGCCTTGCTGTAGAGGGCCGTCTTCTCGTTCTCGTCAACGGACTTGAGCGCGGCCGCGATGGCGCCATCGACGATCGGGCTGCTGTAATACGCCGTGTTGTTGCTCTTCGGCGGCCAGGATTCCGTGGCGAGCAGCGGGCGCAGCGCCCAATCGGCCTCGCCCGTCGAGGAGGACCAGCCGGCGTAGTACATGCGCACCCGGGCGGTCTTCGGGTCCGGCGCCGCCTGCACCCACTCCGTGCGCTGCCCGGGCTCCAGGGCCTGCACGGAAACCTTGATGCCGACCTGCGCGAGCTGCTGCTGCAGGACCTGGATGGCCTTCTGGGCGGTGGTCGTCGTGTACGCGCTCCACAGGACGGACTCGAAGCCGTTGGGATAGCCCGCCTCCTTCAGCAGCTCGCGCGCCTTCTTCGGATCATGGGGCCAGGGCGCCATCTTGTGCGCATAGCGCACGCCCTGCGGCACCACGCCTTCGGCCGGAAAGGCGAACCCGCCGAAGGCCACCTTGGCGATCGCTTCCTTGTTGATGGCGTAGTTGATCGCCTGGCGCACGCGCAGGTCGTCGAAGGGCTTGTGCAGCATGTTGAAGCTCACGTAGCGCGTGATGATCGACGGGCCCACCGTGACGTTCAGCTTCGCGTTCTTCCGCAGGTCGGCGGCCTGCTCGTAGGGCAGCGGGAAGGCGAAGTCCGCCTCGCCCGTCTGCAGCATCGCGGCGCGCGTGTTGTTCTCCAGCACCGGCTTCCAGGTGACGTTGTCGACCTTGGGATATCCCTTCCTCCAGTAGCCGTCGAACTTCTTCATCTTCACGAAGTCCGTCTGCTTCCACTCGACGAACACGAACGGGCCCGTCCCCACCGGGTTGAAGGCGATGTCCTTGTTGCCGTACTTCTTCAGCGCCTCGGCGGAGATCATCCCCGCGGAGGGGTGCGCCAGCGAGTTGATGAACGGCGCGAACGGCTCCTTCAGGGTGACGCGCACCGCGAGGGGCGCGGTCGCCTCGACCTTGGCAACGCGGTTGAACTGCGTGTGGCGCGCGAGCTTGTTCTCGGGGTTCGCCGCGCGATCGAGGGTCGCCTTGACCGCCTCGGCATTGAACGGCGAGCCGTCGTGGAACTTCACGCCCGGGCGCAGCTTGAAGTCGTAGGTGAGCCCGTCCTTCGAGACGGTATAGCTTTCCGCGAGCACATTCTGGATCTTCAGGTCCTTGTCGAAGCCGAAGAGCCCCTGGTAGAAGTTCTTGAGCAGGGCCTGCGTAAGCGTGGTGTTGGTGTTGTACGGATCCAGCGAGTCGGGCTGCCCGCCGATGGCCAGCACCACGTCGGTCGAGGCGAAGGACGGCTGCGCCGCAAGGGCGATCAGGGTCAGGATGCCGGCTGCCGTGGCGCGGCAGCGGGAGGTGGGTGTCTGTCTCTTCATGGCGGGGCTCCTTCTGGGGGGCGGGGAAAAGGGTCAATAGACGCCGGCGATGCGGTGCTCGGCGACGAAGTGGCCGGGGGCGACTTCCACGAGCGGGGCAACGACGGGCTCGTCGCCGACGCTGCGGATGGGGCTGGGAATCTCGTCCGACAGGAGCTCGCGGTGGCGGCGCCGGCGCGTGGGATCGGCGACGGGCACGGCCTCCATGAGCTTGCGGGTATAGGGGTGACGCGGGTCCTCGAAGACGGCGCGGCGCGGACCGATCTCGACGATCTGGCCCAGGAACATCACGGCCACACGGTGGCTCACGCGCTCGACCACGGCCATGTCGTGCGAGATGAACAGGTAGGCGACCCCGAGCTCGCGCTGCAGGTCCATCATCAGGTTCACGATCTGCGCCTGGATGGACACGTCCAGCGCCGACACCGACTCGTCGGCCACCACGACCTTGGGGTTCAGGGCCAGGGCGCGGGCGATGGCGATGCGCTGGCGCTGCCCGCCGGAGAACTCGTGCGGATAGCGCTGGGCGCACTCGGCGGGAAGTCCCACCTTCTCGAGCAGCCAGTCCACGCGCGCCTTCGCCTCGGCGCCGCTGGAGATCCGGTGCACCAGCAACGGCTCCATGATGGAGAAGCCCACGGTGAGGCGCGGGTCCAGCGAGGCGTACGGGTCCTGGAAGATGAACTGGATGTTGCGGCGCAGGCCCTGCAGCGTGTCCGTCGGCAGTTCGCGGATGTTCTGCCCGCCGAACTCGATGACGCCCGA
The DNA here is from genome assembly GCA_016720855.1 of Betaproteobacteria bacterium. Lineage (NCBI taxonomy): Bacteria > Pseudomonadati > Pseudomonadota > Betaproteobacteria > Betaproteobacteria bacterium. The sequence goes on along the minus strand of JADKJU010000002.1, from coordinate 764,007 downwards.
TTGGCTGTCGACGAGGCGCAGCAGGGAGCGCCCCGTGGTGGACTTGCCGCAGCCGGATTCGCCGACGAGGGCCAGCGTCTCTCCGGGCCGCAGGTCGAAGCTCACTCGCTCCACCGCATGCACGCGGCGCCGGACGCGCCCCAGCAGGCCGCTGCGCACGTCGAAGCGGGTCACCAGGTCCTGCACCCGCAGGATGGGGGCGGCCCCGGCACGCACGGTGTCCTGCGGGCAGGGCGGCTCGGGCGCGGGGGCGCCCGCCTCGTCTGGGCGCAGCAGTTCGAACTTGCGCGGCAGGTCGCTGCCCTGCATCGCCCCCAGGCGCGGCACCGCGGAGAGCAGGGCGCGCGTGTAGGGATGCCGCGGCCGCGCGAACACCTCCTCGGAGGCGCCCTCCTCGACCTTGTCCCCGCGGTACATCACCAGCACGCGATCGGCCACCTCGGCCACCACGCCCATGTCGTGCGTGATGAAGATCACGCCCATGTGCATCTCTTCCTGCAGCGAGCGTATCAGCTGCAGGATCTGCGCCTGGATGGTCACGTCGAGGGCCGTCGTCGGCTCGTCGGCGATCAGCAGCGATGGCTTGCACGAGAGCGCCATGGCGATCATCACCCGCTGGCGCATGCCGCCGGAGAGCTGGTGCGGATAGCGGTCCAGGACGTTCCTCGCCTCGGGGATGCGAACCAGCTCCAGCATGCGCAGGGCCTCGGCACGGGCGGCGCCGGCCTCCTTGCCCTGGTGCTCGCGGATCGACTCGGCGATCTGGTCCCCGGCGGTGAATACCGGGTTGAGCGAGGTCATGGGCTCCTGGAAGATCATCGCGATGTCGGCGCCGCGGATGCTGCGCATCGTCGACTCGCGCGCGCCGGACAGCTCCAGCACTTCGCCGCGGCGGCGGCGGAACGTCATCTGGCCGCCGATGATGCGGCCGCCGCCGTGTTCCACCAGCCGCATCAGCGCCAGCGCGGTCACCGACTTGCCCGATCCGGACTCCCCGACGATCGCGAGCGTTTCCTGGCGATCGACGTGGAAGGAGACTCCGCGCACGGCATCCACGATGCGCTCGGAAGTGGCGAAACGCACCGACAGGCCATCGACCTGCACGACCCGGGCCTCGGGCAGGACGCTGGTCTTGATGGGGTCGGCTACGACGGCATTCATGGGCGGGGCGCCGGGTCGTTTGCGGTTGGCAGGGTGGCGATCAGCGGAAGATGGCCGTCTTCGGCGCCTCGCCCACGCGGGCGTGACCACGATACATGCCTTCGGTGTTGAAGGGCATGCTCACGTTGCCGCGCGCATCGACGGCGACCAGGCCGCCGCGACCGTGGATCGGCGGCAGGATCTTCAGCACCACCTCGCGGGCGGCCTCGTCGAGGGACTGCCCCTTGTAGGCCATGCGAGCGCAGATGTCGTGCGCCGCCGCGACGCGGATGAACATCTCCCCGGCGCCCGTGCAGGAGATCGCCGCCGTGCGGTTGTCGGCATAGGTCCCCGCGCCGATCACGGGGCAGTCGCCGACCCGGCCCGGGCGCTTGTTGGTCACCCCGCCCGTGGAGGTGGCGGCAGCAAGGTTCCCGTTTACGTCCAGGGCCACGGCACCGACCGTGCCGAGCTTTCGCGACTCGTCCAGGGGCGCGGCCCCACCGAAGCTGGGGAAGGTGGCGGCCTCTGCGTCATGGTCCAATGCGGTCGTCCCCGCCGCGATGGCGCGATGCAGTTGCTCGCGACGGGCCTCGGTCGAGAAGTAGTCGGGCGAAACCATCTCGAAACCGAGCGATGCGGCGAAGGCTTCCGCCCCCGCGCCCACCATCAGCACATGCTCGCTGCGCTCCATCACCGCGCGCGCGGCCCGCAGCGGGCGGCGGATGCGGCTCACGCAGGCCACGGCACCGGCGCGCAGGGTTGCGCCGTCCATGATCGCCGCGTCCAGTTCGTGGGTTTCGGCGCTCGTGAACACGGCGCCGACGCCGGCGTTGAAAAGCGGGCAGTCCTCCAGCATGTCCACGGCCAGGCTCACCGCGTCGAGCGCGGCTGCGCCGTCGGCGAGCAGGTGCTGCGAGGCGGCGAGGATGTCGTTCAAGGCCGCGTGGTACGCCGCCTCCCGGTCGGGGGAGATGCTGGCGCGGTTCAGTACGCCGGCTCCGCCATGGATGGCGATGACCGGCACAGGGCGGGTTGCGTTCAACGTCTGGCCTTTCGTGATTTCGAACGCACCAGGGTGGCCCGGGGCGCGGTTGAAGGGCTCCGCGGCGGTGTCGAGGGGCGGCTCGCATGCTTGCCGTGGAGCCAGGGTAGCACCGACTCGGCGAGCTGCGCGGCTGCCAGGACCGAGCCCTTGCGGTGGTGCGACACGGCGCTGGCCAGCGCTTCTATGAGGGCCAGCACGCTGGCCTCGGAGTTGGCGAAGTACTGGCTGTCGGTGTGGGCGTAGAGCGCGATCGTCGCCAGCGGAGCCAGCGGGGAGGCCACGCGATCGGTGAGGGCGAGGATGGGCACCCCGGCTTCGCGCGCGCGCCGCGCCAGCAGGACGGTGTCGGAAAAATAGCGGGGATACGCGATGGCGATCAGCAGGTCGGCGGGGGTGAGGCGTGTCAGGATGCGCGCGCCATGGGAGGACCCTTCGACGCTTGCCAGCAGCTGGACGTTGTCGTGATATCGGTCCAGGTAGCGTTGCAGCAGCCCGCCCAGCCAGGCACTGCTGCCGAACCCCACGATGTAGATGCGCTTCGCGCCGAGGATCGCGTTCACCGCCTGCTCGCAGCTGCCGGCATCGAGGGACCGCTGCGTAAGGTCGATGTTGTTTCCCGCTTCCGCGAGGGCGGCCGCGAACACGTCGCAGACCGAGGCGGGACGCTCGACCTTGCTGCGCAGCCGCTCAACCGGAGCGAGCGTGGACTCGAAGCCCAGCACCAGCGCCGCCCGGAACTGGGAGTAGCCCTCGAATTCGAGGGCCCTTGCGAAGCGATTCGCGGTGGCCACCGAGACCCCGACCGTGGAGGCCAGCTCGTCGATGGGCATCGTGGCTGCCTGCAGCGGATGCGCCAGCACGTAGTCGGCGATCCTCCGGTGCGAACGGGTCAGCGCAGGCAGCACGCGTGCGATGCGCTGGGCCATCGCGGGATTGCGGGGCGATTTCGTCATGGGTTTGCCGGGAAGGCGGGGCGGCCGCCGAAGCCGGAGAATGAACAATAATTTACATCCCTGCAAATTATAGCGAAATTTATTATCATCGCCGGAATTTATTATCGCCGCCCGGGACAGCCGATCGGGGCCGGCTGCCGCCGCACCGCCCGCCGTATTCCCGGCCGGGCCCGTATAATTCCCCGCTTCGGGCGCCCTCGGGGTGCCCACCCCCTGCACCCCCCGGATGACCTCCTCCTGGATGCTCGTGGCGGGCTTCTTCTTCGCCGCCATGGCCCTTTTCGTGAAGCTCGGCGGCGCACACTTCGAGGCGATCGAGCTCGGCTTCTACCGCTCGCTGGTGGCGTTTGTCTTCATCGCAGGCTATGTCGTGGCGAAACGCGAGCGGGTATGGAACCCGCACATGGGAACGCACCTGCTGCGCAGCCTGGCGGGCACCTTCGGGATCATCGCCTACTTCTATGGCATCTCGAACCTGCCGCTCGCCACCGCCACCACGCTCAACTACACCTCGCCCCTTTTCCTGGCCGTGGCCACCACCGTCGTCATGCGCGAGAAGTTCTCGCGCTGGCTCCTCGTGGCCATCATCCTGGGCTTCGTGGGCGTGGCGATGCTCCTGCAGCCCACGTTCGCCGCAGGGAGGGAGGGCGCGGCCATGGTGGGGCTCTTCTCGGGGCTCCTCGCCTCGTGGGCCTACCTCGGCGTGAGGAACCTGAGCCAGCAGGGCGAGCCGGAATGGCGGATCCTCTTCTGGTTCGCCTCCCTCGGCACCGTGGGATGCGCGGCCTGGCAGCTCGCCTTCTCGACCTTCCACCCCGTGCGCTGGGACAATGCGTGGATGCTGGCCGGGATCGGCGTCACGGGCACGGCCGCGCAACTGGCCATGACGCGCGCCTACCGGACGGGGAACACGCTGGTGGTGGGGTCGCTGTCGTATTCGACGATCGTGTTCTCCACCCTGTTCATGGTGACGATCTGGGACGACAGGCTCGCTCCGATGGGCTTGGCGGGCATCGTGGTCATCGTCGCGAGCGGCCTCATCGCCCTTCGCGTCGAAAAGAAGGAACAAGTGGAGGAGGCCGGATTTGAAAGCTGAACTGCTCGTCTCGACGCAAACCCTCGCGGCGCACCTGGACGATCCCGAATGGATCGTCTTCGACACCCGCTTCGATCTCGCGAATACGGAAAAGGGCCGCGACGCCTGGAAGGAGGCGCATATCCCGGGGGCGTACTTCATGCACCTGGACGAGGACCTCGCCGGGGCCAGGACGGGCAGGAACGGCCGCCACCCGCTGCCCGCGATCGAGGCGTTCGCCTTGCGCATGAACCGCTGCGGCGTGGCGCCCGGCCGGCAGGTCGTGATCTACGACGACGGCGGTGGCAGCTTCGCGGTGCGCCTGTGGTGGATGCTGCGCTGGCTGGGGCACGACCGCGTGGCGCTGCTCGATGGCGCCTTCGCCGCCTGGAAGCGCGAGGGCCGTCCCCTGGACGCGGCCGTGCCTGCGCCGCGCGAGGGCCGCTTCGAACCCGTTCCGGCGCCGGGCGCCCTGGTGGACGCGAGCGCCGTGGCGAAGGGACTGCAGGGCGCCGGCATGGTCCTCGTGGACGCGCGCGCGGCCACCCGGTTCCTGGGCGAGAACGAAACGCTCGACCCGGTGGCGGGCCACATCCCCGGGGCGATCAACCGCTTCTGGCAGCACAACCTCGGCTACGGCGGCCGGTTCCTGTCGGCCGAGGAACTGCGCGCCGAGTTCCTCGAGGAGCTCGGCGATGTGCCGCCCTCGACCGTCGTGCACAACTGCGGCTCCGGCGTCACCGCCTGCCACAACCTCTTCGCGATGGAACTCGCGGGGCTCACCGGCTCCCGGCTCTATCCCGGCTCGTGGAGCGAGTGGTGCGCCGATCCCTCGCGGCCCGTGGCCACCGGGGCCAAGTGATCGCAAGATGAGGGTTGCGCGCCTGCGCCTCGCCGCCGCCCTGCTCGCCGCGACCGCCCTCGCCGCGCAGGCGCAGGGCGAAGTCCTCACCCCGCCCTCCAGCCTCGTCCTCGATGGACTGCCGCCCATCCCGGCCGCGATCGCGGCGAAAACCGCGCCCTATTCCGAATTCAAGCCCAGCGGCATGCTCGGCTGGCATCCGGCCCGGCGCGAGATCCTGGTGACGCAGCGGCTCGGCAACACGACCCAGATCCATCGCGTCACCGAACCGGGAATTGCACCCGAGGCCCTGACGGACTTCCCCGAGGCGGTCTCCGGCGGCCGCTATGAGCCCCGGGCCGGCGCGTGGCTGCTCTACACGAGCGGCAGCGGCGGCGACGAGGTCTATCGCATCCACCGCTACGACCCCGCCACGAAGGCGGCCTTCCCGGTGAGCCCGGCGGGAGAAAGGGCGAGCGCGCCCGAGTGGAACCACAAGGGCGATCGCATCGTGTTCACGACGGTGCCCATCGACCGCCACAACGCCTCGCGCGAGGTGAAGACGACGGTGACCCTGGCCGATCCGCTCGCTCCCGACAAGTCCCGCGTGCTGGCGGTGCTCCCCGGGGGGGGCTGGACGTCCTTCCGCTTCTCGTCCGACGACCGGCGCCTCGCCTACATCGAGTACGTGTCCGCCGAGGAATCGCACGTGTGGCTGATGGACGTCGCCACGGGCAAGCGGCGCAGGCTGACGCCGGCCACGAAGGGCGAGCCCGTGTACTACGCGGACCCGCATTTTGCGCCCGACGGCAAGGGCCTCTTTGCGATCAGCGACCGCGGCGCCGAGTTCCGGCACGTCGCGTGGATCAACCTGGCGACGGGGCGCGAGAAGGCGCTGGCGGCCAACCTCAAGTTCGACGTCGAGGACATCGCCCTGTCGGCGGCGGCCCGGCGCCTTGCGTTCGTGACCAACGAGGCGGGCGCGCACGTGCTGCGCTTCCTGGACATCGGCACGCTGAAGGAGACGCCCCGCCCCGCCCTCGTATCCGGTGTGATCTCGGGCCTGCGGTGGCGCCGCGACGGGAGCGAGATCGCCTTCACGCATGCGTCGTCCCGGTCGCCGGGCGATGTCTTTTCCTACGATGTGAATGAGCACCGGGTCACGCGGTGGACCAACGGCAACAGCCCGTCCCTCAACGCGACCGCGTTCTCCGAGCCGCGCATCATCCGCTGGACGAGCTTCGACGAGCGCGAGATCACCGGGCTCTACTACCATCCGCCGGCGCAATTCGAAGGCGTGCGGCCGGTCGTCGTCATCGTGCATGGCGGGCCCGCGTCGCAGGCACGCGCGGGCTTCATCGGCCGCAACAACTACCTCGTGAACGAGCTGGGCATCGCCGTCATCTACCCCAATGTGCGCGGCTCATCGGGATTCGGGAAGACCTTCCTCACGCTCGACAACGGGAAGCTGCGCGAGGATTCCGTGAAGGACCTGGGCACGCTCCTCGACTGGATCGACACGCAGCCGGGACTCGACGCGAACCGGGTGATGATCATGGGCGGCAGCTACGGCGGCTACATGTCGCTGGCGGCGTCCGTGCGCTATGCCGACCGCATCGCGGGATCGGTGAGCTCCTTCGGCATATCCAACTTCGCCACCTTCCTCGAGCGGACCGAATCCTACCGGCGCGACCTGCGCCGCGTCGAGTACGGCGACGAGCGCGACCCGTCGATGCGCGAGTTCATGAAGTCGATCACGCCGCTGAACCACGCCACGAAGATCACGAAGCCCCTGCTCATCGTGCACGGCAGGAACGATCCGCGCGTTCCCTGGACGGAATCCGCGCAGATCGTGGAGGCGCTGAAGAAGAACGGCACGCCGGCGTGGTACCTCCTGGCGAACGACGAGGGCCACGGGTTCCGGAAGAAGTCCAACCTGGATTTCCAGTTCCAGGCGACGGTGGAGTTCATCCGGCGCACCCTTCTGAAGTAGAAAAAGGGGAGAGACCCCATTCCCCGATTTGCGGGGAAATGGGGTCTGTCCCCTTTTTCCTACTTCAGGTTCCCGGCGAAGAACTTCTCCAGCCGCCTGTAGAAGTCGAACACGTGCTCGTCCTTGTTGTAGCCGTGCCCCTCGCCGGGGTAGATCACGTACTCCACGTCCTTCCTGTCTGCCGCATCGAGCGCGCTCTTGAAGCGATCGCCGTGCGCCATCGGCACGCGCTCGTCGTCGGAGCCCATGCTCAGGAAGATCGGAACCTTGATCCGCCCGGCCTGCTGGATGGCGGAAGTCTTCGCGAACATCTCGCGATCGGCATCCGAGTCGCCCACCATCTTCTTGAAGTCGGTCTCCAGGAAGTCGGAAAGCCGGGTGGTGTCGGAATAGGCGATCGTCTGCATGAGCCCCAGGTCCGTGACCGCGATGAACGGAGCCGCGCACTTCCAGAAATCCGGGTCGCGCGCCGGGCCGAAGGCGGCGGCATAACCCCCGTAGCTGCCCCCGAAGATGCCCATGCGCTTCGGATCGACGATGCCCTCCTTCACGAGGTACAACGCCCCGTCGTTCAGGTCGTCCTGCATGGCCTGGCCCCACTGCTTGAACCCGGCCCGGTAGTGCTTCTTCCCGAAGCCCGTCGAGGCGCGCGGTTCGGGCTCCAGCACGACGTAGCCGCGCGAGGCGAAGAACTGCCCGTCCGGGCGACCCCAGTCCGCCCCTCCGTACACACGCACCCATGGCCCGCCATGCACGTGGACGATGAGCGGCAGGTTCTTGCCCGACGAACCCCTGGGGATGATCACCCAGGCGGGAATCTCCAGACCGTCGCGCGCCTTGTACTTGATGAACCTGCGCTCCGACATCAGCTCGGGCGGCAGCCACTCCCGCGTGCGCACCAGGCTTTCGAGCGACGGCTTCGACCTGTCCAGCAGGTGGTACATGCCGGAATCGGTATCGGAGTAGGCGTACACCAGCGCAAGCTTCTCGTTGTCCTCGGCGAGGGTGATGGCGTTGATCGTCTTGGGGAAGGTTCCGTCGAGCTGCTTCTGCAGCCTCGCCATGTCCGTGTCGAACCACGCGACGGATGGCCGGTCGGCGCTGTAGCGGATGCCCAGCAGCTTCTTCTGCTGGCGGCTGAAAACGAGGCGCGAATAGCCGTCCGTGCCATCGAGGTCGATGAGCGGATGCTCGACCACCAGCTCGCCCATTCTGCGGGCCCGGGTGTCGTACTTGTGGATCGCCATCCTGTCACGGCCGGCGTTGTGGGACACGTAGAGAGTCGCGTTGTCGTAGTCGAATGCGATCGGGGCGTATTCATCGCTCCGGGCGCCCTGGGCGAATTCGGAATACTCCCAGAGCATCTCCCACTTGGCCTCCTTGCCGTCCCGGTACCAGACCTGCGTCCAGGCGAGCGAGTTCCGGTCCTTGCGCTCGGGGTGGCTCACCGCCACGCGCGGCACGTTGTCGCGGTCGATCACCCAGCGCGAGACGCGCCCCGGCGAATCGAAGGTCAGCAGATCGAAGCGGCCCGATTTCGTGTCGAGCAGGTACACGTCCTGCGAGTCCCTCGTGCGGGCGGACATCGACATGATCGCGTTGCCGGAGTCGTCGTTGACCCGGGCAAGGAGCGTCAGCCCGCGCAGGCCGAAGCGCGTGAAGTCGCGCACGTTGTCGCCGCTCTGGTCCACGCAGTAGGAGCCGCGGTAGGTGAAGCGCCCGGTCACGTCCTGGCCGTCGGCCACGCGAAAGCACAGGCGCTCGTTGTTGATCCAGAAGAAGTCGGCGACGTCCATCGTGTCGAACGCCGTGATGACGTTGCGCGCGCGCTTGGCAAGATCCAGGACGACGAGGTTATTGCGCCCCTTGTGCGGCGTGAGGGCCGCGAGCCGCGAGCCGTCGGGCGAAAGCGTCACCTGCCCGTACTGGGCGCGCTTGAAGAACGTCTCGACCGGGATGTCGCCCGCGGTCTTCTGCGCAAGAGCGCCGGTGGCGAATCCGATGAAGAAGGTGGCGGCAAGCGAACGGAAGAGGAGTCTGTGCATGGTGGTCGGCCTCCATCGATTGGGGCGAAGGGCGGCCCTTGCAGACCTCGGTGACCCCCCGGCGAGCGCCGATTATAGTGGCTGCAGCCACCCGGGGTCGCACCCCGCCCTTTTCCGGTCCCCACGCCATGCTCGCCGACCTGGTCCTCCTGCTGCACGCCGCTTTCGTCCTCTTCGTGGCGGGCGGGCTCGTGGCGATCTGGGCGGGCGCTGCCTTCGATCGAAGCTGGGCAAGGAACCCGTGGTTCCGGGGACTGCACCTGGCCGCCATCGCGTTCGTGGCCGTGCAATCGGCGCTCGGCTACGCCTGCCCGCTCACGATCTGGGAGGACGCCCTTCGGGGCAGCGCGGACGATGCCGGGTTCATCCAGCGCGGGGTGCGCGCGCTGCTCTACTGGAACGCGCCGGGGTGGGTGTTCACGACGGTTTACGTCGCCTTCGGGGCGTTCGTCGCCGCGACGTGGTGGCGAATCCCTCCGCGGCGCGGCTAGGTCTTGCCCAGCACGAGACTCACGGCGGCCACGAGCGCGCTCATCCTGAACGGCTTGCTCACGTAGCCGTCGGCGCCGGCGGCGAGCCCCGCCTTCACGTCGGCGGCCTCCGCCTTGCCCGTCATCATGATGACGGGCATGCGCGCGTACTTGGGATGGGCGCGAAGGCGCGAGAGGATCTGCAGCCCGTCGGCATCCGGCAGCACGATGTCGAGCAGGATCAGGTCCGGCATCATGGGCTTGTTGATTTCCGCGTTGATCTGGGCGCGATTGGCGGCGCGGCGCACCTCGAAGCCCGCGACGCTGAAGATCTCCGCGAGCAGGTTGGACAGATCCGGGTCGTCCTCGATCACGAGCAGGGCGTGGCGCTCGCCGTTGCGCGGGGGCACCTTGGCTGCGGCGCGCCGCGCGATGGCGACGTAATAGCCGGCCTGGCGCAGTTCCGCGCCGCCCGAGGCTGCCTCCTTGTGGGCCGTGGCGAGTTGCTGCGGCGTCGGGGCCGGCGGCTGGATTGCGGCAGGCTTCGTGAAATCCAGGTCGTCGGACTCCACGGCCGGCTTATTCGGGGTCATGTCCCGGTCCTCTTGGCGCCGATGCGGCTTTCCTCGCCGCGCAGGAGCTTACGGATGTTGGCTTCATGGCGCCACACTAGCACGGCGCACATCGCGCACGTGGCGGCCAGGAGCGGACCGGCGCCGAGAACGAAATATACCGCCACCGGGGCGAAAAGCGATGCCGTGAGCGCGCCCAAGGACGAGTAGCGGCTCACGGCCACGACGCAGAGCCAGGCCACGAGGACCGCCAGGCCCACGCGCCAGTCGATCGCGAAGAGCACGCCGGCCGCGGTTGCCACGCCCTTGCCCCCCCTGAAGCGAAGCCAGACCGGGAACACGTGGCCCAGGAACACCGCCACGGCAACGATCGCCACGACTCCCGCCGAAAGCCCGAGCCCCGAGGCCCCCCACACCGCGACCCAGCCCTTGAGGGCGTCGCCGGCCAGGGTGAGCACCGCGGCCGCCTTGTTTCCCGAGCGCAGCACGTTGGTGGCGCCGGGATTGCCGGAGCCGAAGGTGCGCGGATCCGGCAGGCCCATCGCTCGGGTCACGACCACCGCGAAGGGGATGGAGCCGACGAGGTAGGCGATGACGACGGCCAAGAGTGCGATCATGTCGATACTCTACAATACGCCCTCGAAAATCCCCTTCTCCCGGCTCCCCGATGGACACCATCTTCATCCGTGAATTTCGCGTCGACGCCTGGGTCGGCATCTACGACTGGGAAAAGCTCAGGCCCCAGACGCTCGAGCTCGAGGTGGAGATCGGCATCCCCGGCACGGCCGCGGGACGCACGGACGACATCCACGACACGGTTCACTACGGGAAGGTCGTGGAACGCTTCACGGCCGAGCTTGCTGCGCGCCGCTTCGGGTTGCTGGAGGCACTGGCCGAGCACCTGGCCGGCATCGTCACGGGAGAATTTAAGTCGCCCTGGGTGCGACTTTCCGTCGCGAAGCTGGGGCACATCCGGAACGTGCGCAAGGTAGGCGTCACCATCGAGCGATCCGGCGCGCCGGCGAAGTGAGCGCCCCATGCTGAAGTGGGTGCTGGTGATCGTCGTGGCCGTGGTGGTCCTGTCATTCTTCGCCCCGCAGTTCTCGAAGATGGGGCTGGGGCGGCTTCCGGGCGACATCACCGTGCGCTTCCGCGGCCGCCTCGTGTACCTGCCCATCACCACCACGGTGCTGATCTCGCTCGCCCTCACGGCCATGGGGCGAATCCTCTAGGCGGGTTCGTCGTCCGGCTCGGTGAATAGCGAGCGATAGGCGGTGTAGATCGTCGCCAGCATGAGCGGCGCCCACGCGATGAGCCCGAGGCCCAGCGGAATGATCGCGAGCACCAGGAGAGCGCCGGTCACGAGGCCGTAAACGAGCATCGGAAGCCAGTTGCGAACGCACGCGACGAGGCTCTCCTTCATCGCCGGGATCGCGGGGATGTCATGGAGCATCGCAAGCGCGGGCGCGAACCAGTACGCCGCCATGAGCGGCATCGCCAGCGACGCACAGACCAGCCCTCCCAGCGCGAGCCACAACGGGTCGGCGGGAAGCGTGGACAGGATCGCGGCCTCGTCGCCCCGGACCATGGCCGACACGAACGCCATCCCCGCGAAGAGCGCGAACACGGCCAGGATGACGACCTCTCCCAGCGTGTAGAGCACCCCGATGGCCACGAGCGGGCCCGTATTGCGCCTGAATCCGGCCAGGAAGTGCTCGAGTTCCAGCTCGCCACCCGTCTCGAGGGACCGGCAGCCCAGCGCGATGCCTCCCAGCAGGATCGGCGAGACCAGATTGCCAAGCAGCATTCCGACCCGCGGAACCATCGCCAGGCCCAGGTGGATGAGGCAGAAAAGGACGAGGAAGACGATCCACATGAGAGTCGCCTTGCGAAAGAGCCTCCAGCCGTCGGCAACCCAGTCCACGCCCGCGCCGGCTCGCACCTTCCGGCCCGGCATCACCAGCCTGGCGGGCCCGGGGTCGTTGGCGGCCGGTCCCGGGAGCGGAAGGCCTGGTTCGCTGGCGTGCATGCGCGTGTCCGTCGTTCGGATGGGGAGCGGGCGAGATTACTCTTCGCGCCCCACGGCAACAAGAATGGGCGAGAGCACGCGCGTCAACTCCGAGGGCGGCATGCCCAGCAGGTAGCCGCGTCGCCCGCCGTTGATGTAGATGCGCCCGAGCGCGAGGATCGAGCTTTCCATGTACACGGGCATGTTCTTTCTCGTGCCGAACGGGGAGCACCCCCCGACGAGGTAGCCGGAGTGGCGCGTCGCGTCCTCCGGCTTGCAAGGGAAGACGCGTTTCGCGCCCGCTGCGCGCGCGAGCTCCTTCGTGGCGACCTTGCGGTCGCCGTGCATGAGAACCACGAGCGGCTCGCCCTTGTCCGTCTCCATGACCAGCGTCTTCACCACCTCGTGCTCGGGCACGCCCAGCGACGAGGACGACACCGCCGTGCCGCCGTGCTCGATATAGTCGTAGAGATGCTCGGTGTAGGCCACGCCATGCTGTGCGAGAAAGGCGGTGGCCGGTGTTCCGGTGTGCATGGGGTCGGGTTACGCGTCCTTGCGGCTTCCCGGGGTCGGGTTGCGCCTCCAGCGAAGCCATGAATGATCGCACATCGGCGCACTGGTGAAGGAGTAACCCGACCCCATTCAGCCCGGCCCCGTTCACCCCGGCAGCATGCGCGCGAGGAGCACGACGCCGCTCGCCATGAGCACGCCGCCGACGGCGCGCCGCATCTGCGTCTGCGTGAACCCCACGTGGATCCGCGACCCGAGAGCCAGCCCCGCCCACGCGAACGGCGCGGCGAGCGCGAAGCCGGCGAAAAGCCCGGTCTTGAGGACGAGGCCCGCCATCGCGTAAAGCAATGTGCGCAGCGCCGCGGAGACGGAAATGATGGTCGAGATCGTGGAACGGATCTCGCTCTTGTCCCGCAGCCGGCCCGCGAGATAGGCCACGTTGACCGGGCCTCCCGCGCCGAATACCGCCGCGAGGATCCCCGCCACGGTCCCGGCGGGAACGCACCACCACGGCGAGATCGTTCCCCGGGGCGCCGGATTGAGGATCGAGTGCAGGCCCACCACGATCGTGAATGTTCCGAGCCCGACCTTGAGCGGCGGTTGCGGGACGTTCACGAGCGCCGTGACGCCCAGCACGATGCCCAGGATCATGAAGGGCAGCAGCCGCTTGAGCTCGGGCCCGCTCACGTGGCGGCGGTTCGAGCCGCCCACGGTGATCGCCGCCACGAGATCCCCGAGCGCCATGAGCGGCACGAGGTAAGTGAGCGGCAGCCAGTTGGCCAGGATCGGAATGGCGATCACCGTCGACCCGAAACCCGACATGCCGAACACCGTGTAGGCGAAGAGGATCGTGATCGGGGCCACGATCCAGAAGACGGCCGGAAGCTGCGCGAGCTCGCTCATCCGCGGGGGTGGTGCTTCGCGTGCAGGCGCTTCAGGCGCTCGCGCGCCACGTGCGTGTAGATCTGCGTGGTGGAGATGTCGGCGTGCCCGAGAAGCATCTGCACGACGCGCAGGTCCGCCCCGTGGTTGATGAGGTGCGTGGCGAACGCATGGCGCAGCGTGTGCGGCGAGATGGCGGTACGGATGTCCGCCCGCGCCGCGTAGCGCTTCACCAGCCCCCAGAACGCCTGGCGCGTCATCGGGCCACCACGCGCGGTGACGAAGAGCGCGTCGCTTTTCTTCGCCCCGAGGATCGCCGGGCGGCCGAGCTTCAGGTAACGCTGGATCCAGTCGAGCGCCTCCTCGCCCAACGGCGTGAGCCGCTCCTTCGCCCCCTTGCCGAGCACCCTGGCCACACCCATGTCCAGGCTCACCTGCTGCACCTTGAGCCCGACCAGCTCGGAGACGCGCAGCCCGCTGGCGTAGAGCGTCTCGAGCATCGCCTTGTCGCGAAGCCCGAGGTCCGCTTCGGGGTCCGGCGCCGCGAGCAGCGCCTCGACCTGCGCCTCGCTGAGCGACTTGGGCAGCGATCGCGGAAGCTTGGGCGCCTCGATGTCGGCCGAAGGGTCGTCGGGGCGAAGTCCTTCCTGCAGCGCGAAGCGGTAGAAACGCTTGAGGGTGGAGACGAGCCGCCCGGTGCTGCGCGGCTTCGCCTTCTTCGCCTCCACCTGCCAGGCGAGGTGGCGATGCAGGTGCCCGGGTCCGGCCGCGAGGAGCCCCGCCCCCGGATCGGCCGCGAGCCATGCCGCGAACTGGGTGATGTCGCGCCGGTAGCTCTCGAGCGTGTTGCGCGCCAGTCCGTCGGCGAGCCAGAGCGAGTCGCAGAAGCGCTCGATGAGGCGAAGGTCACCCTCGACGGGCGCCTTCATGCGCAAGCAGCCATCGCTTGATCGAAAGTTCGAAACCTTCCTCGCGCGCGCCCATGAAGCCTCCCAGGGCGCCGCCCGCGCCCACGACGCGATGGCACGGGACCACGACCGGAATGGGGTTCGCGCCACAGGCGCCGCCCACTGCGCGCGCCGAGGACCCGATCTGCTTCGCGAGTTCGCCGTACGTGCGCGTCTGGCCGGCCGGGATCGCCTGCATCGCCTCCCACACCGCGAGCTGGTGGCGCGTCCCCGCCAGCTTGAGCGGCAGCTCGAACTCGAAGCCGGGATCGTCCAGGTAGAACTGCAGCTGGACGCAGGCGAGGTAGGCGACCGTATTCTTCCTCGGGGCCATCGCCGGCACGTCGGGCGAGAGGTAGCGGATTCCCGTGACATGCGTATCCGTCGCCGACACGCCGAGGGTGCCGAAGGGCGCGCGGACGCAGGCCTGGAAGGGCGCCACCGATTTCAGCCTTCTCCCGCCAGGGCACGGATCTTCGCGGCGAGTTCCGGCGCGAGCGCGATGCCTTCGGCCGCGATCCGCTCGCGGTTGGCGCGGCGCCGGTCGCCGGGCAGCCGCACGCCCGCATCCGCGAGCATCGCGGCGACGAGCGTCTCGATGCGTTCCAGGAACACCTCGCGGCCCGCCAGCGCATCGGGATCGATGACCAGAAAGGCCTGGCCGATTCGCGTAGGTCGGCCCGCGTCGGTGAAAAAGCTGTCGGACTCGAAACCGAACGACGCCCCCGAGAGCGCGCACACGAGGAGCTCCACCGTGAGCGCGAGCATGGCGCCCTTGGCTCCGCCGGCGGGCAGCATCATGCCCTCGAGACCTGCCTTGGCATCGGTCGTCGGGTGGCCGTCCCGGTCGAGTGCCCATCCCTGCGGGATGGCCTTGCCTTCGCGCGCGGCGACCATGAGCTTGCCGCGCGCCACCTCGGAAAGGCTCAAGTCCACGACGATCGGGGGAGCGTCGCGGCGAGGGAAGGCCGCGGCGATCGGATTGGTTCCGAAGAGAGCGCGCCTGCCGCCCCACATGGGCATGGCGGCCGGGGAATTTGCGAAGGCGAGACCGACGAGGCCGGCCTGTGCGATGGGCTCGACGTGGAATGCGGCCACGCCGAAATGGTTGCTGTTGGTCACCGAGGCGAAGGCCACGCCGTGTTGCCGGGCGCGCGCGATCGCCTCGCGCACCGCAAGCGCGCACGCCTCGAACGCGAGCCCGCCGCCCGCGTCCACGAGGCAGGCACCGCCCTTCTCGCGCACGACCCGCGGCACGGCCGAGCCGGTGGCGCGGCCGTTCTTCACGTGCCCGCAGTACTGCGGGATGCGCGACGCGCCGTGCGAAGGGATGCCGTCGAGTTCCGCCGCAACGAGTGCGGCGGCCGTGGCCGCGGCCATCGCGGGCGTGGCGCCCGAGTTCTCGAGCGCGCGGCGCATGAGATCCAGGAGCGGGGCGGGGGCGTATCGCTCGGTCATGTGGGGACGGGCACGCGCCGGTGGCGCAGCATCTGGATTACGAAGACGAGGGCGAAGAGCCCGACGCCGACGGCATCGAGGCTGTTCACCGGGATGATGACGAGGAAGCCCGCCAGGACGAGAAGCGTGCGCTCCAGGAGGTTCGTCTTCTTGAGCAGCCAACCCTGAAGCCCGGCGGCCAGCGCGGCAATGGCCACGAAGACGAGGAAGACGACCCAGGCCACCTCCCACCAGTTCGCGCCCTTGGGCAGCACGAGGAGCACGCCGCTGCCCATCGGGTCGAGCACGAAGAAGAAGGGCACGACGAACGCCGGCATCGTGTACTTCCAGGCCTGCAGCGTGGTCTTGTACGGATCCGCGCCGGTGATGGCGGCGGCGGCGAAGCACGAGAGTGCGGTCGGGGGCGACACCTCGGAAAGCAGGGCGTAGTAGAAGATGAACATGTGCGCCGCGTAGTCGGGAACGCCCAGCGTGATGAGCGCGGGCGCCGTGATCACCGCGCAGATGATGTAGGAGGCCGTCACCGGAACGGCCAGGCCCACGATCCAGACGGTGAGGGCCGTGTAGATCGCCGTGAGTGCGAGGCTGCCGCCAGCGTAGTCGATCACGATCGAGGAGAACTTGAGCCCCAGGCCGGTGAGCGTCACCACGCCCACGATGATGCCCGCCGAGGCACACGTGGCCGCGACGTTGAGCACGCCCGTCGTGCCCGTCTCCATCGCCTTGATGAACCGCCGCGGATAGAGCGCCGACTCGCGCCGGAAGAAGCTCACCAGGAACGCGGTCACCGTCGCCCAGAAGACCGCGAGCGTGGGCGAGAAGCCCATCAGCATGAAGATGACGATCGAGGAGAGCGACAGGAAGTGGTACCAGTAGCGCTTGCTGAGCGTCCAGGCGCTCTCCACCGCCTCGTAGGTGGACTCGCTCATCCCGTACTTGCGCGCGTCGAGCTCCACCATGAAATACAGGCAGAAGTAGTAGAGGAGGGTCGGGATCACCGCCATCTTCACCACGTCGAGGTAGGAGATCTTGAGGAACTCCGCGATCAGGAAAGCCGCCGCGCCCAGCACGGGAGGCGAAAGGATCGCGCCCAGGCCGCCCGCCGCCAGCAGGCCGCCCGCGGCCGCGGGCTCGTAACCGGCCTTCGCGAGCATCGGGTAGGCCACCGCCCCGATGGTGACCGTGGTGGCCACGCCCGAACCCGACGGCCCGCCGAGAAGGAACGAGGACATCACCACCGCGCGCCCGGCGCTGGTGGACTTGCCCCCCATGAGCGAAAACGAGAAGTCGAGGAAGAACTTGCCCGCGCCCGAATACTGCAGGAACGCACCGTAGATGGTGAAGAGGATGATCAGCGTCGCGGAAACGTCCACGGCCGTGCCGAAGATGCCCTCGAGCGTCATGTACATGTGCCCCACGAGGCGCCCCAGGTCGTACCCGCGGTGCGTCCACGGGTGCGGCAGCCACGGCCCAGCGAACGCGTAGGCGATGAAGAAGGCGATGACGATGGGCATGATCCAGCCCGAGGTGCGGCGCGTCGCCTCGACCACGAGCAGCATGAGCGCCACGCCGAAGATGATGTCCCAGGTCTCCGGGTCCGTGTTGCGGTCGACGAAAGCATCCCCGCCGAAGATCATCCAGCCGATCACCACCAGCGACAGCAGCGCAAGCGCCACATCGAACCACATGAGGCGGTCGCGGAATCGCTTCGCCACGGGGAACAGCATGAAGGACAGGAAGAGGATCAGGCCCACGTGGATGCCGCGCAACAGGTCCGTGCGGACGATTCCGTAGGCCGCGTAGAGGTGGAAGGCGGAGGTGCCGACCGCGACCAGGGTGAGAAACGCCGCCAGCCAGCCTTTGTAGCGGTTGAAGCTGCCTTCCTCCTCCGCGATGAACTCCTCGACCTTGTGCCGGAGTTCCTCGGTAAGCCCGTCGTCGGGCAGAAGGTCGTCGTCGGGCGCTGCGGGCTGGCTCATCCACTCCTCCGGGACGCCCTGTGACCGGGCGTTGGCGCCATTGTCCGCGAAAATCGAAAAGGGATCAGATTACTTTGAATCGAAATGGGGTCGGGGTACTTTGCATAAAAAACGGGCAATGAAACCTCGAATGCCCGTTTTTTATGCAAAGTACCCCGACCCCATTTCGTACCTTTTCGTCCCCCGTCGACGCGGTCGCTAGGCGCTTTCGTAAAGGCGCGTCAGGACGAACTCGCGATGCCCCAGCGCCTCGGCCGCGGTGAGGCGCCCGTTGGCCGTGCGGAACATGCACTCCAGCAGCGCGTCTCCCGCCTGGTCCGGGCTCATTTCCTTGCGCAGCAGGCCCGAGACATCCACGTCGACGTGCTCGCTCATCGTGCGCACGGTGCGCGGGTTGGCGCACAGCTTGATCACCGGAAGGATCGGGTTGCCGATCACGTTGCCCTGGCCCGTCGGGAAGAAGTGCACCGCGAAGCCCGCGGCCCCGAGCAGCGTGAGCATTTCCGCGGCAGCCGAGGATGAATCCATGAACCAGAGCCCCGGCCCGGTGGGCGTTTCCGCCTTGTCGATGACGCCGTCCACGAGGCACTTGCGCCCGATCTTCTGGATGTTGCCCAGCGCCTTCTCCTCGATCGTGGTGAGGCCGCCTTCGATGTTGCCCTTGGTGGGCTGCGAGTCCGACAGGTCGCTCGTCTTGTGGCGCTCGACGAGGGCCTGGTAGCGGTCGAACATGAACTGGAACTTCTTGCGCACCTCGTCCGTGCGGCAGCGCGCGGCCACGAGGTGCTCGCCTCCCGTGAGCTCGGTGGTCTCGCCGAAGCAGAGCGTGGTGCCGTGCGGGTAGAGCTTGTCGAAGGCGTTGCCGACCGTCGGGTTGGCGCCGCAACCCGAAGTCGTGTCGGATTCGCCGCATTTGGTGGAGACCCACAGGTCGTTGAGCGGGCGCTCCTCGCGCTGAAGCTCGCTCGCCCACTGCACGAATTCCTTCGCCTTCTTCGAGGCGCGCATGATGGTGTCGTGGTCGCCGTGCTGCTCGATGCCGAACCAGGCGACGGGCTTGCCGGTGGCGGCGATTCCGTCGGCCACCTTCTTCGCCCACCCTTCCTCGATGCAGATGACGACCACCGCGGCGACGTTGGGATTGGACCCGGTGCCGATGAGCGTGCGGAAATGCAGGTCGAGGTCCGCGCCGAACTGCAGCCGCCCGTACGGGTGCGGCAGCGCCATCGTGCCCTTGATGTTGTTCTCCACCGCCTGCGCCGCGGCGTTCGACAGATCGTCGACGGGCAGGATGACGACGTGGTTCCTCACGCCGACGCGGCCGTTCTCCCGCTTGTATCCCCAGAACTTGGCTTTGCTCAGGTCCATTTGGATTTCCTCAAGTGCATGTAGTTACCGCAAACCTTGGAAAGGGCGAACCCTTGGAAGAGCGAACCCTTGGACGCCCACCCCCGGGCAACCCCAGCCAGGGGAAAACCCCCCCGGGAGGAGCGCCCCCCGAAAAAGCGCCCGGAGAGCGCCCTGGAACACGGATGAACACGGATAAAGGCAGATGAACACGGAGGAAACTTGAGATTGACATGATCGGGCTCGCGGACCGGCTATTGCGGCCACTGGAGCATCCCGCCTAGTCGTTATCCGTGTTCATCTGCCTTTATCCGTGTTCATCCGTGTTCCAAGGGTTCGCCCCCGCATCACTCACCACCGCTTGGTCTTGATGTTGTGGACATGGGCGTGCTCACCCACGCCGATGGGGGCCACCACGCGCCCGATGTCGGTGCCGTACTTGATGACCGTCGCGTCCTTCGCCAGCGCCTTGATGGCGAGCTTGTGGCCGATGGGGATGTCGTTCGCGGCCTTGAACGTGATCTCCCGGTCCTGGTCCATGATCCAGCCGGTCAGGGTGTCGCCGGCCTTCACGCCCTCGACCACCACCACGCCGACGCAATCGCCCTCGTCATGCACCACGAAATGGATCATTTCGCCCTCCTCATAGCGGAAGCGGCGATCCTAGCCCCGGCTCTCGGGCAAGTCAACTAGATGAGTTGCATGTTATGCTCCCGCCATGCCCGCCACTGCCCGCCGCGTGTCCTCGCCGGCCCTGCCGCCCGACCGCCCGCTCTACGAGGAAGTGCGCGCGCACCTGACCGAAGGCATCGCCGCCGGCCGCTGGAAGGCGAACCAGGCGATCCCGTCGGAATCGGAGCTCGCGGCCCACTTCGGCGTGGCGATCGGCACCATCCGCAGGGCGGTCGACAACCTCGTCGCGCAGGGCGCGCTTGTGCGCCGCCAGGGCAAGGGCACCTATGTCACCTCCCACGACGGGCGCCGGCTCATGTTCCACTTCTTCCACGTCGTGGGCGCGGACGGCACCAAGGCCTATCCCGACGTGCGCACCGCGTCCTTCGAGCGCGGGCGCGCCGGCGCGGGCGAGGCCGAGGCCCTCGCCATCGGCCGCGACGAGCGCGTGATCCGCATCCGCAACGTGCTCTCGCTGGAAGGCCGGCCGGTCATCGTGGACGACATCACCCTGCCGGCCGCGCTCTTCCCCGGGCTCAACGAGCGCATCTTCGCCGCGCGCGACAACACGATCTACCACCTCTACCAGAGCCGCTACGGGATCAACGTGCTGCGCACCGACGAGCGGCTGCGCGCGAGCCTCGCCGCCGGCGCCAACGCGTCCCTGCTCGGCGTTCCCCCGGGCAGCCCGCTACTCGAGATCCGCCGCGTGGCGCTCACCTTTCGCGACCGCCCCGTGGAGCTTCGGGTCTCGCTCGTCAACACGGCGGCGCACGTCTATCACAACACCTTCGGCAAGGGCGAGGCGCTGTAGGGCCATGCAGACCGCCCTCCTCATCCTTCCCAACTTCGTGCTCATCCTCGTGGGACTGGCGCTCGCGCGCGGGTTCGACTACGGGCGCGGGTTCTGGGAGGGGCTCGAGAAGCTCGTGTACTTCGTCCTCTTCCCGGCCCTGCTGCTGCGCTCGATCGCGGTGTCGACGCTGGACTTCGCGAGCCTGGGCATCGTCGTGGTCTGCGCCTGGGGCGTGATGATCCTCGGCATGGCGCTGGCGTGGCTCGCGCGCCCGCTTTTCCGTGTGGAGCCCGTGGTGGCCGCGTCGTGCTTCCAATGCGCCTTCCGCTTCAACACCTACATCGGGCTCGCGGTTGCGGGCAGCGTCTTCGGGCCTCCCGGCGTGGCCGTCGCGGCGATCCTCTTCGGCACGGTGATTCCGCTCGCGAACTTCGGGGCCGTCGGCATGCTCGCCGCCCACGCGCGCACGAACTTCTGGCTCGAGCTCGCCCGCAACCCGCTCGTCGTCGCCACGCTGGCGGGATTCGCCTGGAACCTCTCGGGCGTGGGAATGCCCGGATTCCTCGACCAGACGCTCAGCCTGCTGGGCTCGTCGGCGCTGCCGGCCGGGCTCCTCGCGGTGGGGGCGGCGCTACGCATCGAGCGCGGCCGGGCGAGCACGCCGGCGCACGGATGGTGGCTGGGCGTGAAGCTCCTCGCCATGCCGCTGGCCGCCTTCGCCTGCGCGAAGTTCCTGGGGCTCACCGGTATTCCGGCCGGAGTGCTCGTCTTGTGGGCAGCGCTTCCGACGGCCTCCAGCGCCTACATCCTCGCCGTGCGCATGGGCGGCGACGGCTCGTCGGTCGCGACCCAGATCACGGTGGGCACCGTCCTGTCGATGGCCACGATTCCGCTGTGGGTCGCCGCCCTGGGTTGAGGCGCGATACGATGGGCACCCCCCTATTCGAGCGGGACGAGAGATGAAGCTGGACGGCGAGCGGGAAAGCGACCAGGTCGAGGACCGCCGCGGCGGCCTCGGCGCCGGCGGCAGCATCGGGCTGGGCACGATCGTGATCGCGCTGGTGGCGTGGTACTTCGGCATCGATCCACAGACGGTGCTCGATGCGGCGCAGGTCGCCGCCCCCGTGGAGTCGAGGCAGCCCGCCCCGAAGGGGGCGCCGCGCGACGAGCTTTCGGTTTTCGTCTCGAAAGTGCTCGCGAGCACCGAGGACACGTGGGAGGGCATCTTCCGCGAGGGCGGGTCCGCCTACCGCCGGCCGAAGCTGGTGCTCTTTTCCGGGTCCACCCCGTCGGCCTGCGGGACGGGCCAGGCGGCGATGGGGCCGTTCTACTGCCCCGGCGACGAGAAGGTCTACATCGACCTCGCGTTCTACCGCGACCTGCGCGATCGATTCCGAGCGCCTGGGGATTTTGCGCAGGCCTACGTCATCGCGCACGAGGTCGGGCACCACGTGCAGAAACTCCTCGGGATCTCCGCCAAGGTCGATGGCATGCGCGGCCGCTTGAGCCCCGCGCAGTTCAACCGGATCTCGGTGCGCACCGAGCTGCAGGCGGACTGCTTCGCGGGCGTCTGGGCGCATCGCGCGCAGCGCGAGCGGGGGCTGCTGGAGCCCGGCGACCTCGAGGAGGGCCTCGGCGCCGCCGCCGCGATCGGGGACGACCGGCTGCAGAAGCAGTCCGGGGGACACGTGGTCCCGGATTCCTTCACCCACGGGTCCTCCGCCCAGCGCGTGCGCTGGTTCCGAACCGGGTTCGATACGGGCAGCCTCAAGGCGTGCGACACGTTCGCGGCAGGGTCGCCGTGAGAAGCGCGATCGGCCTGCTCGCCGCGCTCGCCGTCGCCATCTCGTCGTCGCCCGGGCTGTCGCTCGCCGCCCTCAGCGTCGAGGAGAAAGCGGCGCTCGCCACGCCGCCGGTCGCCAAGGGCCAGGAGCATGGCGACGCGGCATTGCGCATGGCCCGCCGCCTCGGCGAGGAGAAGCGCGTCGACGGGCTCGAGGCGATCGTCGCGATGCGGGCGCCCCGCCTCGTCAACCTGTGGCGCGACGGGCTCGGCGGTTCGACGCTCGCCAACGAACACGGCCAGGAATTGCCGCGCGAGGTCGCCGTCGTCGAAGCCGCGGTGCTGGCCCAGTTGGCAAGGTCGAAGCCGGACGCGCGAATGACCGAGGCGCTCTCGCAGATCTTCAACGCCATCCGCTGGCGCTCGCGGCCGGCTTTCGACCTGCTCAAGGCACGGGCGATCGGCCCGGTCTGGCCCCCCGAGACGCGATTCCTGCCGCTGCTCAATACGGCCAATCCGGAGTTCGGCGAACCCCTCTTCGCGCTGCGGGAAGCCATGCCATCCTCCGTGCGGCCGACCTTCCTCGCGACGCTGGCGCGCCTCAAGGTGACGGCAGCGCACCCGTTCATCGAGGAGGTTCTCCTCACGCGCCCGCCCGGCGAACTGTTCGTCACCGATCTCTCGCGCGCGCTCCTCGCGCTCGACGAGCGCCTTCCGCCGCCCGCGATGCTCGCCAGGATCCGGCAGGACCTGGAGCGCCCGGCCGAATCGTCCGCCCTGCAGGATGCGGTCATCCTCCTGGGCGCCATCGCCGACGACAAGAGCGGGCGGCCGCTGGATTACCGCGCGCTGCGGGCCTCGCTCGGCGATCCCGTTCCGGAACCTCTTCGTCCGGGGCTCGTCCGCACGATCCAGTCGCACCGCGTGGCCGAAGGCCGTGACGACCTCGTGGCCCTCGTCGCGGTCGGTGGCGCCGGCGCGGATTACGCGGCGAGCGCCGTCGTTGCCATTCCCGATCCGGATCTCTGGAAACGCACGCTCGAGGCAGCGCGTGCCACGAAGGCCCGCGAGCCCGGGAACCAGCGCCTCGACTATCCGATCACGCAGCTCGAGAAGAACGTCGCGCAAGGATCGGCGGGCGCGGAGACCATGAAGCGGGAGGCCGAATCCCGCGAAGCCGTGGGCCGGATCAGTCTTGCCTCGCAGCGCGTCACCCGGCTGCTCATGGGAACCGACGTGTCGGCCGAGGCGGCCGCCGAACTGGAGGAATCGCTCGCGCAGTGGAGCAAGCGCATCGATGAGGCGGGTGCGGACGGACGGATACACGAGACCATCTACCGTGAAGGACGCCACTCCGCGGCGCTCTGGTATCGCTTCCGGCACGGCAATCCGCGCAAGGCGCTCGCGGAATTTGACCGCCTCGCCCAGGAGGGGATGCTGGAGAGCGCGGTCGCGGCAGCCGACACGCTCCAGCACGATCTCGGGGACCCGAAGGGCGCCCTCGCGCGATGGGAGTCGCTGCTCGCGAGGCGGCGCGCAGCGAAGGACGCGGTGTGGACCCGCGGCAACGGGACGGTCGGCGAGAACTGGGTGCGACAGTGGATCGAGGCGGAGATCGCCAATCTGAAGGGTGGAAAGCGCTTCGGTGGCAGCGTCACCCTCGAGTCGGCGCAATCGGCGGGAAGTGCCGTGTTCATCCTGGGACTGGGCATGCCGTGGCGCCAGGGGCTTTTCTACTCTTACGAGCCCGCCCGCGGCAAGCAGTTCCTGGCGGAAATCCGCGCGGCGCGGCCGAATCGCTTCGCGTTGCTGACGCTGTACTCCCTCCTCGCCCAACCCGACACCGGAGACCTGTCCGCCGACTTGCTGCGCAACGATCCGACGGGCTTCCTGGCGGCTCAATTCGTCGGCAACCTGCTCGCCTACCGCGATCCCGGCCGGGAAGCCCGCGCCAAGCCGTTGGCGCCGGAACAGCTCGAAGCGGCGCGCGGCGCGACGGCGGCAACCGCGGCGGGACTCTCGAAGGCGACAAGGGTGGGCTTTCGCCTCGAGCCGGATCCGACCTACGCGACACCGACGAAGACGTGGGAGGTTTTCCTGGCGGCCTTGCGCAAGGGCGACCGCGCGGCCGCAGGCGCGTGCCTCACCCCGAACGTGCTCGAAAAATGGGCCCCCATCCTCGAAAAGCTGTCCACGGCGGACATGAAGAAAATGGCCGACACCGTGCGCAGTTTCGCTCCAGCCATGCAGCTGGAGGCCCATGCCGAGTACGCGGTCGATCGCGAAGGAGGAACGGGCGGCATCGTGAGCTTCGCGAAGCACTACGGCGAGTGGAAGATCGCCCAGATGTAGGCCCCATTCCCGCCGGCCGGGACGTCGTCCGATGGCCTGAAAAGGCTAGACGCCCGCGCCGCAATCCGGCGACGAAGGCTTCGCTTCGGGCAGAGCCGCGATCTTCGGCAGCACCGCGTCCCAAACGGGCTGCAGGCGTGGCCCGTAGGACTTCAGCGTCTTGCGGCCCAGTTGCTCGCGAAAGCGCGGGGTGATGTCGGGCTTCGCGGCGCCATCCAGGTAGCTTGCGTAGATGCGCTTGTAGCGGGCGAGAAGCGCGTCGTCCACGCGGTCGTCCCAGGTGGAGACCATCTTCGTGACCAACGCCTCGAAGGGCGACTCGTCCCAGGGCTGCACGCGGAAGTTGGGGTTGGCGCCGGCCGCGAGGAGGAAATCCACGGCATCGGCCGCGCCTGCGAGGGTGGCCACCACCAGGGGCGTGGCACCGCTCTCGCCCGGCCCGTCGAGCGACACCGGCCCCGAGTCGATTACGCGGCCGGTGTGCCCCTCGCTCCTCGTCTCCTTGCCGTCCGAGGTGCGGCTGATCGAGACCGTGCGATACGGCTTCGTGGCGCCCACCCAGAGTTCCTCCCGGTATTGCGTGGGCGCCGCGAGCATGGCCTTGAGCGCGACCACGTCGTTCTGCGCGGCCGCGGCGATCATCGGATTCTCGAACACGGCCGCCGACTCGGGCAGGCGGAGTTGCTCGCGAATGCGCACCAGGAGCCGCCGCTCGTAGGGCGATTTCGCGAGGCCCTCGGCCTCCGCGAGCGCCAGCTTCGCGACCGCGTTGATCTCGCCGTTCACGCGAAAGGCGTCGTCGCCCAGGCCACAGGCTGCCTCCTGCACCACGCGCTGCAGGTAGCGCAGGCGATAGGCGCCCTTGTCCCTTGAAGGCACGAGCGCTGCGCGGATGCCGCGCGCGAGTTCCCCCTGCTCCGCCTTGTGATCGCGGGAGGTGGTGGCGACGGGCGCGGGGCCGAGCATCGTGAGGTACCAGCTGTTGCCACCGCGCGGCGTCGCGCAGTACCCCGGCTTGAAGGCGAGGCCGGCGCGGAAGGTGTCCGAAAAGGGCGTGCGGCCGACGGGATCGTGGGCCCGCTCAAGGGCGATCGTGCGGCCGGGCAGCGTGCCCTTGGAGAAACCCGTCCCGTGCAACGCGCAGGCGCTGCTGTAGCCGCCCGAGTGCCCTCTCGGATACCAGAAGTGCTCCATCACATAAAAGGCGACGCCTTCGATGGGCGTGCCCGAGGCGTCGACCGCCTCGATGCGCGTAGCCGGCCCGGCCGGTGCCTTTCCCCACTGCGCGAGCGCATCGCCCTGCAGCAGAAAGGCCACGAGCGCCACGAGACTGCCACGCAACCGCGAATCCATCGCCGACTTCCGAATTCCGGTGGGTCGAGTGCGAAGTCTACGCGACCCCCGTGGAGGACGAAGCCATCGCTCTCTTCCAGCGCCGTCTCCCCGAAGACCGAGTCGCGGCAATTCGCCTTGCGTCAGGGCTTGTCGAACGCGCGCGAAGGCGCAGGCAGGGCGAAAAGCTCCGGATCGTCATCCGGCACGATGGAAAAGGCGGATGCGACTTCGGGCGGAATCCGGACGGGCCGGCCGGTCGCGAAATCGACGAAGGCCCAGCGCGTCTGCGCGGTTGCCACGACCTTCCCATCGCCTTCGCGCCGGAACAGGAAGCGGCGCAGGCAGGAGCTCGACTTCATCGACGCCACCCAGGTGTGCAGCAACAGGACATCCCCGGCATGCGCGGGCTGGAGGTACTCGATGTAGTGCGAGCGGGCGAACCACCCGGCCCCAAGAGCGCGGTAGTCCTCGAGCGTCCAGCCCTGCGCCGCCGAGTGCGCCGTGGCCACGTCCTGCATCCAGCGCAGGTAGGCGAGGTTGTTGACGTGCTCGTTGATGTCGATGTCCGCGGCGGCGACGGGGATACGGGTGAGGTGGATGCGAGGCACCTGTCGATTGTCGCAGATCGATGCGCAATGAAAAGGGCCGCGCAAGGCGGCCCTTTCGTCCCGGCGGCTGCGGAAGGTACTAAACCTTCGGAGCCTCCTTCGGAGCCTCGTCCACCGGCGGCAGCACCTCGCGGGCGGCCACGCTGGAGAGCTTCTCGCGGATGCGCGCGCTCTTGCCCGAGCGGTCGCGCAGGTAGTAGAGCTTGGCGCGGCGAACGGCGCCGCGGCGCTTGATCTCGATGGAGGCGACGGCCGGCGAGTAGGTCTGGAACGTGCGCTCCACGCCTTCGCCGCTGGAGATCTTGCGCACGATGAACGAGGAGTTCAATCCCTTGTTGCGCTTGGCGATCACCACGCCCTCGTAGGCCTGCTCGCGCTTCTTGTCGCCTTCGACCACCTGCACCTTCACGATCACCGTGTCGCCGGGTGAGAAGTCGGGGATCTTGCGCGCCAGCCGCGCGATTTCTTCCTGCTCGAGTTTCTGGATCAGATTCATGAATGCTCCCTTTCGATGTCCGGCCTTCCGGCCCTTCCGGCAGAGCAGCCCTGATGGCTGGTGCGCGGGGTTTGTTTTTCACGGCCCATGGCTACTGCTGTTCCTGCTCCTGCTGCTCGCGACGATGCTCCTCGAGCAGCGTTGCGTCCTCCTTCGACAGCGCCCGGCTTTCGATGAGGTCCGGCCGCCTCGCCCACGTCCGCGCGAGCGCCTGCTTGCGGCGCCACCGCGCAATCGCGGCATGGTTGCCCGACAACAGCACCTCGGGCACCCGTTCGCCCTTCCACACCTCCGGCCGCGTGTAGTGCGGCCAGTCCAGCAATCCTTCCGAGAAGGAATCCTGCGACGCGCTCGACGCGTCGTTCAGGCTGCCCGGCAGAAGCCTCACGATCGCGTCCATCATCACCATCGCCGGCAGTTCCCCGCCGGATGTCACGTAATCGCCGATCGAGATTTCCCGATCCACCTTGCGTTCGATGAGGCGCTCGTCCACCCCCTCGTAGCGCCCGGCGACGAGCACCACGCCCGGCAACCCGGCGAGTTGCCTCGCCACCGCGTCGGCGAAACGCTCGCCCTGCGGCGAGAGCAGCACCACCTGCGGCCTTTCCACCCCAACGGCCTTTTGCCTGGCCACCGCGGCATCGATCGCCTGCTCCAGCGGCCCCGGGATCATCACCATCCCCGGCCCGCCTCCGTAGGGCCTGTCGTCGACCGTGCGGTGCGGGTCGTTCACGAAATCGCGCGGGTTCCACGCCTGGAAGTCGAAACCGCCCTCCTCCAGCGCGCGCCGCGTGATGCCGTGGCGGGTCACCGCCTCGAACATCTCAGGGAAGATCGTGACCACGTCGAAGCGCATCATCAGACGTCGTACCCCGCTTCCCAGTCCACCGTGATGCGTTTCGCGTCGCGGTCGACGCTCCTCACGTAATCCGCGATGAAGGGGATCAACCGCTCCCTTTCCCCGCGCACGACCAGCACGTCCGACCCGCCGGTCCTCAGCAATTCTTCCACCTGCCCCAGCGCTTCATTCTGCAGGTTCACCACCGCGAGCCCCACCAGGTCCAGCCAGTAGTACTCGCCTGCGCCTGCCTCCCCGAGATCCTCCCGGGTCACCGCGACGTCGAAGCCCCGGAGCAGTTCGGCGGCCGTGCGGTCTTGCACGCCCGAAAGCTTTGCGCTGACGGCGGCGGGACGGACCTTGAAGTCCTCGAGCGCCGCCGATTGCCAGCCCGCCTTCGTCCGCAGCCACCAGGTCGGATGGTCCGCGAGGCCGTCGGGGGATTCGGTGAACGTCCTCAGCTTGACCCAGCCCTGGATGCCGAAGGGGCCGAGGATGCGCCCCATCACCACCAGCCGCGACTCGTCCCCCGCGTACGGGGAACCCGCGGGATCAGGTGGCGGCTGCTTCGGGCTGGGCGGTGAGCTGGGCCTTGCCACGCTTGATCAGCTTCTTCACCGCGTCCGAAGGCTGCGCGCCCCGGTCAACCCAGTGCGTCACGCGGTCGAGCGCGATCCGGAAACCCGGTTCGTTCCCGGCGGCCTTGGGGTTGTAGAAGCCGACGCGCTCGATGAAGCGCCCGTCGCGGGGCATGCGCGAATCGGCGACGACGACGGTGTAGTAGGGGCGGTTCTTCGCGCCGCCGCGCGCCAGTCTGATGACTACCATGGTGGCTCCAATCCCGTTGATAACGGGTAACAGTGGCTGAAAGTGCTGACGGGCCGACTGGCCAGAAAGCGGAAAAGCCTTGCATTATAAGGGCTTGGGGAACTCCACGCAATAGGCCCCTCACCCGGCCTTCTCGCCCGGCCGCAGGGAGAAACCCACCCGGCAGGCCGCAGCGCCGGACACGCCGTCCGACACCCCCTCAGAAGCGGAACTGGCCGTTCTTGCCGATGACCGCGAGCTCCACGTCGTGATTGCCGTGGCGATTGTCCGGCGAGAAATTGACCACATAGCCACCCACGTCGAGGCTTCCCAGCCCGTTGAGCGCCCGGTAGAGGCTTTCACGGGTGACGTGGGGGCCGGCCCGCTTCATGGCCTCGGTGAGGACCTTGGCCGCCATGCAGGCCTCCAGGTTCGTGTAATTGAGCTCCGGGAGGCCCGCCTTGCGGATCGCGTCGCCACATTCCTTGACGACCGGCACCGTGGTCTTGGGCGGCGGCGGCACGACGCCCGCCACCGAGACGCCCGCGGCGTCCGGTCCTGCGGCCTTGGCAAGCTGACTGGGGCCGACGAATGAGAGCGAGGTGATGGTGTAGGGCTTGCCCGCCGCCTTCAGCCCGCGGATGACCTGCGTGGTGGCGCCGTAGAGGGTCGTTGCCACGACCACCTGCGGGTCGCTCGCGATGATGGCGTCGATCTGCGCCTTCTCGACGTCGGCGTTGCGCTTGAGCTTCACGCCCACCGCCTTCTTGCCGGCGCCCTCCATGAGCCGCGCGACGGTCGCGTAGTTCTGGTTGCCGATCTCGTCGTCGTAATTGACCACGGTGACCCGGGTGACGCCCAGCGACTTCCAGTGATCGAGGATCTTCACCAGTTCGTCGGCATAGGAGGCGCGCATCACGAAGACGAAATTGCCCTGCTTGTGGATCGCGTCCGCGCCCGTGAACGGGGCGAAGAAGGGTACCTTCTTCTCCTTCACGATGGGCATCGCGTCCAGGGACAGCGTGGCGGAAGCGAAGCCGAAGAGAGCGACCGCGCCCGCCTCGTTCACGAGCTTCACCGCGTTGGCTCCGGCGGTCTTCCGGTCGTTCCTGTCGTCGAGGGATACCAGCACCACCTGCTTCCCGTGGATGCCGCCGGACTCGTTGACCCGCCTGAACCAGGCCGCCGCGCCGTCGCGGATGTCCTTGCCGATCTCGGCATTCGATCCGGTGAGCGGGGCAGACTGGCCGACGACAATCCTGTCCGCGGCTTCGGTCCGCAGGGCAAGCAGCACGGCCAGTGCGGCTATCGTGCAAGCGAAGTATTTCATCGCGACTCCCGAATATCGCCGCCGGTGGCGGCGCCAGGTCAGCGCATGCCGGGCAGCATGCCCTTCATGTTGCGCATCATCTTGCCAAGCCCGCCCGAGCGCATCATCTTCATCATCTTCTGCATCTGCTCGAACTGCTTGAGGAGGCGGTTCACCTCCTGCACCGGCACGCCCGCACCCGCGGCAATGCGCTGCTTGCGCGAGGCCTTGAGAAGCTCGGGCTTGCGGCGCTCGAGCGGCGTCATGGCGTTGATGATGCCCTCGGTGCGGCGGATCGACTTCTCCTGCAGGTCCGGAGACTGGCTGGCCGCCTGGGTGAGCTGCGCGGGAAGCTTGTCCATGAGGGCGGATACGCCGCCCATCTTCTTCATCTGCTGGATCTGCGCCTTGAAGTCCTCGAGGTCGAAGTCCTTGCCCTTCCGGAACTTGTCGGCGAGCTTCTTCGCTTCCCCCTCATCGACCGACTTTCTCGCCTCCTCGACGAGCGAGACGATGTCGCCCATGCCAAGGATGCGGGAGGCCATGCGCTCCGGATGGAAGGGCTCGAGGCCGTCCATTTTCTCCGAGACGCCGGCGAACTTGATGGGCGCGCCCGTGACGTGGCGCACCGACAGCGCCGCGCCACCGCGCGCATCGCCATCGAGCTTGGTGAGGATCACGCCGGTGAGCGGCAGCGCCTCCCCGAAGGCCCTGGCGACGTTGACCGCGTCCTGGCCCTGCATCGAATCCACGACGAAGAGCGTCTCGACCGGGTTGACGGCCGCGTGGATCGCCTTCATCTCGGCCATCATCGCCTCGTCGATCGCCAGCCGCCCGGCCGTGTCCACGATGAGGACGTCGTGGTAGTGCCTGCGCGCCCAGTCGAGGGCGTTCGCGGCGATCTCGACCGGCTTCTGCGAGGCGTCGGAGGGAAAAAGGTCGATCGCGAGCTGGCCGGCGAGGGACTTCAACTGCTCGATGGCCGCGGGCCGGTACACGTCGGCGGAAACCAGCAGCACCTTTTTCTTCGCGCCCTTCAGGAGCCGCGCGAGCTTGCCAGCGCTGGTGGTCTTGCCTGCGCCCTGCAGGCCGGCAAGCAGGATCACGGCGGGCGGTGTCGTCGCGAGGTTCAGCTGCGCGTTCGTCCCGCCCATGAGGGCAATCAGCTCGCCGTGCACCGCGCCCACCAGCGCCTGGCCCGGCGTGAGGCTCCCGAGCACTTCCTGGCCGAGCGCCTTTTCCTTCACCCGCGCGATGAAGTCCTTCACCACGGGCAGGCCCACGTCGGCCTCCAGGAGCGCCATGCGCACCTCGCGCAGCGCCTCGCCCACGTTCTCCTCGGTGAGGCGGGCGTGGCCGCGCATCGTCTTCAGAACGGAGGAAAGCCGCTGCGTCAGTGCGTCCAGCATGGGAGGGGCCCGAGGGGAATTGGTGTAGACTTCGAAGGCCAGGAAAATGCCCGATTCAGCCCTTTATTCTAGCACCGCCGCCTGCTGGCTCGCCCTCGCAGCGATCGCCTGGCGCTCCGCCCATGCCAGCGGCCCGGCGACCGGCGGCGCGTTTCGACTCGAGGGCGTTCTGTTGCCCGTGGCCCTGGTGCTTCACGGCATGCTGGTCTACAACGGCATCGTCATCGACGAAGGCCTGAACCTCGGCGTTTCCAATTCGATTTCGCTCCTCATCTGGCTCACCGTGGTCATCTACTGGCTCGCGAGCCTTGCGGTACCCGGCCTGGCGAGCATCCAGGGCCTGTGGGCGCCGATCGCGCTCGGGGCGGTGATCCTCCAGGCTTTCCTGCCGGCGCGCTACCTCGTGCACTACGGCGGGGACCCGCTCTTCACCCTGCACTTCGCCATCGCGATGCTCGCCTACAGCCTCTTCATCGTCGCGACGATGCACGCCGTGGTCATGCTTGCGGAGCAGAAGTGGCTGCACCGCGGCGTGATGCCTCCCTTTCTCAGGAGCGTGCCGCCGCTCCTCGAGATGGAGGCGCTTCTCTTCCGCATCCTCTTCGCCGCCTTCGTGCTGCTCACGCTCACCGTCGTCTCGGGCATCTTCTTCTCCGAGCAGCTCTTCAAGCGCCCGTTCCAGGTCACCCACAAGACGGTCTTCGGGATCCTGTCGTGGGTGATCTTCGGCTGGCTCCTCGCGGGACGCTACTTCTACGGATGGCGCGGCAAGCGCGCGGTGTACTGGACGCTCGGCGGATTCATCGCGCTGCTGCTGTCCTACGTCGGCGCCAAGTTCGTCCTCGAGATCATCCTGCAGCGCGGCTAGCGGCCACGCGCCCTTCGTGACGGACGACATTCCGCTCCTCTGGCTGTTCGTCGTGCTTGCCGCGATGCTCGCCTCCTCCGGCTTCTTCTCGATGTCGGAAACCTGCATGATGTCGCTCAACCGCTACCGGTTGAAGCACCTCATCCGCAAGGGCAGCCGCGCCGCCCGGCTCACCGGCGCACTCCTGGGCAGGACCGACGAGCTGCTCACCTTCATTCTGGCGGGAAACACCATCATCAACGCGGCCACCACCATCCTGGTGGCCGAGATCTGCAGGCGCCTCTTCGGAGAGGGGGAATTCGCGCTCGCGATCGCCACCGCCTGCGCGAGCGTCGTGATCCTCGTCTTCGCGGAGATCGTGCCCAAGGTGCTGGGCGCCACCTATTCCGAGCAGCTCGCGCTCGCGGCGTCCTTTCCGCTCACCGGCTTCATCCGCATCACGCGCCCGCTCATGTGGGCCATCAACCTGTTCGTGCGCGGCATGCTCAAGGTCCTTCGGATCGGGGGCACGAACCAGGCGGCCGCGCAGCCGCTTTCGATGGAGGAACTGCGCACGCTGGTCCTGGAGGGCGGCAAGTTCATCCCCCCGAAGCACCAGTCGATCTTCCTCAACCTCTTCGAGCTGCAGGACATGACGGTTGACGACACGATGACGCCGCGCGGGCAGATCGAAGCCGTGGACCTCGAGGACGACATCGACGACATCCGCACGGCCATTTCCACCGCGCACCACACGCGGCTCGTGGTCTTCGAGGGCAGCCTGGACAAGGTGGCCGGCATCCTGCACGTGCGCAAGTTCCTCAACGCCTCGCGCCGGGAGCCGCTCGACAGGGACGGCATTCGCGCGATCCTGCGCGAACCCTATTACGTGCCGGAAGGCACGCCGCTCCTCGGGCAACTCACCAACTTCCAGGACCAGATGCGCCACATGGGCCTGGTGGTGGACGAATACGGCGAGATCCTGGGCCTGGTCACGCTGCAGGACATCCTCGAGGAGATCGTCGGCGAGTTCACCAGCCAGAAGCCGATGTCGGGAGGCCTCCTGCGCAAGGAGGCCGACGGATCGGTCATCGCCGAAGGTTCGTGCCCGCTGCGCGTGCTCAACCGCAAGGCCGGCTTCCACTTCCCCCTCGAGGGGCCCAAGACGATCAACGGGCTGGTGCTGGAGGCGCTCGAGGACATACCCGAGCCCGGCACCGCCCTCATCGTCTCCGGGCACGCCGTCGAGATCCTGCAGGTGCAGAACCGCATGGTGAAGGTGGTGCGCATCCGCGCGCGCAAGGCGCCGGCGGGGGATGCCGCGGCTGCCCGGGGCTCCTAGCGCGACGGCGCCAGCGCTTCCGGCGCGTACTTCGCGAGGAAGCGGCGGTCGATCCGGTCCTTCCAGCGCCACACCCAGCCGCCCTCGAAGGACAGCGGACCGTAAGCCCCCACCGCGTAGCGTCTCCCGCAGGAGATGAGCGCGAGGAAGCGTCGCGGGCTCACGTGCCGCTCGAGCAGGCCGCCGTGCAGCGCGGCGACCAGGTTGGCGGCAAGTGCAGGGCCCGCGCGGACCGCGAAGACGCCCGCCTTCGCGCGCGGGTTCTCCCGATTCGTCGCGCAATCGCCCGCGCCGAACACCTCCGGGTGGGAAACCGATTGCATGAAGTCGTTCACGGCGAGGAAGCCCCGTTCGTCCGTTTGCAGGCCCGAGTCGCGGATGAATTCGAGCGCCGCGGCGCCCGCCACCCAGAACGTCGCGTCGGTCGCGAACTCGATGTTGTCCTTCAGGCGCAGGAAACCGGGCCCCACCTCGGCCACGAGGCTGGCGACGTGGGTGCCGATGTTGCGCGCGCCGGCGAGGCGAAGGAGGCGGCCGCGCACGGCGCTGGGATACTCGGGCAGGAACGCGTTGGCGTCCGTCATGACGCGCACGTGCGGGGCGCCGTCCCCGGCCTCCTTGCGAAAGCGGTGGGCCATCGCGAACGCAAGCTCGATGCCGGCCGCTCCGCCACCCACCACCGATACGGAGTTCATGCCCCCTGTCCTGGCGCGGGCGAGAACGCGCTCCCAACCCTCGACGAAGCGCTCCAGCGGCCGCACGGCGACGGCGTGCTCGGCGACGCCCCGGGCGCTTCCGGTGAACGGGCGCGATCCCACGTCGATCGAGAGCACATCGTAGGGGACGATCTCGCCATTGGCGAGAATCACCTCCCGCATCGACAGGTTCACGAGCGTGGCGGCCGATCGCGCCACGAGCGCCCGCGCCCGCATCGCGAGCGGGACCAGATCGATGCCGCACGCCTCGAGCGCGTAATGCCCCGCCACGAACCCCGGCACCATTCCGGAGTAGACCTGCCGCTCGACGGGCGTGACGAGGGTCACGCTCACCGTGGAATCGAGCGCATCGCCGAGGGTCTTCAGGACGTGCACGTGCGCATGGCCGCCCCCCAGGAGCACCAGGCGCTTCATTGCCGCGCCCCCAGCGAGAAATCGCCGAACCACGCCGTGACCGTCTCCCCGGTCTGGTCCGTGTCGTTGCCGACCGCGATGCCCGTGACGCGCGGCGCGGGGCCCATCCATTGCGGGCCGAACGCGGCCCGAAAGTCGGCCTCGAGGTCGCGTGCCTCCTCGGCCCAGGCGCCCGGCGAGCCGCTTCGCAAGACCACGGTCCTCACGCGATCGGTGTACGGATTCCATGCACTGGTGCCCGGCGCATGAAGGTTGTCCCAGACATAGCAGATCGCGGCGGTCGGCAGCGTCTCTCCCCACACCGCGCGGGCGAGCAAGGCCTTCAGGCGCACGCCGAAGGGCAGCGCCTCGACGGGCACGTCGAAGAAGACGTAAACGCGCGCGGCGAAATCATCGCCGCTCTTCTGCGCGAGGTTGGCCCGGGCGACGACGCGATCGACCTTCCAGCGCCAGGCGAGCAGCGGGTACCGGGCCGGCGAGGCGTCGAGGGCGTAGGCGACGGTGCCGGCAGCGGAAACGGCACGCGAACGCAGGACCGTGGCGCCCCCTTCCTCGACCAGCGCGATCTCCGGCGGCGCGATGCGGGGAAGATCGAGTGCCCGCCACCCCTCGGGCAGCGCCGCTCCCGGCTTCGCCCGCGAGAAGGGCGCGATGTCGGCTCCGGATGCCCGGGCGTGCACCGATGCGCAGAGGGTCACGAGCAGGGCCGCGATGGCGGCCAGCGTCCTCACCGGCCGCTCTCCGCCAGGAGCCCCGAGGCGAGCAGCCGCCGGTAGTCCTCGGGGCGATCCACATCCCAGCGCGTGGGCATCTCGCGCCAGGTGGCGCCCGCTTCGCGCAGGCGGGCGCGCGTGTCGCGCATCACGCTCGCTTCGCCCCAGCGGATGCCCTCGAAGAGCCCGGGCGCCGTGCGCGCGAGCCCGACGAGGACATAGCCGCCGTCCTCCGCGGGCTGGATCACCGCGTCGTGCGTGGAGAGCGATCCGGCCGCGGCGCGCAGGTCGTCGGCGCGCAGCGACGGGCAATCGGAACCGACGAGAAGCGCCGGACCGGAAGCGAGCAGCCGATCGAAGGCGCGCGCCATCCGCTCGCCGAGATGCCCGCCCCGCTGCTCGTGGAGATCGACGCCGAATTCCGCGGCGCACGCGGCGAAGAAGGGATGGCCCGTGTTCGGCATGCACCAGAGGGACACGGCCCCGACGCCGGAGTTCCGGGCCGTGGCCAGCGCATGGCGAACCAGCGTGGCGTGCAGCTCCGCCGCGTCGCCCGCGCCGAGCAGCGGCACAAGGCGCGTCTTCACCTCGCCGGGCACGGGCGCCTTGGCGAACACGGCGACCTGCGCCGCGCTACCGGATGGCGTGGCCGGCGCCATAGCGTTCGGCAAGGCGCGCGGGATCGGCGCCGAGAAAGTAGGCAAGCCGCAGCCGCCACATGAGGAGGATCGTGCGCAGCGTCCCGCCGCGCTCCCAGCGACGTGCCGATGTCACGACCCTTTCGCGAAGGCACAGCGGGGGGCCAAGGCGCCTCATGGCCCTCGAAAAGGCGATGTCCTCCATGAGCGCGATTTCGGGGAAGCCGCCTGCGCGCGCGAACACCTCGCGCCGCGCGAAGACGGCCTGGTCGCCGGTGGCGATGGCGGTCAGGCGCGAGCGCGCATTCATGAGCGCAGCCACGAGGGCCAGCAGCGGCGACCCCGGCTCGATCGACACGTCGAAGCGGCCCCAGTCGCACCCGGAGGCATCGAGGCCCTCGAGCACGATCCGGTCCGCGCTTTCCGGCAGGCGCGTATCGGCGTGAAGGAAGACAAGCGTGTCGCCCGCGGCGATGCGTGCACCGGCATTCATCTGTGCCGCGCGGCCGCGCGGCGAAACGATCACCCGGTCGGCGAGCGGGGCGGCGATGGCGGCGGTGGCGTCGCCACTGCCGCCATCGACCACGATCACCTGCGCGCCGCGCTCGCGAAGCGGCTTGAGCGCGGCGAGGCTGGCGGCGATGCCCGCCGCCTCGTCCAGGGCGGGCATGATGATCGAAAGGTGGTTCACACGGGGATTATCCCGAAAAAAGGGGGACAGACCCCTTTTTCAGCGCGCGTCGTTGAGGGACCAGTCGTAGTCGAGAAAGTCGATGGGTGCCCGGCCCTCGGCCACGACTCTGCGATTCCCGGGCCCGTCTGCGAGGAGGTCGGCGTAGCGCGCGAAGTACTGTTCGCGGGAGCTCACCGGGCCGGCGCTCCCGATGCCCCGGTAGCCGGAGGACCAATCCTCCTTGAACCACTTGAAGATCTCGGAGACCTCGAGCTTTCCCGATTGCGCGCTGTAGCGGTTGCGCGACCGGTCCGACAGGAAGCGCCGCGCCTGCTCCTCCAGCTGGGCGTCCAGGCGGGCGGCCACGAACGCCTCCTCGCGCAGCATCGGGCAGCCCACCGAGGCGCAATTCACCGCGTAGTGAACGCGCGGCTCGTCGTACACGCCCGGCTTCCTCAGCATCTCGTGCTCGACCTGGTCGAGGGAGGACTCGCGGCCGAAGAGCGTGAAGAACTTCCTCTTCCAGGGGCTGTTGAACAGGATGTTCCCCAGGTCGCGGATCGACTTGAGGTCGGGGTATTTCGTGAGGATCAACTCCACCGTCCACGCGTTGTAGGCGTTGATGAGGAACGCCATCTGCTGCGGTTTCGTCCAGCCCCGGAACTGCGCCTCGTCCACCTTCGATGATTCCGCGAGTACGTCCTTCAGCGCAGCGCGGTCC
This sequence comes from Betaproteobacteria bacterium, assembly GCA_016720855.1. Taxonomy (NCBI): domain Bacteria; kingdom Pseudomonadati; phylum Pseudomonadota; class Betaproteobacteria; species Betaproteobacteria bacterium. The sequence continues at coordinate 726,270 of JADKJU010000002.1, read as the reverse complement.
GTCGCGAAATCCGCATAGCGCACCCGGGACGACTTGCCGCCGTCGACGAGCCGCACGTGCTTCTTCACCAGCGCGTCCCACGCGGCGTGCGAGTGGTCGAAAGCGAGCGCCGGAGCGGCGAGCACCAGGGCGGCGCAGAAAATGGCGGCGCGAATCACGGGGTCACTCTCCCGTCCGGTCGTGGTAGGGACGCTTGTCCAACCACAGGGAGCCCACCCGCCCGAGAACCCCGCCTAGGCCGCCTGCGCCGCGCGTCCAGTCGTGGAAGGCGCCCAGGAAATCCATCTGCCCGCGCGTGACAGTCGAGCGCTTCCACACGCCCGCCGCGTACTTGTTGGCCTCCGCGAGCGTCGGATAGATGTGGATGGTGCCAAGCACCTTGTTCAGGCCGATGCCGTGGCGCATCGCCGCAACGAACTCCGCGATGAGCTCGCCGGCGTGCTCGCCCACGATCGTGACGCCGAGGATCACGTCGCTTGCGGGCTTCACGATCACTTTCACGAAGCCGTGCGCCTCGCTGTCCGCGATGGCGCGGTCGAGGTCGTCCATGCCGTAGGTGACGACCTGGTGCGCGATGCCCTTTTCCTTCGCTTCCTGCTCGTTCAGCCCGACGCGCGCCACCTCCGGTTCCGTGAAGGTCGCCCAGGGGATCACCGAGTAGTCCACCTTGAACCGGCGAAACCGCCCGAAGAGCGCGTTCACCGAGGCGTACCACGCCATGTGCGCCGCGGTGTGGGTGAACTGGTAGGGCCCGGCCACGTCGCCGCAGGCGAAGATGTTGGGGTAGGCGGTCTCGAGGAATTCGTTCACCTCCACGGTTCGCGTCTTCGTGGTGGGGATGCCCAGTTCCTCGAGCCCGTAGCCCGCCGTGTTCGCCACGCGCCCGACGGCCACCAGGATGTCGTCGAAGGCGATGCGTTTCTCCCCGCCTTCGCTCTCCACCACGAGGAACTTCTCGCCGCCTTCCACCACCACCTGCTTCGCCTTGTGGCCCGCGAGGACCGACACGCCGTCGGCCTCGAAACTGTGCTGTACGAGCGCCGACACTTCGGGGTCCTCGCGGATCATGATCCGCTCCAGCATCTCCACCTGGGTCACCTTCGAGCCGAAGCGCGCGAAGGCCTGCGTGAGCTCGCACCCGATGGGCCCGCCGCCCAGCACGACCAGGCGCTTCGGAAGCGCGCGCAGTTGCCAGACGTTGTCGGAGGTGAGCGGGTTCGCCTGCGCGAGGCCGGGGATCGGCGGCACCACGGGGCGCGCGCCCGCGGCAATCACGATGTTCCTCGTCGTGAGGGTGGACTTCGTGCCGTCCTCCTTCGCGATCTCGACGGTCCACGGATCCACGATGCGCGCCGTGCCCGCGACCACATCGACGCCCAGGCCGGCGTAGCGCTCGATGGAATCGTGCGGCTCGATCGCCTTCACCACCGACTGCACGCGCTCCATCACCTGCGCGAAATCGAAGTCGGCGGTTGCCCCCCGGATGCCGAACTCCCTCGACCGGCGAACGTGCGACAGGAATTTCGCCGACCGGATGAGCGCCTTCGAGGGCACGCAGCCGGTGTTGAGGCAATCGCCGCCCATCCGGTGGCGCTCGACCAGCGTGACCTTTGCCTTCACGGCGGCGGCGATGTAGGAGGTCACGAGCCCGGCGGAGCCCGCGCCGATCACCACCACGTTCCGGTCGTACCGCGCCGGCCGCTTCCATTTCGCATAGACCTTGCGCGCCGCGAGTCCCTCGACGATGCGTTTGGCGAAGAACGGAAACAGGCCGAGCAGCGCGAACGCGCCGAGGAGCCCCGGCGAGAGGATGTCCTTGAGGGAGGTGATCTGCGCGAGCTGCGTGCCGGCGTACACGTACACGACCGTCCCGGCGAACATCCCGACCTGGCTCACCCAGTAATACGTGCCGGTGCGGATGGGCGTGAGCCCCATCACGAGGTTGACCACGAAGAACGGGAAGGCGGGCACGAGCCTGAGCGCAAAGAGGTAGAACGCGCCCTGCTTCGCGATGCCGTCGTTGATGGGCTTCAGCCGGTCGCCGAATTTCGCCTGCACCCAGTCGCGAAGCACGAACCGCGAGGCGAGGAAGGCCAGCGTGGCGCCGATCGTGGAGGCGAAGGAGACGATCACCACGCCCCACGGCAGGCCGAAGATCGCGCCCCCCGCCAGCGTGAGGATCGCCGCGCCCGGGAGCGACAGCCCGGTCACGGCCACATAGACGGCAAAGTAGATCGCGGCCGACGCGAGGGGGCTCGACCGGAAGAACGCCTCGATGGCAGCCTGCTGCGCCTTGAAGTAGTCGAGCGAGAGATAGCGCCCGAGATCGAAGGCGAAGTACGCGGCAACGAGCGCGACGAGAGCCGCGGCGACGAGGACCTTCCCGGCTTTCATCGCTTCACGCCGCGATCCGCAACGCGAGCGTTCGCGGAAAGCCGGTTCCGCTGGCGATGCGCCTGAAATAGGACTGGTGGGCACTCGACCCTTCCGGCCAGCTCGCGAGGAAGCGCCTTTCCCAGGCGGGGGCATCGTAGCGAATTGCAAGGGCGTCCACGAAGGCACCGGCGATGCGCGTGCCGTAAAGCGATTGATCGGCCGGGTGGACCGAAATGCGCGTGAGCACGCCGAAGTGCTCGCCCGCGAAGTTGGGCATGCCCGCGGCGCCGTTGTTGGCAACCGCCACCGGGCCGCTGCCGAAATCGAACGAGCGCAGGGCCGGCTGGCACGTGTGGCTGCTCGCGAAGAGATCGACCCTGGCGTCGGCGAACGAATTCTCCAGCCAGCGGCGCTGGCCCGGGTCGTCCAGCGCCGGCTGGGCGAACCCCCATCCCGCGAGCGAGGCGCAGTCGCCGTGGACGATGCCCACGCGCGCATCTCCCACGCGCGCGACCAGGTGCATGGGCAGGCGCGCGAGCGCCTCGCGCGCGGCCGGATGCTCGCGGGCCGTCTCGCGCAGGCGCTCGAGGATCTTGTTGGAACGCATCACTTCGGTGTCGGTCACGTCGGCGGGATAGGCACAGCCGCAGCCGGCGCCCGAATCCTCGCCTGCGATCTCGGTCTCCACGTTGCCGCGGATGGCGGCGTGCCGGGAAACCTCCTCCGAAAGGCGATGGAAATCGTCGGCGGCCGTGTCGAACCAGTGGAAGTCGCCGTTGAAGACCACCTTCACCGCGTGCGTTTCCCGTGCGGCCATCGCGACGATCTCATCGAGCGACTCCACGTTTCCGTAGAGCCCGCCAACCACGTAGAACGTTTCGGCCTCGATCTGCGCAGGGCGGTCGAACGATCGCGGGGAATATCGATAGGTGGTGGGGCAGCTTCGCCCGGGGCTGTCTTCCAAGTCGATGTCAGCCCAGCGCGCCGCCGCAGGAGGACCCCTGCCCCGCGGTGCAGCCGTAGCAATGGTCGCGAACGACGATCGGGTTGCCGCCGAGGTCGCGGCGGGTCAGGTCGGCCAGGTGCGGCCGGGACTTGCCCGCCACGCGGATGGGAAGCCCCAGCATCTGGTTGAAGTCGCAGTCGTACACGTAGCCCTGCCAGTCCACCGAGACGAGCGAGCGGCACATCACGCCCTCGAGGTTCGCGTCGTCGTGCGACATGCGCAGGAGCTGCATGTACTCGTTGAACTGCCCCTTGGAAATGAGCGTCGAGCCGAAGCGCTGGATGGGCATGTTGGCGATCGTGAAGAGCCGGTTGAACCCGATGCCGAAGGTCTCCCCCAGGATGCGCTTGTAGTCCGCCTCGAGCTTGTCCTGCGAAGGGGGCAGGCTCGCGCCCTGCGGGTTGTACACGAGGTTCAGCACGAGCCCGGAGCCTTCGCGGCCGTAGCCCAGTTCGTTGAGCCGGCGGATGGCGCGCACGCTCTTCTCGTACACGCCCTTTCCGCGCTGCCGGTCCACCAGCTCCTCCGTATAGCAGGGAAGCGAGGCCACCACCTCCACCCGGTGCCCGGCAAGAAACTCCGCGAGGTCCTCGTGGCCCGGCTCCTCGAGGATCGTGAGGTTGCAGCGGTCGATCACCTTCGCGCCCAGCGCGCGAGCGCGAGCGACGAGTGGACGGAAATGCGGGTTCAGCTCCGGAGCGCCCCCGGTGAGATCGAGCGTGCCGGCGCCGCTGCATGCCAGGTACTCGAGCAACCGCTCCACGGTCTCGCCCGACATCGATTCGGTGCGCGTGGGGCCCGCGTTCACGTGGCAGTGAAGGCACGTCTGGTTGCAGACGTATCCGAGGTTCGCCTGCACGATCGCCACCCCGCGCCGGTGGATGGGCGGAAAATCGGTCTGGACGAGGAGGGGAAGGACAGCGTGCATGGCAGTGGGTAGTTCGCGCCCCGTACCGGTTCGGTTACAGGCTTGGTTCGGCCGGAAGCCCCAGCCAGGATCCGCGCATGGTAGCAAACGGCGCCCGCCGCGCCGCGGGGGCGGCCGAGGTGAAAGGCTGGACGAGGTGGAAGGCCAGACGAATCTTGCGTAGTGTGGGAACCGCGACCCAAGCTCCCATGCCGCTCCCTCCCCACGAAACCGAACTGAAGCTCGCGCTGGCCCCGGGCGAAGCCGCTCGCGTCACCCTCGCGCCGGCGCTGGCCGGCCTCGAGTCCAGCCGCAGCCGCTGCTCGGCGCTGTATTTCGACACGCCCACGCAGGAACTGGCCCGCCACGGACTGGAGCTACGCCTGCGCCGCGAGGGCAGGCAATGGCTCGCCACGCTCAAGGCATCGGGCGAAGCCCTGGCCGGACTGCACGAGCGTCCCGAGTGGGAGTACCCCGCGCGTGGCCCTGAACTGGACCTTTCCCGCTTCGCCGCAACGCCCCTGGCCGACCTGCCAGACGCCGAAACGCTGCATGAGCGCCTGGCGCCCATCCTCGCGACCGAGTTCCGGCGCACCCGCTGGATCGTGTCGCCGCAGCCGGGCTCGCGACTCGAGGTCGCGCTCGACGAGGGGCAGATCCTCGCGCGCGGTCGCGCTTCGCCCATCGAGGAGATCGAGATCGAGGTTCTGGAGGGGCCGGTCACAGCCGCCTTCGACCTGGCCGAAGCCCTCGCCGCGGCGATTGCCCTCCGGCCCGAGCCTGCTTCCAAGCTTGCGCGGGGCCTCGAACTCGCCGGCGCCTCGGGGCGCAAGCCGGTCCATGCCTTGCACGAGTCGATCGAGGATGCCGGGGACACGCGCGAAGCGGCGCGACGCCTGGCTGCCGCCTGCGTGGCCCACGCGCAGGCCAACGAAGCCGGGGTTCTGTCCAGCCCCAATATCGAATTCGTGCACCAGCTGCGGGTGGCGTTTCGCCGCCTGCGCTCGGCGCTGCGGCTGTTCCGCCAGGCGCACCTGCCGGGCGAGGATGCGGCCTTCGCCGAGGACGTGCGTTGGGCTGCGGCAATTCTGGGCCGCTGCCGGGACTGGGACGTCTTCGTGACCGAGACGCTGCCGCCGCTGATCGCGGCGCAGGGTGACGCAGCGGTGGGGCGAGCCCTGCTCGCGCGCGCCCGGGCCCGCCAGCGCGAGGCGCGTCGCGTCACGCGCGAAGCCATCGTCTCGCCGCGCTACGGGCTCGCGATGATCCGGCTCGCGCGCCGGGTCTGCGAACCGCCGGAACCGCCGGACGAGGCGGAACCGCTCAAGGACTTCGCCTCGCGAAGGCTGCGCGCCGGTGCCAAGCGCGTCGCCGCCCGGTCTGCGGCGTTCGCCTCACTGGATGCCGCCGGGCGCCATCGCCTGCGCATCCTGGTGAAGCGCCAGCGTTACGCCGTGGAGTTCCTGGGGTCGCTGTTCCGGGCCGGGCCGGTGAAGCGGCACGTGCGCGGGCTTTCGCGCGCGCAGGACGCGCTCGGGCTCGCCAACGATTGCGCCAACGCGCTTGCGCACGTGCACGAGCTCTCCGCCCCAGCGGGGTTCGTCGAGTTCGCGCGCGGCTGGTTCGCCGCGCGCGAAGCGGCCGGCGTCGAAGCGGCCGCCCAGGCGCTCGCCGACGCCGCGAAGGAGCGCCGTTTCTGGCGCCGCAAGCCGCCCGTCCCCGAAGCCCCGCCTCCCGCTTGATCCAGGACAAGCAACGCCCCAGGCCGGGTGCGAGACTGGGTTGCACGCGCCCGCAGGATCTCCCATGCGCCTCGCTCCGTATCCAGCCATTGCCCTCCTCCTCGCGACGCTTGCAGGGTCCCCTGCCGCCCCGGCGGCGGACGGGGAGCGCGGCCGCATCCTCTATGAGGCCCGCTGCGGTGATTGCCATGCCGAGAGCGTCCACGGGCGCAAGGCACGCCTCGCCGCGGATTTCGACGCGGTGCGCGGCTGGGTGCGCCGGTGGAGCGAAAACCTCGGGCTCGCGTGGACCGGGGACGAGATCGACGACGTCGCCGTGCACCTGAATGCGCGCTACTACCGGTTCCGCTGCCCGCCGGCCTTGTGCAAGGCCACCGGTCTTCGCGACGACAGCGCGCGCCGCCTCGCGTTGGACGACCGGTCCCGTTGAAGGTACCTTGAAACCCGGCAAGCTTGCCCAGGAGAAAAGCCGCGATGTTAGAATCCGCTGAAATCGGCCACAAGCTCAAGAAGTCGGAATACCGGCGCGAGGAACCGATCCTGCGCCAGGCGCTGCTGAAGGCGCAGTACGATCTCCTCGACAACGGGAAGTTTCCCGTGGTGATCCTCGTGAACGGGGTGGACGGGGCCGGCAAGGGCGAGACCGTGAACCTCTTCAACGAGTGGATGGATCCGCGCCACATCCACACGCACGCCTTCGGGGCCATGACCGACAACGAGAGCGAGCGCCCCGAGATGTGGCGTTTCTGGCAGGCGCTGCCGCCCAAGGGGCGCATCGGGATCCTCTTCGGCTCCTGGTACACCGACCCCATCCTCAAGCGCGTGATGGGCCATGAGAAGCGCGCGCAGTTCGAGCACCGCCTGGAGCGCATCCGGCACTTCGAGCGCATGCTGGTCGCGGAAGGCGCGCTCGTCCTGAAGCTCTGGTTCCACCTCTCCAAGGCCGCGCAGAAGAAGCGGTTCAAGGAACTGCTTTCAAGCAGGAAGACCGCCTGGCGCGTGGGTGCGGGAGACTGGGAGCGCTTCAAGCACTACGACGAGTTCGTCGATATCTGCGAGGATGCGCTGCGCAAGACGGGCACCGGGGAGGCGCCCTGGCAGGTGATCGAGGGCTCGGACCCCGAGTACCGTTCCCTCACGGCGGGCAAGCTGCTGCTCGACGCGCTCAATGCCCGCCTCAAGGGGGCCGCGCCCCGGGTGTCGCCCGCCGCCCCGCCGCCCGAACCTCCGATCGACAGGAAGAACATCCTCAACAGCCTCGATTACAAGCGCGCGCTCGCGCCGAAGGCCTACGACAAGCGGCTGGAAAGCGCGCAGGCGCGCCTGAACCAGCTCACGCGCGACAAGAAGATGCGCGACCGCTCGCTGGTGATGGTCTTCGAGGGCATGGACGCGGCCGGCAAGGGCAGCACGATCCGGCGCATGACGCGCGCCATGGACGCGCGCTTCTACCGCGTCATCCCGATCGCCGCGCCCACCGACGAGGAACGGGCGCAACCCTACCTCTGGCGCTTCTGGCGGCACATCCCCGGCCACGGCAAGGCGGTCATCTTCGACCGCTCGTGGTACGGCCGCGTGCTCGTCGAGCGCGTGGAGGGGTTCTGCTCGGAAGCCGACTGGATGCGCGCCTACCACGAAATCAACGATTTCGAGTCGCAGCTCTCCGACGCGGGGGCGATCGTCGCCAAGTTCTGGATGGCGGTGACGCCGCAGGAGCAGCTGCGGCGCTTCAAGGAGCGCGAGAAGATCGCCTACAAGCGCTTCAAGATCACCGACGAGGACTGGCGCAACCGCAAGAAGTGGCCTCAGTACGAGCGCGCGATCTGCGACATGATCGAGCGCACGTCAACGGAGACGAGCCCGTGGAACCTCATCGCCGCCAACGACAAGCTGCTCGCGCGCGTGACGGTCGTCGAAAGGCTGTGCGACCAGATCGAGTCGCGGCTGTGAAAGCGGCGTGAACGCCGCCAGCATCTTTCGCACGGAAATCGCCACCGCCATGGCGGTGGCGCTCCTGCTGGGACTCGTCCTCCTCGCGCTGCGGCCGAAGGACCGGGCGAGCACCCGCAATGCCCTCGTGCTGCTCGGCTTCTGTGCGCTGGTGGTGTTCGCCGACGCGCTGATGCACTCCGTGGGCGGGGGAAAGATGGCCGGCATCCTCGCGGATGCCGCCACGATCCTCGTCGGGTACGTGCTGATCCGCATGGCGGGCATCCTCATCTTCCGCGTCCTCATGCCCGCCCTGCGGTGGACGCCGGCGACGATCGTGGAGGACCTCGTCACCGCCGGCATCACGGTTGCGTGGGGGCTGGTGTGGCTGCGCCTCTCGGGCGTGGATCTGGGCAGCCTCGTCGCGACTTCCGCGGTGATCACGGGCGTGGTGGCCTTCTCGATGCAGGAGACCCTCGGCAACCTCCTCGGCGGCCTCGCCCTGCAGATCGACCAGTCGCTGCGCGTGGGCGACTGGATGAAGGTGGAGGAAACGACCGGCAGGGTGACCGAGATCCGCTGGCGTTACACGGCGGTAGAGACGCGCAACCTCGAGACGGTGGTGATCCCCAATGGCTGGCTGGTGAAGAACCGCTTCACGGTGATCGGTTCGCGGGCGGATCCCAAGCCCTACTGGCGCCGGTGGCTCTGGTTCGAGCTGGATCTCGCGCACCCGCCGCCGCGCGTATGCGAGGTGCTCGTGAGGGCGGTGACCAACGCGGAAATTCCGAACGTGGCGAGCGATCCCGTGCCCACGGCGGTGCTCATGCGGGTCGAGCACGGGATCGGGCGCTTCGCGCTCCGGTACTTCCTGACCGACATGCGGCCCGACGACGTGACCGACTCCATCGTGCGGGCGCACGCGCTGGCCGCGCTCACGCGGCACGCCATGCCCATCGTCGCCCCGCGCGAGGAACGCCTGATCGTGAAGGACAACGAGGCGCACCGCCAGGCGCAGCACGAGAAGGAGATGGCGCGCCGCCAGGCCGCCCTCTCGAAGGTGGACCTGTTCGCCACGCTTTCGGACGAGGAGCGAAGCGAGCTCGCCGAGCACCTGGTCGACGCGCCGTTCGTGAAAGGCGACACCATCACCCGGCAGGGGGCCGTGGCGCACTGGCTCTATCTCGTCGTGAGCGGCGAGGCCGACGTGTGGCACGAAGTGGGCGGGGAGCGCACCCATGTGGCCACGCTCACCTCGGGCAACCTCTTCGGCGAAATGGGCATGATGACCGGCGAGCCGCGCCGCGCCACCATCACCGCGCGCAGCGACGTCGGGTGCTACCGGCTCGACAAGACCGGTTTCGAGAAGGTGCTGCGCTCGCGGCCCGACATCGCCGGCGAGATCTCGAGGGTCCTCGCCGCGCGCCAGACCGAGCTCACCGACCGGATCGGGTCAGTCGGGGTGGACACCAAGCGCGTGGCGCCCCACGAGGACATTCTCGCGCGCATCCGCGGCTTCTTCGGGCTGGACGACTGAGTGGCGGAGGTGAAAAAGGGGGCAGACCCCTTTTCCTGAAAATGGGGTCTGTCCCACTACTGTCCGGTTAAAAACCGAGAAGAGTCAGTTGGTTGGGGTTGAGGGGGTTGGTCAAGAGTCGCGCATCGTCGACAAGGGCTTGTTGCAGCGGCATTTTTTCGAATACGGTGACCGAGAGAATCTGTAGCAGCGTGTAGAGCGAGGCTTCGAGATGCAACTCCTTTTTCACGATGGCCACCAGCACGTAGACGGATACGGCCGTCCAGATTTGTGTCTTGACGGCGTTCTCCGTGGTGCCATAGAAGCGCTTGATCCGCAGATGCTGCTTGATCCACTTGAAGAACAGCTCGACCTGCCAACGGCTCTTGTAGAGCGCGGCGATCGTCAATGCCGGCAGGGTCGTATTGTTGGTCAGGAACACCAGGTCTTGCCCGATTCGGGCACCTTGAAGCGGATGCGACGCAACTGCTCGGGGTAGTCGTTTCTCGCATAGAAGCCGTTGAGGGCGATGGTTTGGTCGCAGATCACGCCGGTGCTGCGGTCGCTGGGGGCGGAGTACAGGCGCCTGGCATCCATGTTCGATCGGGCGCGGGTGACGAAGAACGCCGCCGCCTGGTGCAGGACGTAGAGTCGAGCGTAGTCGGTGTAGCCGCGATCCATGACGTAGAAGGCGCCGGACTCGGGCACCAGAAGATCGAGCACATTGACGTCGTGCAGCTTGCCGTCGCTGACGTGGATGAAGCTCGGGATGTTGCCGCGCAGATCGAGCAGGGTGTGCATCTTCACCGCGGCTTTGGTCGAGCAGAAGTGCGCCCCAGGAAACACCGACAGGCACAGGTCGATGGTGGTCGAATCCAGCGCGTATACCGTGTTGGCCAGATCCACGGCAAGGCTGTCCGAGGCGTACAAGTGGCGCCCGGCGAATCAGCACTTGCGCGAAATCGGCCCAGATTCGCCAGTCGCGCGACTCGTTGGCATCGGCCAGCGTGGAGCGCGCTACCGCTTCGCGCAAACCCATGTGATAGAGCTTGCCGGCTTGCGCCGACAGGCACGCTTCGATGTCGCGAAGGCTCTCCCGCCACGTCAGCTGTGCAAACGCCAAGACGCGGAACTGCTCGGCGCAATTGAGTGTGCGCACGCGTTGGTCGCCACCGTAGCGAGTCACGATGCGCCGGAAACTCGTCCAGGGCACGAAGTCCATGATCTGCGCGAACAGCGTCTTGCCGACGTGCAGAGCGTCCCCGGGCTTGTGATACCCGAGAACATCGCCGAAACCGGCAATCACATTCAAGTCGGCACCAAGCTGAATCATCCGTAACGTCTCGTCAGATAAGACATTTTTGTCTCACCCCGTCACGTTAACCGGACAGTAGTGGGTCTGTCCCCTTTTTCAATCCGTCAGCTCGCGAGCGAAAGGCGGATGCGGTTGCGCCCGAACAGGTAGGCGTAATCCGTTTGCGTCGTGAGCCCGTTCGCGAGGAGTATCCCCAGGCCGCCTTCGCGCCTCGAGCCGGCCAGCGCCTCCAGCATCTCGCGCGTGGCCGCCGCGAACGGGTTGAAGGGCGGGGCGCTGTCCTCGTAGGTCATGCGGATCGCACCGTCCTCGGAGGCGAGCGTGATCCAGACAGGGGCGTCCGAACCCCCGCGATGGCCGTGCTTGACCGTGTTGAGGAAGAGCTCCTCCACCACCAGGTTCAGCTTCAGGCACGGCTGGCGCGCCACCCCTGCGCCCGCGCAGAAGCGCTCGAGGAACTCGCGGGCTCCCTTGAGGGCATCCAGGCGGGACGGAAACATCCCTATTCGCGTTGTGATCGCGTTCACAGTTTCACCGTTTCGGGCATTATAGAATGGTTCCATTCTCCACCCGCACCCTCAAGGAGGCGACCATGCGGACGTCCTGGATCTTCGTTTCGACCCTGGCATTTGCAACCACGGCACTGGCGGCCGACATCGGCCAGGTCAAGGTCGCCAAGGGCGCCGTGCAGGTCGAGCGCGAGGGCAAGCGCATGGACGCCACGGTCGGCATGCCGATTCGCTCCTCGGACGTGCTCGTCACGGGCGCCAACGGCTCTGCCGGCGTGACCTTTTCCGACAACAGCCTCGTCTCGGTGGGTCCCAACAGCGTCTTCGCCATCGACAAGTACAGCTTCGACACCACCACCTATGCGGGCGAGTTCGAGGGGTCGCTGCGCAAGGGCAAGCTGGCCGCCGTGTCGGGCAAGATGGTCAAGCAGTCCCCTGAATCGATGAAGATCCGTACCCCCTCCTCGGTCATGGCCGTGCGCGGCACGGAATTCGTGGTCCAGGTGGACGAACCGCCCGCCGCGCCCGTCGCCGCGCGCTGAGCCCCGAAGGATTCATGCGCCTCGCGGCCGTTCTTCTCCTGCTCGCCGCTGCGGGATGCGCGAGTGCTCCGCCGAGGCCGGTTGCCCCCGAACTCTTCGCCGTGATCCCCGGCCCCTCGGGCCACGTCGGCTCGATCGTGGTGCGCACGGGCGCGACGGAGCAGGTGCTGGACCGGGCCTATTCCGCGAGCCGCGTCGGGTCGAACGGTCTCGCCGAAACTGCCACGCTCTCCGCAGAGGAAGTCAATCGCACCTTCGGCGCGACGATCGAGGCGCTGCCGGGCCGCCCGGCGACCTTCGTGCTTTATTTCCTCGAAGGCAAGGACGAACTCACGCCCGCCTCGCGCGTGGAGCTGGAAAAGGTCTTCGCCGAGTTGAAGCGCCGCCCGGCGCCCGACATCGTCGTCATCGGCCACACCGACACCGTGGGCAACCTCGCGTTCAACGACAAGCTCTCGCTCGCCCGGGCCGAGCGCTTGCGTGAAATGATGGTCGCCCTCGGCATCGCATCCGAGCGCATCCAGGCCGCCGGGCGCGGCAAGCGCGAGCTCCTGGTGGTCACGGATGAAAACGTCTCCGAGCCGCGCAACCGCCGCGTGGAGATCAGCGTCCGTTGAGGGAGCCTTCGGGTCCGACCCAGCGGATCGCGAAGAGCGTCAGATCGTCTGCGGGTTCCGCCGCTCCCGAGAATCGCCGCACGTCGTCGCGCACCCGCCTCACGATCGCCAGCGCGTCCGTCTCGTCGCCCAGCCACGCCAGCGACGTGCGCAGCCGCTCCGAGCCGAAGAACTCCTTCGCGGGGTTCATGGCCTCCGTGGCCCCGTCCGAGAGAGCGAGCAACCATTCGCCCGGCATGAGCGTTCGCCGCGTCGTGGGATAGCTGTAGGTGTCGAGCACGCATAGCGGCGGCCCTCCCGAGGCATCGAGCCGCTCGGGCAGGCCGCGAGGCTGGTGCGACCACGCCGGCTCGTGCCCGGCATTGGCGTACTCGAGCTGGCCCGTTTCCAGGTCCAGCACGCCCGCGAGAGTGGTCACGAAGAGTGACTCCGGATTCTCGCGATGGATCTCGTCCTGCGCCCGAACGAGGATGCCGCCCACGGAACCCTGCACCGTGAGCGCCGAGCTCTTCAGGATCGACTTCACGGACGCCATGAAGAGCGAAGCGGGCAGCCCCTTGCCCGAGACGTCGGCGACGAGGAAGAACAGCCGCCGGTCATCGAGCATGAAACAGTCGTAGAAGTCGCCGCCCACCGTGCGCGCGGGCTCCAGGAGCGCCGCGACGTCGACGCGACGATCGGCGGCGAAGACTTCCCTCGGGTCGGGCAGCAATCCCATCTGGATGCGCTTGGCGGCGTCGAGCTCGCCTGCCATTCGCGCCGCCTGTTCGCGAAGCTGCTGGCGCTGGCGCTGGGCCTCCGCGAGCGAGCCGGCCTGGATGGCGCCGAAGACCAGGATCGCGCCGAATGCGGGCCCCACCGGATCGAACAGGAGGCCCGCGTAGCGGAACGCGACGATTCCGGCCGCGAAGAGCACTGCGATGCCGAGCCCCACGAAGGCGGTTGCCCTGAGGGAACTCGATCGCGGCACGAGGATGAAGATGCCCAGGCCGAACGCCACGAGAAGCGCGGCCTCGACGCGGGGCGCGAGCCCGATGCGGCTGAGGAACCGGCCCTCGAGGATCGTCTCCGCGAGCTGCGCGTGGTTCTCCACGCCGAAGACCGTTTCGCCCAGCGGCGTGGCGACGAGGTCCTGCAGGCCCAGCCCGGTGAACCCCACGATGACGAGTTGGCCCCCGAGTTGCGAGATATCGAACTTCCCGGAAAGGACATCCGAGGCGGGAATGAACCGGCCGGGATCGGAGTGCCCATAGTGCAGGAACGCGCTCCCGTCTACCTGCACCGGCACCGCATAGTCCCCGAAGCGCATCTCGATCCGCCCGCCCCACAGCGGCGCGATGGTGAGCGGCCGGTCCAGCGCGACGCGGATCATCTCGACCACCATCGCGGGCACCGTGGACGCGTCGAAGCGCGCGACGAGCTGCAGGCGGCGCGCCACGCCCCCCTCGAAGTCCACGCTGATAAGCCCGTGGCTGGCCGCGCCTTCGTCGATCTCGGGGATGTTGCGCAGGTGGCCCGCGTAGCGGCGGATCGACTCTCCCGCACCATCGAGGTAGCGCACGGCCGGGCCCTGCGGCGCGCCGGCGTAGCGTGGGTCCGGATCGCCCAGCCCCGCCACGCCGAGCACGGACGGGGCCTTGCGAAGCGCGTCGCCGAGCGCCTTGTCGGTGGAGGGCATGCGCTGCAGCCATTCGGCAATCTCGGGCGACGTCTGCCCGATGCTGCGCGCGATCACCGCCGGCGAATGGCGATCCGGTTCCGGGAAGAAGATGTCCATCCCGATGGCGAGCGGCTTCGCATCGGCGATCCGGGAGACGAGTTCCGCCACGCGGCTGCGCGGCCAGGGCCACTGGCCATACGCGGCGAGCGCGCGATCGTCGATCACCACGACGTGCACCAGGTCGGCCCGGCGCTCGCGCGGCATCGCGCGCTGGTAGGCGTCGAAGACAAGGCCCCGCATCCGCTCCACCGGAGGCGGGGACGTCGCGAGCAGGAAGGAGAACGCCGCAAGAAGGGCGAGCGCCGCGACGCGAAACGCCCCCGAAGCGTTCAGGGGTCGATCTCCAGTCCGTCGTAGGCGGCGGAGACCTTCAGCGGCTCGCCGGAACGCGTGAGCTCCTCGAAGCGGCGCGCCTCCCTGAGCAGGCCCTCGAGCGTCGCATCGTCATTGGCCGGTTCGTGGTGGAAGAGGACGAGGTGGCGCGCGCGCGCCATCTGGCAAAGCTCCACGCCCACGATGTTGCTCGAATGCCCCCAGTCGGCCTTCACGCTGATCGCGTCCGCCAGCGCGTACATCGCATCGAAGATCACTACGTCCGCATCCCGGAAGAAGGCCGCGAACCCCTCGGCCTCGGCGCGGTTCTCGAGCTTGTGCTCCGAGTCCGTCGAGTAGATGACGGTCTTGCCGTTCTTCTCGAACCGGTAGCCGTAGGAATCCCCCGAGTGCAGCTGCAGGTGCGGCGTCACGGTGAGGCCCGAAACGTCGGTGGGCTGGTCGGGCACGAGCTTCACGAACTCTATCGAGGCGGAGAGCTGGGAGAAATCCACGGGGAAGCACGGTGCGGCCTGCTGCAGGCGGAATGCCTGCTCGCAAACGTCGTGGCAGCTGTGGATGCGGATCTTCGTGCCGGGCACGTAGGCCGGGCCGAAGAAGGGAAAGCCCATGATGTGGTCCCAGTGCACGTGCGACATGAACACGTTCACGGTGGCCGGGCGCCGCGCCTGTTTCGCGAGCACGTGCACGCCGAAGGGACGCGCGCCGCTGCCCATGTCGCAGACGAAGTACTCGTCTGCGCCCAGGTCCAGCTCCACGCACGGGGTGTGCCCGCCGAAGGTGTGCGTCAGCGAGAAATCCAGCTCGGTCGAGGCGTAGGCGTGCGCCTCCTCGAAGGTGGCAAAGGTGCGCCCGGAGGCCTCCACGAGGGCTCGCGCGAGCTTGTCGCGGATGTCGAACGAGGTGAGGGCCACCGGGATCGAGCCGCGGGTACCCCAGAATCGGATGCGCATCGACATGTTGTCCCTGACCCGGGGTCAGGCCTGGTCGAAGGCCGCCGCGGCCTCGTTGGAAGCGGCCGCGAGCGCCTCGCGGACCGTGGGAAAGACCTGGAAGACCATGTTGAAGTGGCTGATCTCGAAGATCTCGGCCACCATCGGCTGAAGGGCGGCGACGAAGATCCGGCCGTGTTGCGCTTTCGCCTGGCGCGAGGCCAGCATGAAGCAGCGCAACCCTGCGCTCGAGACGTACTCCAGGCTGGAGAGGTCGAGGATGACCGCGCCTCCGTCATGGGCAGATCGCTCGACTTGCACCATGAGGTCGGCACGGAAGGCCTCGCAGTTGTCCTGGTCGAGCCTGCCGGCCACCCCCAGGACGAGCGCGTTCGCGTATGTGCGTGCCGGGAGAGCCATTTTTCTGGTTTTGGGGCGGGACGGACACCCATTGTCGGGGAGGCACGGGGGAACGGCAAGCAGCCGGTTGCGGGGGGCGCCGGGCCCGGCAACCGGTCCCGGGATATGATCCGGCATTCCTTCCCGGATCCCACGTCATGCGCGCATCGGCTTTCGTTTCCGCCTTCCTGCTCTGCGGCTGCGTTTACGGCCCTGAAATGGCGGTCCTTCCCGAGAACATCGCCTACCGGTGCGCCGAAGGCCGCGAGATGCTGGTCCGGCGCACCCCCGACGGAATGCAGGCGGTGGTGACCGTGGATGGCGCGGCGGTGAACCTGCGCAAGGCCGAGAGCGCCGCGCAGGAGAAGTACGTGGACGGCGCCTGGACGCTTTACCTCGAGGGCGAGACGGCGATGCTGGAGTCGCAGGGCACCGTGGTTCGCGCCTACTGCCGCTCCACCGCGCCCCTGCCCGTCACCCCGCGCATGCACTACTGACCCTCGCCGGACAGACGCGCGGGCCGGCGAAGCGCTAGATCTCCTCGGGCACCATGCGGATCGCCCCGCAAGGGCATTCCGCCGCGCAGATGCCGCACCCCTTGCAGTAGTCGTAGTTGAAGCGGAAGCGGTTGCCCGGCCCCAGCTTCACCACCGCGTTGTCGGGGCACACGCCGTAGCAGTTGTCGCACTCGAAGCAGTTGCCGCAGGAAAGGCAGCGGCGCGCCTCGAACAGCGCGTTCGACTCGTCCAGCGCCATCACGACCTCGTCGAACGAGGTCACGCGCTTCTGCATGTCGAGCATCGGGCGAACCGACTTCGACGCATCCGAGTAGTACCAGGTGTTGAGGTTCGCGAACATCGCGACCTCATGCTTCGGAGCAGGTTGGTAGACGCCGTCATTGAGCCACGCGTCGATGTGGCGCGCCGCCTTCTTGCCGTGGCCGATCGCCACCGTGACCGTGCGCTCGGCGGGGACCATGTCGCCGCCGGCGAAGATGCCGGGGTGCGCTGTCATCATGTTGGGGCCCACCTTCACCACGCCATCGGCGATCTCCATGCCCGGCACGCGGTCGAGGAGCGAAAGGTCCACGTCCTGGCCGAGTGCCAGCACCACGGAATCCGCCTCGAGCTTCTCGAACACGCCGGTCGGCTGCGGCACGCCCTTCGCGTCGAGCTCCATCTTCTCGACGGTGATCGCGCCCTCGCCCGCCTCCTTGATGGTCGACAGCCACTTGATGAGGACGCCCTCCTCGAGCGCGTCCTGCACCTCGAAGTCGTGCGCCGGCATCTTCTCGCGCGTGCGGCGGTAGACGATCATCGCCTCCTCCGCGCCCAGGCGCTTGGCGGTGCGGGCCACGTCGATGGCCGTGTTGCCGCCGCCGTAGACGACCACGCGCCGGCCCAGCAGGGGCTTGGTCTCCCCTTCCATGCCGCGCAGCACCTGCACGGCGTCCATGATCTGGGCCGCCTCTCCCGCGGGGATGTAGGCGCGCTTGGCGATGTGCGCGCCCACGGCGAGGAAAACCGCGTCGAAGCCGCCGGCCTTCTTCGCCTCGAGGACATCGTCGACCTTCGTGTTGACCTTGAGCTCCACCCCGAGATCGAGGATCCGCTTCACCTCGCCGTCCAGCACGTCGCGCGGCAGTCGGTACTTGGGGATGCCGAAGCGCATCATGCCGCCCGCCATGGGGCCCGCCTCGTGGATCGTGACCTTGTGGCCGAGCCGGGTGAGGTGGTACGCCGCCGAGAGCCCCGAGGGACCGGCCCCGACCACGAGCACCTTCCTGCCGGTGGATGCCGCCGGCGGGTCGAATTTCCAGCCGCGCTTGAGCGCCTCGTCGCCGAGGAAATGCTCCACGGAATTGATGCCCACGGAGGAGTCGAGATTCGCGCGGTTGCAGGAGCCCTCGCACGGGTGGTAGCACACGCGGCCCATGACCGCGGGCATGGGATTGTCCTGCACGAGGGAGCGCCAGGCGGCCTCGTAGTCGCCGGATTCGGCGTGAAATAGCCACGCCTGGATGTTCTCGCCCGCAGGGCAGGCCTGGTTGCAGGGCGGCAGGCGATCGAGGTACTCCGGGCGACTGGTGCGCCACGATCCGGTGTGGTTGGCGAGGCTGGAGCCCGGGTCCAGCGTGATGGCGAAGGGTTTTCTCATGATCCCTGCTCCAGCAGGCCGTACTTGCGGATGTTGCGGTCCGCCTTTTCCTGGATGCGGCGGATCACGTCCTCGCGCGGCTGGGGCGAGAAGAGGTGCGCGTAGCGCTTCTGCGGCTTGAGGTACTCCTCGACCGGCACCTGGTGGCGGATCTTCGAAACCCCGGTCACCTCGCCGCTTTCCGCCTCGAAGACGGGGAAGATGCCGCTCTCGTGCGCGAGGCGCGCCATGCGGATGGTGAGCGCGGAGTCGTGCCCCCAGCCCAGCGGGCACGGCACCAGGATGTGCAGGTAGCGGGCGCCACGGAATTCCATCGCCCGGCGGACCTTCGCCTCCAGGTCGCGCAGTTCCGACACGATCGCGGTGGCCACGTACGGGATGCCGTGCGCCATGGCGATGAGCGGCAGGTCCTTGCCCTGCCCGAAGACGTTGCCCGGCGTGAGGCCCACTGCGGCCGTCGTGGCGGTGCGCGCGGCCGGCGGCGTGGCCGACGAACGCTGCACGCCGGTGTTCATGTAGCCGCCGTTGTCGTAGCAGATGTAGAGCACGTCGTCGTTGCGCTCGAACATCCCGGAGAGGCATCCGAAGCCGATGTCGGTGGTGCCGCCGTCGCCGCCCTGCGCGACCACGCGCGTCTGCGCGCGCCCCTTCACGCGCAGCGCCGCCGCGATGCCGGTGGCAACCGCCGCGGTGTTTCCGAAAAGCGAGTGGACCCACGGAATCTGCCACGAGGTCTCCGGGTAAGGCGTCGAGAACACCTCGAGGCACCCCGTCGCGTTGGCCGCGATGAGCTGGCCGTCGGTGGCCTCCATGGCCGCGTCGATGGCGTAGCGCGCTCCCAGTGCCTCGCCGCAGCCCTGGCAGGCGCGGTGGCCGGAATTGAGCGAGTTGGTGCGCCGCACGGTCGACTGCACCGAGCGCTCGGCATCGGGAAGCAGGCGGTTGCCCACCGTGAAGGTTCCCGTCTGGTAGAACTTGACCGGTTGAAAGCTCATGTCTTTTCCAATCTGGCGGCTCGTTCCCCGGCCACGGCCGGTTCCTAGCGAAGCTGCGCGGTGACGAGGCCCACGTCCCGAAGCAGCGCCTCGGCAATGGGACCGGTGCGGCGATGCCCGCGCTCGCGCGCGAGCGCACGATCGACGGCGGCCTGGTTGAGATCGAGGAAGGTAAGCGAGGCGAGGCTGCCCTGCTCGGCCTGCACGATCACGCGCGCCAGGGACTCGCGCGTGATCGGCCGGCCGCCCAGTCCCGCGATGACGGTGTGCACCTCGTCCATCGAGCCGGGGCAGGACGTGCGCACGTTGGCCGAGACGATGCCGCCGAGGCCCACGCCGAAAGCCTTTTCCACCACGACCACCCGTTTCGCCCTGGCGAGCGCCTCGCCGATGGCCGCCGTCGGCCACGGGCGGAAGCACGTGATGCCCAGCACGCCGATCCGGTGACCCTTCTCGCGCAGTCCGTCGACGGTGTCCTTGATCGTCCCCAGCACCGAGCCCAGGGCGACCACCACGGTTTCGGCGTCCTCCATGCGATACCCGTGCATGAGGCCGCCGGAGTCGCGGCCGAACGCCTTGCGGAACTCGGCCGCCCAGCTCGGGATCAGCTCGAGGGCCTGCATCTGCTTCACGTGCGCCAGGTAGCGCACCTCCATGAACGCCTCCGGGCCCACCATGGCACCCATCGACACGGGCTCCTGCGGGTCCAGCACCTGCCTGGGCTCGAAGGGCGGCAGGAACGCATCCACCTGCGCCTGCGTGGGCATGTCCACTCGCTCGTAGGCGTGGGTGAGGATGAAGCCGTCCATGCAGACCATGACCGGGACGGACAGCTCCTCGGCGAGGCGAAAGGCCTGGATGTGCAGGTCGAGCGCCTCCTGGTTCGTCTCCGCGAAGAGCTGGATCCAGCCGCAGTCGCGCTGGCTCATGGAATCGGTGTGGTCGTTCCAGATGTTGATGGGCGCGCCGATGGCGCGGTTGGCCACCGTCATCACGATGGGCAGTCCCATTCCCGCGGCGTTGAAGACGGCCTCGGCCATGAACAGCAGTCCCTGGCTTGCCGTCGCGGTGTAGGCCCGCGCCCCTGCTGCCGAAGCGCCGATGGCCACGCTCATGGCGGCGAATTCGCTTTCGACGTTGATGAACTCGCACGGGGAGAGCTCGCCCTTCTTCACCATCTCGCCCAGTCCCTCGACGATGTGCGTCTGCGGGGAGATCGGATAGGCGCAGATCACCTCGGGGCGGCACAGCGCGATCGCCTCGGCGACCGCCTTGGAACCTTCAACCTGCTTCAGCATGGCTCGTCGCTCCTGCCCCGTGGCGCACGTGCTTGAACGCATCGGCCGCCGCGAGGATGTTGGCCGCGGCGATCTTGGCGGGGAATTTCTCGCGGATCGCCTTGTCGACGGATTCGAGTGATATGAGCCCCGTGGCGGCCGCGAAGGCGCCCAGCAGCGCCGCATTGGGCAAAGGCCGGCCGACCCGCTTCATCGCGATCTCCGTGGCCGGCACGGCATGCAGCTTCTCGGGCGGGAAGTCCTTCACGAAATCCCCGAGGCCCAGCGCATCGAAGGTGCGCGAGGTGTTGATGATGACGTAGCCGTCGCGCACGAGGCCCCCGAAAACGTCCACCTGGTTGAGCAGCGTGGGGTCCTGGATGATTATCGCGTCGGGCTCCATGATCGGCTCGCGCAGGCGGATCTCGCGGTCGTCCAGACGGCAATAGGCCACCACCGGGGCGCCCGTTCGCTCCGAGCCGAAGCTGGGAAAAGCCTGGGCATGGCGGCCTTCGAGGAATGCCGCGACGGACAGCATCTCCGCAGCGGTCACCACCCCTTGGCCGCCGCGTCCGTGTATGCGGATCTGGAACAAGCGGGCCTCCTCCTGATGAAGCTCAAATCGTAGCGGCTTCCGGCGGGAGCCTTTTGCGATTGGTTAAACGGCGCCCACTTCAGGCGCCACGATGAGCCAAGGCGGGCGGCGACCATTGACCTGAGTCAACCCGCACGTAGGTACAACCACGAAAGTGCCCGCGGTGGACCCGCGTCAACGCACGTTCGCCGCCGGGGCACCTCATCGGCAATGCATATAACAACCGTGCGCCCGGCATGGTCTTTCGAGCGTGCGCTGGCTTGACCCCGCCCGGACGACGGGGCCAATATTGACCCCTGCATTACGGTCGTCACTCGCGCGATTCCATCGAGCAGCCGATTTGGTGAAGCTCGACGATTCCGGGCTGCGCGCATACCCGTTCGAGGAGTCATCGCATGACGCAGCGCCTCACGGATCTCACCCTTTCACTGCTGGCCAGCGTGGCCGCCTTCCTGCTGTCGTGGCCATTCTGGCGCGACTTCGAATACTGGCCCGAATCGCACGCGGCATGGTGGATCTATTTCGTGTCCGGCTTCGTGCTGGCTGTCTACGTGTTCTACGTCTTCATCGGCAGCCTTCGCATCCTGTTTCTGCATGACACGTCGGAAGTTGCCGCACCGGCAGCGGCCGATCCGCGCGTGCTCGCCGACAAGGGAAAGCGCTCGTGAGCTGCGGCGTCGGGGGCAGCAGCTGCGAGACGCCACGCCGGCGCGGCGCGCTGCTCATGCTGGCGCTCATGGCCGCGATCTTCATCGTGCTGTCGATTTTTTCGTTTCTGGACTCGCGCGGCCAGACGACGCCGGACTTGATCACCTACGGCAAGTACACGGCCGACCAGGGCAAACGGGTGTTTCAGGCCTACAACTGCATGGGCTGCCACACCCTGGTTGGCAACGGCGCCTACCTGGGCCCGGATCTGACCGGAGAATACAAGCGCGTAGGGCCCGCATGGCTGGCGGCGTTTCTGCCGTCGGCGGGAGGTTGGCCGACCATGGGGGCGGTCCGTGCCCAACTGCCGGATCCCGACCAGCAGGCCGATACCGGCGCCGGCTCGATCGAGGCCTACCTGAAAAAATTTCCCGGTGCGGCGATACAAATCGAGCGGCGCGGCGGCGGCACGACGCACATGCCCAATCTGCCGTTCACCAAGGATGAAGTCGGCCAGCTGATCGCCTTCCTCAAGTACACCTCCGCAATGAACACCGAAGGCTGGCCGCCGAAGGTGGAGGTGACGGGCCTGGCTCGCCGCCTGCAGCTTGCGCATGGCGGCGCGCCAGCGGCTCCGGCGGCTCCTGCTGCCGCGGCACCGGAACCGGCCAGGGCCGCGCTCGATCCCGCGGCGCGCGGCGCGCAACTGGTGAAGGACAACGGCTGTCTGGCCTGTCATGCGACCGATGCCAAACGTGTGGTCGGCCCCGGCTGGGGTGGCATGTACAACTCGAAGACCAGGCTCGCCGACGCCAGCACCGTCACCGCGGACGATGCGTATCTGCGTGAATCGATCCTCAAGCCCAACGCGAAGATCGTGGCGGGCTATCCGGCCGGCGTGATGCCTGCCTACGATACCTTGCTGAAGGACGATGAAGTCAACGCCATCGTGGCCTACCTCCACACCCTGGAGAAGCAGTGATGCGGATCGAATACCAGACCCAACGGCTGAGCCTGCGCTTCTTCATGCTGATGCTGGTGCTGTTCGTCATCCAGGTCGCCGACGGCATGATCCTCGCCGCCCAGCACGTCGACCCGACCCTGCTCTCAGGCGTGATGAACTTCAACGTCGTGCGCGCGGAGCACCTCAACCTGGGCATCATGTGGATCGTGAGCGGCTTCATCGGCGCGATCCTGTTTGTCAGTCCGCTGCTGTCCAGGCGGGAGATGGTGGCGCCGGGCCTGATCAAGCTGCTGTTCCTTGCGATGATCGTCATCGTGGTGGGAAATTTCTTCACCCAGTTCCTGGCCGAACGCGGCATCGCCGGCTGGTGGCTGGGGCAGCCGTGGCTGCAGCAGGGGCTGGAGTATCTGGAGGCCGGGCGGATTGCCGGCTTGCTGATCCTCGTGGGCTTCGCCATCGTCTGCTATGTGGTCCTGCGCACGTTCCCGCCGATGCGCGAGTGGAACGAAGTGCACTGGGGGCTTGGTCTCGGCGTCACCGCGCTGATGGCAGTGTGGGTATTCGGCCTGTTTTACGTGGCGCGCCTGGACCTGCAGGAATACTTCCGCTGGTTCGTGGTGCACTACTGGGTGGAAGGCGTGTGGGAGGTCATTCACATCAGCCTGATCGGCATGTTCCTGGTGCTGATGTTCAAGGCCGATATCAGGTCGGTGGGCTTCGCGGTGTTCTGGGGCATCACGCTGGTCTGGCTGTCCGGGCTGATCGGCAACGCGCATCACTACTTCTGGGTCGGCACGCCGGAGTTCTGGCAGTTCTGGGGGTCTCTGTTCAGCGCGCTCGAGCCACTGCCGCTGGTATTCTGCTTCTGGCATATCTACCTGGACGCGCACACCAACAAGCTCCCGCTGGAGAACGCGCCGGCGTTCTATTTTCTCCTCGGCTCGACAGTGCTGGAGCTGGTCGGCGCGGGCATCCTCGGCTTCATCATGACCTTCGCGCTCACCAACGTGTGGTCACACGGCACCTGGGTGACGGCGGGGCACGCGCACCTGGCGCTCTTCGGCACATTCGGCATGCTCGGCATCGCGGCAGCCTATTTCGCCATACCGATCATGCGCGAGGCTCCGCACTACGATCAGCGCCTGGGCAAGCTCGGGTTCTGGTTTGTATTCACCGGCATCCTCGGCATGGCGTTCGCGTTTTCCATCGGCGGCACGGTGCAGATCTATGTCTACCGCATTCTGGGGCTGGACTGGTTCGGCGGCGATGTCTCGCCCGCGATGGGCGTCTACAAGCTGCTGCTGCCGCTGTTCGGCATCGTCTTCGCCACGGGCGCCGGCATCCTCGCCTACGACTTGTTCACGCTGGGGCAACGGGTACGGATTCCGGCCGGCGGTGACATGCGCAACGCAGCACACGCCGATGTGGCAACGCCCCGCGCCGCCACTGGCTGGCGCCGGCCGCTCACCGGGTTCGAAGCGGGCATCTGGCTGATGGTGATGTGGGTGTTCGGGGCCATCGTCACGTTCGGGCTGCTCAGCTTCAATCTGCCGCGGGTTCGCGTGGATGGCGACCCGACGCTGCCGTATCTGCTTGCCGGCGTGGGTTATCCGGGGCTGTTGCTGGTGACGCTCGGGTTCGTGTGGCGTTTCCTCGCATCCATGGAGGCACGGGCGAGCGTTGCGGACGATTCCCCGGCCGCGGCCATGCTGCCCGCGCAGGTCTGAGGGACCGCCGTCCGGCGTTTCCCTAGCCGGCGGTGGCGAGCGCCTTGCTCTTGTCGGCGATGCGCCGCATCAGGGCCTGCCACGACTTGACGAACGCCTGCGCACCCTCGCGCTGCAATTCGAGCGCGAGCGCGTCGACATCCACCCTGGCCTGCGCGAATTGCGCGAGCACCCGCTCCGCATCGCCGCCGTCGTCCCGCAGCGGTCCCGCTACGTCTCCGCGCAGGGCGAAGGCGTGCAGGGTATTTTCCGGGATGGTATCGATGGTGTCGGGCGCCGCCAGCGCCTCGAGATACAGGGTCTCCGAGGCCTGCGGGTCCTTGGTGCCGGTGCTGGCCCAGAGCAATCGCTGCGGACGCGCACCGGCGGCGGCGAGCCTGCGCCATCGCGGCGAGCCCAGCAGCTCGCGATAGGCGCGGTAGGTGCGTCCGGCGATCGCGATGCCGAGCCGGTTGCGCAGCTCGTCTGGAACCGTGCCGCTCACCGCCTTGTCCCAGCGGCTCACGAACAGCGAGGCGACCGAACCGACGCGCGGATCGCGGCCGACGTCCATGCGGCGCTCGATCCCGCGCAGATAGGCTTCGGCCGCGGCAAGATATTGCTCGCGCGAAAAGAGCAGCGTGACGTTGATCGGCACGCCGGCGTAGATCGATTCCTCGATCGCGGGAATGCCGGCGGGCGTACCGGGAATCTTCACGTACAGGTTCGGCCGTTCGGCCTGGCGCTGGATTCGCGCCGCCGCGTCAATACTGCCCGCGGTGTCGTCGGCAAGCAGGGGCGAGAGCTCCATCGATACCCAGCCGTCGACGCCGTCACTGGCGTCGAACGCCGGCCGGAACAGATCGGCTGCGCGGCGCAGGTCTTCCAGCGCGAGCTCGACGAACAGCGCCTCGCCGGCTTTTCCTTCCGCCGCCTTGTCGCGAATGCTCCGATCGTACGCGCCGGTGTTGCCGATCGCGTGTTCGAAGATCGTGGGGTTCGAGGTCAGCCCGGTAATCGAGAACTCGTCGATATAGCGGCCAAGTGTGCCGTTGTCGAGGATCTCGCGGGTAATATTGTCCAGCCAGAGACTCTGGCCGAGATCGCGCAGCAGCCGGGTTCGGTTCATGCTTACTCCTCAGTTTGATGGCGTTTCGGCGGCATCCGAGTCTCCCATTTTCATGGGACTCCCTCCCCGGGCATCCAGAATGTCGCGCAGGACGACCGCGTTGTTGCGTGCTTCGTCGTGCGCACCGAAGAGGAGTGTGATCGGCGTGCGCCGGCGCAGATCGTCAAGCGTATGCAGCAATTCCGGCTGCTGGGCGAGCTGCGCCCGGTATTTCTGCTGGAATTGGCTCCAGCGGCGCGGGTCGTGACCGAACCAGCGCAGCAGCGTGTTGCTCGGCGCCACTTCGCGCAGCCACAGATCCGCGGCGACCTGACCCTGGCTCAGGCCGCGTGGCCAGAGCCTGTCCACCAGGACGCGCAGGCCGTCAGCCTCTTCGGGCTTCTCGCACACCCGCTTCAGCTTGATCGGCCGGCGTACGCCGCGGCGATTGATCCGGCAGTCGGCGCGCTTGCGGCGGGTTCCAGCTGTCGCGTCACCTTCAGTCGCCATCCTCGATCCTTATCGGCTGGTGCCACCATGCTCGACCTGGATCGGGATCGAGTAAAACGAAACTTAATCGTATTTGAATCGAGTATTGTTCATGCTGGGTACAGGGTCCGCTCCGGAGACAGC
Source organism: Betaproteobacteria bacterium (assembly GCA_016720855.1). Taxonomy (NCBI): domain Bacteria; kingdom Pseudomonadati; phylum Pseudomonadota; class Betaproteobacteria; species Betaproteobacteria bacterium. The sequence goes on along the minus strand of JADKJU010000002.1, from coordinate 700,344 downwards.
CCATGGACATCACGTTGGCGCGCACCTTTCTCGAGATCATGAATTGCGGCAGTTTCGTGCGCGCCGCCGAGCGGCTCCACGTCACGCAGACTGCCGTAAGCGTGCGGGTGCACACGCTCGAAGCCCTGCTCGGCCGGAAATTGTTCGTGCGCAACAAGGCCGGCGCCTCATTGACGCCCGCCGGCGAGCAGTTCACGCGCTACGCGTTGCTGCTGGTCCAGGTCTGGGAGCGGGCCCGGCAGCAGGTGGCGGTTCCACCCGGACTGCGCGCCGTCGTGGCCGTTGCCGGCGAGCTGAGCCTGTGGAATCCGTTCCTGCTCGATTGGCTGGTATGGATGCGGCGCTCGGCGCCGCACCTCGCGCTGCGCGCGCAAGTCGGGCTGCCGGACGGGCTGATGAACCAGGTGAGCCAGGGCGTGATCGACATCGCGGTGACGTATGCCCCGCAGCACAGGCCGGGACTGAAGATCGAGCTGCTGATGAAGGAGAAGCTCGTGATGGTGACGAAAGCGCGGCGCAAGGGTGCGGTGCGCCCGGACGCCTACGTGTATGTGGACTGGGGAGCTGATTTCGTCGCGCACCATGATTTGACCCATCCGGAGCTGTCGAACCCGGGCACGTATGTCGACCTTGGTCCCCTCGGACTCCAGTACATTCTCAAGGTAGGCGGTTCGGGGTATTTCCGGATGCACTCGGTGGCCCCCTATCTGCGCAACGGCCGCCTGAGCCTGGTGCGCGGAGCCCCGGAGTTCCTGTACCCCGCCTATGCCGTCTATTCGCAGGATGCCGATGCAAAAAACGTCACGCCGGCGCTGGTCGGCCTGCGTCACGTCGCCGCCACTCAACAGCCCGCCAAGGCAAAGCCCGCACGCGGGAAACCACGAAAGCGGAACTGAATCGATCGGCGGGTCGCAACCGTTCGCTGCGCGGGTCCGCATGGGTGCGCAAGGCCGGGGAGCTCGACCCGGCCCGGCCACGAGCGAGGGAGTCTGGGGTCGCCGTCCGGATTACCGTCCCGCGCGTTCGATCCTGCCGCAGGCGATTGGCAACGTGACGTGCGCCGGTATCGGGCCGAGCGACTTCACCGTTGCCGGCAGCCTGGTATCGGCCGGCACGCCGTGAATGAGCAGGACGCGCGTGTCCAGGCCGAGCGGCTGGCCGTCGAACGCCTTGGCGAACGCCGCAGTCAACGCCTTCAACGAAACGACCTTGCGGTACGTGTAGTTGCCGTGGGCGTCCGCCTTCGGATAAGTGCCGTGGGCGACGTCCATCGCGGCCGGCATGTCGTCGAACGGAACCATCGTGGTGCCGGATGCCGGTTCGGTTTCGATCAGGTCGATGAATCCGTCGCCGTTCGCATCGGCCGCCTGCGTGGCGCAATCGGCCGCCCGGTTCACCTTCAACCCATGGAAGTGCTGCCAGTGTGTGATGTTCGGCGCCGCACCCTTGACACTCACCGTAATCGTCAACTTGTCGCCTTGAACCTCGAACCTGGCCGTGCCCGTAGTCTCGTGATGTGTCGGCGCGGCGTTCATCGGTTGCAGCCTGGCGACGTAGACCTCGGTTGCCGGACCCGCGGCGTCAGTCGCTGTGGCAAATGCCGCCATCGCGAAAGCGCAGAAGATCGCTGCTGCCACAGGCGTCCTGGACGCGGTTATTTCCATGATGGTCGTCTCCATTGCTGAAACCGGTTGCCCGTGAGCCTCGCGGGGGTTCGGTGACAATGGCATTTCGCCAGCGGTTCCGGTACAGGGAAGTCCTGACGCGTCGGGTAGGAGATTCTTGACACGGGTTGTGCCGATTCCCCGCAGCCGAAGCCTCCGCCCGCGATATTCCCGTGTCACCCCTATTCGCAGCCGGCAATGTGGGCACACGCCGCTGCTTGCCTGGGCGGTTGCAGCATGGGCGCTGCCATGGTCCGGAGCGCACAGCCCGCAACCGCCTCGGCGGCGTTGCCCCGGATCGGCCACTCGGTGTTCCACAGCCGGAAGCGCGGCTTCGGGCCGGCGACATCGGAGAGCGCCGCCTGGTAGGCCTCGACCGTACCGATGTCGCGCCAGTAGGCGGACTCCTCGTCGCGCTCGATGCCCGGCACCCTGTTGGTGGCGAAATCGTACGCGTAGGTCCGATGGCTCTGCACGAAGCGCGGCAACACATGCCGGCCGAAATCATACTCGCCGAGCGCGTCCGCCTGGCGCAGCCCCTCGATCAGCGCTTCCGGCATGAACAGGTAATTCCCCATCGAGGCATAGGCGTAGTCGTGCCTGAGCGGCATCGTATTGGGACGCTGCGGCTTTTCCTGGAACTCGCGTATGCGCCCGTCGGCATCGGCGCCGATGATCCCGAAGGACGATGCCCTCTCCAGCGGGACGGGGACCGCGGCGACGGTCACGTCCGCCTGGCGCAGTTCGTGAAACTCGACCATTTGCCGGATGTTCATGCGATAGACGTGATCGGCCGCGAACACGGCCACCAGGTCGGGCTCATGCCGTTCGATCAGATGCAGGTTCTGATTGACCGCATCCGCGGTGCCTCGATAGCCGCTGGCGTTGCTCCCCCTGCCGGGAAGAATGACCTCCAACGAACGATTCTCGTCGAGGGAAGACAGACCCCAGCACATGCTCAGGTGCTGGATCAGCGAGTGCGGCTTGTACTGCGCCAGAACGTAGATGGGTGAAATCCGCGAGTTGACGAGATTGCTCAGGACGAAATCCACGATGCGATGGCCGTCTGCAAACGGCAGTGCCGGCTTCGCATCCTCGTTCGTCAGCGGGCGCAGGCGCGTACCCTGTCCACCCGCGAGCACTAACGCAAGGATCCTTTTCGATGTCGCCACGATCGCTCCTTGGCTGGGAACATGCCCAGATCGAATACGGGAAACCTTGTCCATGCGCCGAAGTTTCCCGAAAAGCACGCCCCCGCGAATCATCGCACTTGCGCAGAGCCCGCGCGGCGTCGCTGCGGGAGGCGGAAAATGGCGACGCAGCAATCCCTCGGTGAAAGCAGTGTCATACCGGCCCGATTGCCGGGCTATCGGGAATCTCCGACAGTCTCGGTCAGGAATCCTTGATGCTCCGCTTGACCGATGCTCAGGATTTGCGCTTGAGGTGGTTGGCGTCGGTATGGTGGAGCAGTCCGCGACCCTTGATCTCGAGCTGGGTGTCTTGCTCGTAGTCGAAGCTGCCGTCCCGGTTCAGCGTGAGCTTGAGGCTGTAGCGCACCACCTTGAAGTTCTCGAGCAGGTAGGGATTCTGGCAAATGCCGTAGGTCTCCGATCCTGCTTGCGCCACAAGCTCAAAACATGTCGCGTCGGGTTCCGCCGTGCCGCCGGCGTTGATGACGATACCGCGCGGCACGCTGAACGAGTTCAGCACCATCTTGGTGGCGGCATCCCAAATCCAGTAACCCCTTTGCGCGTGGAAGGCTTCTCCCGCCTCCTTGCCCGCCGTGGATCGGGTTCCGCGCCAGGCATTGGTATCGCAGACCACCTGGCGCAGCTTCTGATCATGGTTTTCCACCGCCGGGCTGATCACTTCAAATGCCCACCGCTCGCGATAGCTCCTTTCGGTGTCGTTCACCTTCCGGTCAGGCTTGCCCGGGGAGATATCCGTGCCGTCGCTTCCCTCCCAGACACCGACCAAACCGGCCAGAGGGCCGAGGCCAACCAGGTTGGCGCCGATTTCCTGAAGATTGTCCATATTGCTTCCTTCTTCTGATGAGGCGTCTCGAAGAGCCACGCTCTCCGCACTTCGGAGACTCGCGGTGAGACGGCGTGTTTCGATCGGGTGGTTCATCGAGCGCGCAGACCCGCGTCGCCGTACTGGCAGACGCGTTTGCAGGAGTGTGATGTCGGATCGTCCGCGACGGTGCCGGGGAACGTCGACACTTCCTGTGAGGGATCCTTGATGCCCGGTTTCGCGCCGGGTTCTCCTGCAGCGGTGGTCCCGACGCAGCAGAACGCTGCGAGCGCCTAGTCGAGCTGCGTCACCCCGTGCTGGATGGCGAACTTGACCAGGCCGGGCAGGTCGGTAATACCGAGCTTGTGCATCATCCGGCTGCGATAGGTGTCGACCGTCTTCGGCGACAGAAAAAGCATCGTCGCGACCTCGGCGCTCGTTTTCCCCTCCGCCACCAATTGCAGGATCTGTCGCTCGCGCCGGCTCAGGCCTTCCAGGGGGCTTGATTGGCGGCGTTCGGCGATGTAATCGTCGACCACGGTGGCAGTGATCCTGCGGCCGAGGTAGCGCAGCCCCTGATGCACGGTGCGCACGGCGTCCACCACCTCGTGGCCGGCGGCATCCTTCAGCAAATAGCCCTTCGCTCCCGCCTGCAGCGCGCGAAAGATGTGCTCGGTGGTCGAATGCATCGACAGGATCAGCACCCGCGTCGAGGGACACGCATCGTGCATGAGCTGCGTCGCCTCGATTCCGTTGATCTCGGGCATGCCGATATCCATGACGACCACGTCCGGCTGCAGTTGCTTTGTCCGGCGCAGGGCTTCGCGTCCGTTCGCTGCATCCCCCACCACTTCGATGTCCTGCTGCGCTTCCAGCAGGGCTCGCAGGCCGTCGCGCACCACCGCGTGATCGTCCGCCAGCAGCACCCTGATCATGGGGCATCACTCCTCAAGATGACGCTGACTCGCGTCCCGCGCCCTGGCGCCGACTCCACCTCGAATTGCCCGCCCACCGTCGCCGCCCGCTCGCGCATGATCATCAACCCCCAGCCATCGTCCCGCGAAGGCTCTTGAGGCGCCGTCGCGTCGAATCCGCACCCGTCATCCGCGATGCTCAGGCGGATGTCCCGCGGCATGAACTCCAATGTCACCACGATTTCCCGGGCCCGGGCGTGCTTGGTCACGTTCGCGAGCGCCTCCTGGGCGATGCGAAACAACTCCTCTTCCGCGCGCGCCGCCAGCCGGCGCGCCTGCCCTTGCTCTTGCACCGAAATGGCCACCCCCGTGCGCTTGTTGAACTGTTCGGCGTACCAGCGCAGCGCCGGCGCAAGGCCGAAGTCGCCCAGCACCGCAGGGCTGAGTTCGGCCATCACATTGCGGATGCTTTCGATCGTCTCCTGCACCAGTTTCGCCGAATCCTCCAGCCGCGCGTTGTCCTTCGTCGCGTCCGGCGGTCCCGATGGCGCTTTCATGATCTCCAAGTTGATGCCGAGCGCGGTCAGCTTCTGTCCGACCAGGTCGTGGAGTTGATTGGCGAGCGCGCGCCGCTCGGTTTCCTGCACCTCGACCAGCCTATGGGAAAGTCTGGCTGCCTCGAGCCTCTCGTCCTGGGCTTTGATCAACCGTGCGCGAGCTTCGCTCGTGCGTATCGAAGTGATCCAGATATGCAGCAGACCTGTCATGGCCAGCAATGACACGACGTCGAGCAGCCGGTTGTAGAAGACAGGCTCCCGCAGCGTATGCGAGCCCGGTCCGAACTGCAGGGCATATACGACGAGAGTCGCAACGATGAGCAACACCGTGAAGATCCATAGCACCCTTCGATCACGCGTGGCGCCGGCAAGCATCAAAGGCAGGCCATAGATCGAGGCCACGTCTAGCGGAGCCCAGGTAGACAGATCCAGGACGATCAGGCCGAGCGCCGACACGAGAGCGAATACGGCGAGAGCGCTGCGGCGATCAGCCAGCGGCGCCTGGGCCATTTCCGGCGTAACGGTTGAGTTCTCGCCAGCCTGGACGGAGCCGCTGCCCGCTATCCGGAGGGTCTCCATGAAATCCGACAGAAACTGTCATGAAAGCCCGACAGCGAAATGAATGCTGGTGAAGATAGAGTGAGGCGTCAAATTCGTCGCTTGCATGTCTTATTCCAACTACGCAGGGGGAAATGGCCATGAATCGCGTTTATCGGTTCGTCTTGGGCGCTGTGTCGGCGCTGTGTCTGGTCGCCATCACCGGAGTGTCTGCCGCGGCGGATATCCATACCACGCCGCCCGCCGCCTTCAAGAAAGTCAGTACGCTCGTCACGCTTCCGGAGTATCTGCCCGGACTGGGGGTGCTGTACGTCGATCCGGCCACGCTGCCGATCGGGCCGTTTCTGGGTTACGACAAGAAGGGCCACCTGGCCAACGTCGTCTACATGGTGCCCCTGAAAGACCTCAATGGCCACAAGAATTACGAAAACATGGGGCACAAGCTCGGCAATCTGAAAATCGATCACACCGATTTCGTTTACAACCCCGGCCATCCCGGAGTCGAAGAGCCTCACTACCACGTGATCGAGTGGCTGATTACCAAGCATCGGCAGGACACTGATCTCAAATAGGGCCGACCGGCTTTCGACGATATCTGCACGGCATGTCACGCCATGATTGAGCGCCGTCGGGGGCCTATCGGTCGATATGGGTTGCTTGTGCTGCTGGCGGCGCTGCTGACCGGCTCCGCAGCCGCGGCTCGCACCTTCGATGTGCGTGCGGTCATGTCGAAAGACGGCTCGCGGGTCTATTTTGATCCGATCGGCCTTCACATCCAGCCGGGTGATACCGTGCGCTGGGTACAGGTCGATGGATACCATTCCACAACGGCGTATGACCCGCGCAACGGCAATCACGAGCGGCGCATCCCTGACCGGGCGCAATCGTGGGATTCGGGCATCCTGCTCGCCCAATATCCGGCCAAGGGTTCGACGTTCGAGCACACATTCTCCCTGCCCGGTGTCTACGATTATTTCTGTCAACCGCACGAAGCCGCCGGCATGGTGGGTCGCATTGTCGTCGGCACGCCCGGGGACGGGCCCGGGACGCAGCCCTTCGGCTATGCGCCGGACAGGCGCTGGAAGCCGGTGCCCGAAGTCGCGCAGAAGGCCTTTCCCGCCATCCGGTTGATCATGGAAAAGGGCGCGGTCAGAACCCCGCAGTTACAACACGAGAGGTGATTCATGCTCGCAAAGGTAAAGTTGATCAGGAAAGAGACGGTCGCACGCGAAACCATGGCATTTCATTTCGCCAAACCGGAGGGCTTTGACTTTCGTGCCGGCCAGTTCGCCGATTTCACGCTGATCGACCCGCCGCAGACGGACGCGGAAGGCAATACCCGGGGCTTCTCGCTGGTGCAGGCCCCGTACGAGCCCGACCTGGTCGCCGCGACACGCATGCGCGATACGGCTTTCAAACGGGTGTTGAGGGACTTGCCGCTCGGTACCGAAGTGAAACTCGATGCTCCCTACGGCGACTTCACGCTGCATAAAACCGAGACCACGCCCGCGGTGTTCATCATCGGCGGAATCGGCGTCACCCCGGTGCGCAGCATGATCGCCCAGGCGACGCACGACAGGACCGCGCACCGGATCACGCTGCTGCACGCCAGCCGCACGCCGGTCGATTTTCCGTTCAAGGCCGACTTCGAGCGATTGGCCGGGGAAAATCCGAACTTCACTTACGTGGCGATTGCCGACTCGGCGCCCGGCGACTGGCGAGGCGAACGCGGTGGAATCGACGCGGAGATGGTGAAGAAGTACGTGCCGGATCTGACGCGGCCCATCTACTACCTGTCCGGGCCCGAAGGGATGGTCAAGGCGATGCGTCAGCTATTGGTCGGCCTCAAGGTCAACGAAGACAACATCCGCACCGAGGAGTTCGCGGGCTACTAGGATCGAGGCCGGGCAGCTCATCGCCCTCCGCCCTTCCGGGGGATCCCCGCACCGGGCATGTCCCGAACGCGCCATCGTCACGCGCCGGATCCGTCGGCACGCGCCTTGTGCTCGTGCTCCTTCAGGTATCGCGCGGTGATGTCGCGTCCGATGGACATGGCGCCGATCACCGTGCCCTGCGCGTCCTTGACGACGCTGAAACTGAGCTCGACGTAGAGCCTGGAGCCATTCCTGTGCATCGAGCGCGTCGGCAGTGCGTGGCGCCCGTGCAGCGTGTGTCCCGCCGCAAGCGCGCTGCGATAGCCGTCCCAATGCGCGCGCCGCAGCCGCTCCGGAATGATGATATCCAGGCTCTGGCCGATGACTTCGCTCGCGGCGTAGCCGAAAAGCGCCTCCGAACCGGAATTCCAGAGCCGTATCAGTCCCTCGCGGTCGGCAAAGATGATTGCGTCCGCTGCGCACTCCACGAGCGCCCGGTACAAATCGCCGCCGGCCTGATCCAGGGGACGAGTCATGTCCGAGGTCACATCGTCACGGGATTCGGTTTCTCCGGATCGACGCCGTATCGCCTGATGGCCTCCGTCACCGTCGCAGCGGGTACGTCGCCGTCATCGGCGAGCGCCTTGAGGGCTGCGATCACCACGTAACGGCGATCCACCTCGAAAAAGTGCCTGAGCTGCTCGCGGGTATCGCTGCGGCCGAAACCGTCGGTGCCAAGCACCACGTAGCGCCTCGGCACGAGCGCGCGAACCTGATTGGCGAACAGGCGCACGTAGTCGGTGGCGGCGATGACCGGCCCGGCGCGTTGCGCAAGACAGGTCTCCAGGTAGCTCGCCCGCCGCGGCTGCTCCGGGTGCAGCATGGACCAGCGTTCTGCGTCGGTACCCTCGCGGCAGAGCTCCGTAAAGCTGGTCACGCTCCAGACATCGGCGGCTACTCCGAAGTCGCCCTCGAGCAGGTCGGCCGCGGCGAGCACCTCGCGCAGGATGGTGCCCGAGCCCAGCAGCTGTACCCGCGGCGGCCTCTCCTTGCCCTTGGCACCGCCTTCACGCAGGAGATACATCCCCTTCAGGATCCCCTCGCGGACGCCTTCCGGCATGGCCGGGTGCGGGTAGTTTTCATTCATCATCGTGACGTAATAGAAGACATCCTCCCTTTCCTGAAACATGCGGCGCAGGCCTTCCTGGATGATGACCGCCAGCTCGTAGGCGTAGGTGGGGTCATAGGAGATGCAGTTGGGGATGTTGGCTGAGAGCACCTGGCTGTGTCCGTCCTGGTGCTGCAGTCCCTCTCCTGCCAGCGTTGTGCGCCCCGCGGTGCCGCCCATCAGGAACCCGCGCACGCACATGTCGGCGCCCGCCCACGCGAAGTCTCCCATGCGCTGAAAGCCGAACATGGAGTAGAAGCAGAAGAAGGGGATCATGTTGACCCCGTGGTTGCTGTAAGCGGTGCCCGCGGCGATGAACGAGCACATCGAGCCCGCCTCGGTGATGCCTTCCTGCAGGATCTGGCCGTCCCTGGTCTCCTTGTAGAACATGATCTGGCCCGCGTCGACCGGCTCGTAGAGCTGGCCCGCCGCCGAGTAGATGCCGATCTGGCGGAACAATCCTTCCATGCCAAAGGTGCGTGCCTCATCGGGCACGATGGGTACGACGTACTTGCCGATCGCCTTGTCGCGCAGGAGCTCGGCGAGGATACGCACGAAGGCCATGGTGGTGGAGATTTCACGCTCGCCCGTGCCCGCGAGCTGCGCCTCGAACTGCTCGAGCGCGGGCGCCATGACCGCTTTGTGGGCGCGCCGCCGGCTGGGCAAATAGCCGCCCAGCGCCTTGCGCCGCTCGTGCAGGTAGCGGATCTCCGGGCTGTCATCCGGCGGCCGGTAGAAGGGCGCCTCGACAATCGCCTCGTCACTGATCGGAATGCTGAAGCGATCGCGAAACGCCCTGAGGGCGTCCTCACCCATCTTCTTCTGCTGATGGCTGATGTTCTGGCCTTCGCCCGCCTCGCCCATGCCGTAGCCCTTGACCGTCTTGGCCAGGATGACCGTGGGCTGCCCCTCGTGCTTCACGGCCTCGGCGTAGGCGGCATAGACCTTGTGCGGATCGTGGCCGCCGCGATTGAGCCGCCAGATGTCCTCGTCGGTGAGATGGGCGACCATCTCGCGCAGCTCCGGGTACTTTCCGAAGAAGTGTTCGCGGGTGTACGCGCCGCCCTTGGCCTTGAAAGCCTGGTACTCGCCGTCGACGCACTCCATCATGCGCTTGCGCAGCAGGCCCTTGCTGTCGCGTGCGAGCAGCGGGTCCCAGTACGAGCCCCATATGACCTTGATCACGTTCCAGCCCGCGCCGCGGAAGATCCCCTCGAGCTCCTGGATGATCTTGCCGTTGCCGCGCACCGGTCCGTCCAAACGCTGGAGGTTGCAGCTGATGACGAAGATGAGGTTGTCGAGCCGTTCGCGCGAGGCGAGCGTGATCGCGCCCAGCGATTCGGGTTCGTCCATCTCGCCGTCGCCCAGGAACGCCCACACCTTGCGGTCCGCCGCATCCAGGATGCCGCGGTTGTGCAGATACTTCAGAAAGCGCGCCTGGTAGATCGCCATCGGCGACGTGAGGCCCATCGACACCGTGGAGAACTGCCAGAAGTCCGGCTTCAGCCTGGGGTGCGGATACGACGAGAGACCATCCACGCCGACCTCCCGGCGAAAATCATGCAACTGCTGCTCGCTGATCCGCCCCTCGAGGAAGGCCCGCGCGTAGAATCCGGGCGCCGAGTGCCCCTGCAAGTACACGAGGTCGCCCCCGTGCGCATCACTGGGCGCGCGAAAGAAGTGATTGAAACCCACGTCGTACAGCGTGGCGGCGGAGGCGAAGCTTGCGATATGGCCGCCGATCCCCGGGTTGTGCCGGTTCGCCTGCACCACCATCGCGAGGGCGTTCCAGCGGATCAGCGAGCGGATGCGCCATTCCATCGCGGGATCGCCGGGCATTTGGCGCTCGTGCGCGGGGGGAATGGTGTTGACGTAGGCAGTGGTCGGGTGAAATGGCAGGTGCGTTCCCGAGCGCCGCGCGTGGTCGACGAGCATGTCGAGCAGATAGTCGGCACGCGTGCCGCCCTCGTGCTCCAGCACCGAGTCCAGGGAGTCGAGCCACTCCCGGCTCTCCTGCGGATCGACGTCCTGCGCCATGTCGGGTGTCACGAGTGATGTGGCCATGCTGTCCTCCATGTCGTCTGCGATGCGCCGGCGTCTGCGGCGAATGGCGGGCACCGGCGCCTCGGCAGACACCTCCACGCGTCCGAGGAAGCGCAGCGGGCCGGTGCACCCGGCAGCCATGGGCATTCACGCCACGCCGAAGATCCGCCGCTCATCGTGCGCGTGCCCTTGCGGCCCCGTATCGGCGTGCCTTCGCCGCCGGATGGACGATCATTGCGCCCTTGACCGATTTCTTCAGAATCCCGATCAGTTCGACGAGACTGCGCGTCGAAAGGCCGCTGCGTCACGTCAGCTCACCAGCACGTCGAAATCGGCACCTTCCCAACGCCCGGCCTGATGCCAGAAAAAGGTGAAGGCAACGACCGCGCCGGGCACCAGCCGTTCGGTGGGCAGATCGACCTTGTGCACGCCCAGGCCGGTGTCTTGCGTCGCCGTGTCGTGCACCGTACGCCAGCCGTCGTCGCTCCAGTGCACGGTCGCGCCAGCAAGTACTTCGATGCGCAGGGTGCGGCCGGCCGCGAACGAACGCGTCTTGTGGTTGAAGCGCCAGAAGCCATGGGCGCATGCCGCCTTGCGCGCGACGTAGCGCTCGAAGGTCTGCGGCGGCATGTCGAACAGCCGTTCCTCGCGCAACGAGCGCGCCAACTTGACATATTCGGCGTGTGCCCACACCAGCGGCATCGCCGAACCCGATGGCCGGCCGAGCCACAGTTCCCTCCGGGCGATATCGGGCGCATCCCAGACCTGCTCCGGCATCATGCCGCCGTCGTTGGCAAACGCCGCCATCGTCCGCATCAGCTTGCGAGCGACATCCGGGCGTCCGGCGGCCAGCTCGTAGTGTGCGCGCTCGCCGGTGAGCAACGGCCACGCGCGGCCGCGGCCGGTGCCATCGAAAGGGGCGCCGTTTTCGTGCTCGCCGTAGCCGTCATCGTTGTAGCGATGCCAGGCCGGGCCGCGCGGCGTTTCCAGCTTGAGAAGCGCGTCGATCACCTTGACGGTATCGACGATGCGCGGATCGCCGGCAGCACGCAGGCCGAAGCGCACCAGCGCCAGCGCGTCGGGGCTGAGAATCTGTTCGGTCGGGGCCACCGCTTCGCCCGGGGGACGGTTCTTGATCGGCACGAAGCCCTCGGCGGGCGACGCCACCGTGCAGACTTCGGGCGGTGCAACGCGCACGTAGTAGCCGTTCACGCCCACCCGCTGCGCAAGCGGCGTCCCGCTGACGTAGGTCCAGCGCTCGATATAGTCGTTCCACACATCGGCCGTTTCCCGCAGATACGCGGCGACACCTGGCTCGCCGCACGCGTCCGCCATCTCGGCCGCCACGAGCAGCGCGGCGATGACCACCGCGAGCGTGAAGGGTGAATAGCCGGCGTCTTCCTCCCAGCGGTCCTGCTGCGTCACGGGGCCGTTGCGCACCAGGAAGCCCGCCGCGCGCCGCGCCATCGGCCATAAGCGCTCCAGGTCCTGCTCGGAGAATGCTCCCTCGCGGTGCGCGAGATCGACAAGAAGGATGGGGAACGCCGCTTCGTCCATCTGGATGCCGTTCCAGTACGGGGTGCCGTCGAGCCACGTGTTCTGCGGCCAGTGGCCGTCGGCCTCCTGGGTGGTCTGCAGATAGCGCACCACCTTTCGTACGTCGTCATGCGCGCCGGCGGCGAGCAGCGCGCCGGCCGACTCCACCAGATCACGCGGCCAGACGAGGTGGTAGCCGCCCAGATCGTCGTCGCTCTTGGTGAAGCCCCACGGGAAAGACAGGCTGGCGATCAGCCCGCCCGGCATGAGCTTCGACTCGTGCGTGCGCAGCACCATCACGCTGACGCGGTACGCGTCGTATCCGGCCGCCGGGTCATCATCGGCGACTTGCAGGCAGCTTCGCTGCCAGTCCTGCCACTGGCGCACGTAGACTTCCTGCGTCGCCTCGAAGCCCTGATTGAGGCTCGCGAGCGCGTGATGGCCGGCCTCGGCCGGGGTCCCGCCGAAGCCAACCGCCAGCACGAAGTGGCCGGCACAGGCCTGCAGGTCGACTTCGCCGATGAGCGCGACGTTGCCGTTTTCGGCGCGGGCGTACTCCCAGCGCATGCGCCGGTGGCGCGCGAGGTCCTGCCAGCCGTCGCTGCGCCCGACGAAACCCGCGGAGCGCCCGCGCCACGGCGCGCTGCACGCGATCGCCAGCGAGTAGCGCTCGCGCTGCGCGAACAGCATCGGCACGCCTTTGTAGTCCCCGAGCCAGGCGGTGTTGCCCCACCCGCGATTGCCGAGGTGCGGCGCGGCAAGGACGTAGAGATGATAGTCGCCGAGAGTGCCGACGAGCGGGACGAAGCGCGTGCGCTGCAGCAGCGCATCTCGCGTCGGATCGGCGAGAATGTCCTTTTCGATGCGGTAGCGCCCTTCGCCGCAGGCATTGCTCAGCCGGTAGAGCGGCACCCCTTTGAACGGGTAGCTGACCTGCGAAGATGCGTGGCGCTTTTCTTCGGAGAAGAACTCGCGGCCGTCGGTGACGATCAGCCCGATGTCGCGTGTGCAGGGCGAGTCGAGGCGCGGATAGTAGATCTCGTTCAGGATGCCGTGGCTCAGCGTGAACCAGACCTGGCTGCCGGGGCCGAGCGACGTACCCACCCCGGTCTTCGCGCTCGAGGTCCAGCGCGGTTCGCTGCCGGGCCAGCCTGGAGCATATTCGGCATTCACCGAATCATTCATTGCCGGTCGGACGGCACGACGCGCTCGATCCAGGCGGCGAACCTGTCCATGAACTTCCTGAGGAATTCGCGCGTCGAGTCGTTGTTCAGCTTTCCGTTCGCCGGATCCAGCAGATCCTGAACCTTGCCGATGTAGGCTTCGGGCTGCTGCAGGGTGGGCATGTCCAGGAAAGTCAGCGACTGGCGCAGGTGATGGTTGGCGCCAAAGCCGCCGATCGCGGCGATCGACGCCGTCACCACGCCGGCCGGCTTGCCGGCCCACTTGTTCTGGCCCGGGGGGCGGGAGGCCACGTCGAGCGCGTTTTTCAGCGCCGCCGGCATCGAGCGGTTGTGCTCCGGGGTCACGAACAACACCGCGTCGGCGCGCGCGATGCGTTCGCGGAACGGCGCGTATTCGGTCGGAGTCGCCTCGTCGTAGTCCTGGCTGTAAAGGGGCAATTGCGCGATCTCGACGATTTCCAGCTTCAGCCGCGCCGGCGCCAGCTCGGCCAGGGCCTGGGCGATCTTGCGGTTGTACGACGCCTTGCGCAGGCTGCCGATGATCACGGCGACGTCATGGGGCTCGTTCATGTTTGTTCGCTCCTTGGGCCATGCTGAGCCGAATCCAGCATGACGTAAAACGAAAGTTATTCGTCTTTTGATCCACCAACGCTCATATCAAGATCGTGTCCCGAGGCGTCGTGTGGCAGTTGAGCGTGAAGCCGGGCTTTCCAGTTCACCCGGCATGTCGTACCTCCCGCCTGCCTCGACACTCCGCGCTCAGATGCGCAGGATGCCCGGGCCGTTCCAGGCAGTGCCTTCCGCCGGATACCCTCGCTGGGCGGACAGCAGACGCACGCCACCCACCTCGACCTCGTGGCTCCAATGGTTGTGGCCGAAGATCCATGCCACGACCTGCGCCCTGGCGGCGGCCGCGATCAGGTCATCGCAGTCGCTGTCGAACGCGGGCGAGAGCGAGGTCGCTCCGTAAGCCGGGTTGCGCGCAGCGGAATGAGGCACGTGGTGCGTCACGACGAGCGTCGGCCCGTCGTGCGGCTCCGACAGCCGCTGCGCCAGCCATCGGCTCGCCAGGCGATGCTCCGCGAGCGCATCCTGCGGCAGGAACCGTGCACCGCCGCGCCGCGTGATCAGCCGGTGGTCCTCGATCGCCTGCTCCGCCTCGTGCATGCCTTTCTCGCGATCCCCCAGTACCGCATAGTCCGTCCACAGCGTCGCGCCCAGAATTCGCAGCGAGCCCGCCGCGCAGGAATGACGGGCCTGCCCCCGGTCGAGCACCGTTACGCCCGCGACCCGCGCGGCCAGGAGGGCTTCGCGCTCGTCATCGAACGACCCGCGATAGTATTCATGGTTGCCGGGCACCACGATCGCGGGGCAGCCCAGATAGGAGGCGGCTTGCTCGGCGTAGCGCAGCGTCGACACATTGCGCCGCGAGTGCATTCTGCCGATATCGCCGGCCAGGACGAGGAGATCCGTCGTCCCGGCAAAGCGCGTGAGATCCGGCCCCAGATCGAGCGGCTGGATGGCAGTCCATCCGGGCCGGCCTTCCTTTTCCCGGATCTCGATGTGAATGTCGCTGAAATAGAGGACTGTCGACACCGTTGTCAGCGCCAATTGCGACCCTTCAGCCAGCGCGTCATCAATTCGGGCGTCGTGTTCCCGGACGCGTCAGCCCACGCATTTGCGTCCGCACGGTGGCCGGCCGTTGGCGCAGCCGATTCCGCGTGTTCCGCATCCGGCTCCAGGAAGTGCTGCCGGTGATGCTGATGCAGGCCACGGGTGTCGAATCCGAATAAATCGACACTGGCACCGAGTCGGTAGCGTGTGCCGCAATACGGGCACATCGCTTCGCGTTGGTTCACGACATCCAGGAAGATTCTCGGGTGTGACGACCACAGCGGCATCCTGGCGTTGGGGCAATGTGCCGGAAGATCGCCCGCAGAGAGCTCGACTACGAGGGAACTCTGCTCACCGGCCACGGTGCTTCCGGGCTTGTGATCCGGAGCAGCCTGATCTGTACGCATCCGCACCTCCGACGATGGCCGATACTGCGAACTCCTCAGCGTCCACGGCGACGAGTCTTGTCGCCGCGTCACTTGCGATGCAACAACACGGTCACGAGCAGCGACGAGTCTTCCCGCGCATTGAGAGCGTGTGGCTCGCCATCCGCCAGGTAGAGCATGCTGCCCGCCACAAGCACCTGCACCCGGCCTTGCGCCTCGAAATCCACGGCGCCCTCCAGGCATTGAATGACCATCAACCCGGACGCAGCGTGCTTGCGAACCGCCTCGCCCGCACGCAGCACGTAACGGAAGATTTCGAGGTGTGTCGTCCTGATCAGCGTTTCCGAGCCCGCATGGCGAAGCCTTTCGCCAAGGGGCAGGACATCGATCAGGTCGCCTGGTGCCGCATGCTGGATCGCCATGAACGCTCCCTCCCAAGGGTTGCCGCAGATCATCTCGTGAAAGCCGGCTTCACGCGGGAATGTCCCTCCGGACATTCCCGTTGCATGAAGTCTTCGACCGTCCTTCGGGCACCAGGTTCGCGCGCTCTGTCAGGCCGCGCGCCCCTCGCCGGCCTCCTCGTAGGTCCGGCCGTCCCGGATGTGATAGATCCGCTTGAATGTCGGAATGATCTTCTCATCGTGCGTGACGACGATGATGGCCGTCCGGAACCGCTGCGCCATCTGGTTCAGGATGCGGATCACGGTCAGCGCCCGCTCGCTGTCCAGCGGCGCTGTGGGCTCGTCCGCGAGGATGATCGGCGGCTCGTTCACCAGAGCGCGTGCGATCGAGACGCGCTGCTGCTCGCCGCCGGAGAGTTGCGCCACCTGCGCCTGCGCGCGATGCCCGACATCCAGTGCCGCGAGCATCTCCCGCGCCCGGTCGCGCGCCTTGCCATTCGGCACGCCGGCGAGCATCGGCAGCAGCGCCACGTTCTCGGTGACGTCCAGGAACGGGATGAGGTAGGGGGCCTGGAACACGAACCCGATGCGGTCGCGGCGCAGCGCCCGCAGATCGGCAACCTTCCAGCCATTGTCATAGATCGTCTCGCCGGCCAGCGCCATCCGGCCCGTCGTGGGCTCGATCACCGCGCCGAGGCATTTGAGCAGCGTGCTCTTGCCGGAGCCGCTGGGGCCGATCAACCCCACCACCTCGCCCGGCTCGATGACCATGTCCACGCCCTTCAGCGCATCGACGGCGGCGTCGCCCTCGCCGTAACGCTTGGTGAGCCCGCCGATTTCGATCGCCGGATTCACCTATCCCCCGATCGCCGCCGCGGGATCCACGCGCAGCGCGGCGCGGATCGCGACAACGCTCGCCAGCGCGCAGATCGCCAGCACGAGCAGCGCGCCGCGCACGGCGTCCCCGGGGAGCAGCAGCACGTACTTGGGAAAGATCGGGGCCCACATCGTCGCGGCGGTGCGCCCGACGATGAAGCCGATCGCGCCCAGGCCGAGCGCCTGCTGCAGGATCATCCCGGCGATGGTGCTGTTGCGCGCGCCGATCAGCTTCAGGACCGCGATTTCGCGCACCTTGTTCAGGGTCATCGTGTAGATGATGAACGCGACGATGGCGGCGCTCACGATCGAGAGGATCACGAGGAACATGAATATCTGCCTTGCCGAGGTGTCGATCAGCTTGGCAACGAGGATCTCGTTCATGTCGGAGCGCGTGTAGGCCTCCAGATGCTTCCAGCGCCGAATCTGGTCCGCCACCTTCATTTCGTCGGCGGAGGGGGCCAGCCGCAGCAGCACGACGTTCACGCTGTGGCTGTTGGACTGGCTGGCCTGCACCGCCTCGAGGAGCCCGGGCACGCCCGGGCGGTTGAATTCGGGATTGGCGGCGGTTCGCGCCCGCTCGTTGACGAGCGCATCGTTGTCCTTGAGGAACTGCACCTCCTGCGCATCCTTGAGCGGCACGAAGATCATCGGGTCCCCGCCCGACGACACCATGCGGCGCGTCAGCCCGACCACCGTGTACTCGTGCCGGCGGATGCGAATGCGTTCGCCGAGCCTCAGGCCGCTTCGCACGTCCGCGATCGCCTCGTAATGCGAGCGCGTGATCGGGCGGCCCGCAACCAGGTAGCCCGGCTCTCCGGGGTGTCCCGGCTCGATGCCGACGAGCATGACGCGCACCTCCCCTGCGTCGTGCTGGATCTGCATGGTGAGGTAAGTGACGTTTCCGGCTTCCGCGACGCCCGGGACCGCGAGGAGCGCCCGATAGGCATCGTCGCGCACGCTCGACGGTTCGGCGTACGGACCCAGCGTATCGCGCTGAACGACCCAGAGATCCGCGCCGCCGATGGCGAGCAACGCCTGCCCGTCGTCGACCAGGCCCCGATAGATCCCCGCCATCGACAGCGTGACGCCGATGAGCAGGCCGAGCCCGACGCCGGTGAACACGAACTTGCCCCATCCGTGCAGGATGTCGCGGGCGGCCAGGTTGATCATGGTGCGGAGCCCACGAGGGCGGAGACGACCTTGACGGTGGCATCCGGCTGCAGTGCCCTGTCGCTGTGCACGGCGACCTCGTCGCCGTCTTCGAGACCATCGAGGATCTGGCTTCGCCCGTCCAGCGTCGTGATGCCGACTTTCACCGGCTGGAACATGGCGCGTTCCTGGCGCACCCGCCAAACGCCGTCCTGCCGGTTGATCCGCTTGACCGCTGCCGTGGGCACGGAGCGAGCGTTGACGAGTTGGTCGATGCCGATCGTCACCTCGACCAGTTCGCCGACCGAGGCGGCTTCGGGCCGGGCGGCGAAGCCCACATTGACGATGCGTTCTTCCGTGACTGCATCGCTCACCCAATCGACGCGCTGCACCTGCCCGCGATAGGTGCGCTTCTGGTCCGAGCGCAGAGCGATCTCCACCGGCTGCCCGACGCGAACACCTCCCGCGTGACCCTGGTCGATGCGCGCCCGGATCCACAGGCTCGCGGGGTCGATGACCTGGAGCACGGCCTGCCCGGCAACCACGGTCGTCCCGGATTCGACGAGGCGCGAGGTCACGATGCCGTCCACCGGGCTCACGAGGCGCGCCTGGGCCCTCAGCTTGCCGGCGCCGGAAACATCGGACAGCGCGCGTTCCCGATCGCGCACCGCCACGGCCAACTGCGCCGCCGCGGCATCGGCCGCCGCATCCGAAGCCGTGGCCTCGTACGCCTTGGCCTCGACCGCCTCCTGACTGATGAATCCCTTCGCACGCAGTTCGACGGAACGCTCGGCACTCACCCGCGCGGTGCGGGAGCGGCTGCGCGCCTCATCCAACTGAGCCTGCGCGGCGCGAATGGCGCTAGTCGCGCGCTCGGCCGCAAGCTGCGCGCTGGTCACGCGGTCCGTGAGGTCCACGGGATCGAGTTCCGCGAGCAATTGCCCCGCCTTGACCGCATCGCCCTGGTCGACCAGGACCCGCAGTACGCGGCTGGCGACCGTGGGGCCGAGCGCATAGGCACGCCGCGCCTCGACGGTGCCGATGCCGAACGTGCTGGCGGTGAGGGTGCCTCGCTCGACTTTCGCCACGGTGACCTTGGTCGACGCGAGCGGTCCCTGGCTCGTCACGAGCCATGCCAGCAGCAGCGCGACGCCGATGCCGACGGCGCCGAGCGCCGCCTTGCGGCCGGGGCGCAAATTCATGGTTTCCTCCGTCCGCGATAACCGTCGACCAGCAGCGGAAGGAGCTTGCGCGCGCGCTGCACCATTCCCGCCTCGTCGCCGGCGAGCGACGACTGGATGACGAGTCCCTGCACCGCGCCGATGAACAGCATGGACGCCAGCGTGGTGTCGAGGCTTGCCGGAAGCTCGTTCGCCGCCTTCGCTTGCGTGAAGAGCTGCCTGAGTCTCTGGCGATACGTCGTGATCATCGCCCGAACCTCGGCACGCACCGGGGAATCGCCCGGGTATTGCATCTCGTGGAACATGACGCGCGGCACGCCCGGATTGGCCGCAATGAAGGCCACGTGGGCGATAAACGCCCGCTCGATCTTCGCCAACGGCGAATCCGCCTTCTCGATTGCCGCCGCGATCGCCGCGCCGAGCGACTCGCGCACCCAGGCAAAGACCGCGAGCCAGATCGCCTCCTTGTCGGGAAAGTGCCGGAATACCGCACCCTGCGTGAGGCCCATCCTGTCGGCGATGGCCTGGGTGGTGATCGTGTCGGGGCCGCGCTCGCGGGCAAGCGCGAGCACGGTGGCGACGATTTCGCGCTGCCGCTGGCTGGTGCTCAGGCGGTGGCGCGGTGCGGCACGGACGGCATTCAGGGTGGCCATGGGGATCCGCGGCTTGACGTTTAGTAAGTAATCGGATACTATCTTATACATGCCGGAAGCATTGCGCAAGCCGGGCGATTCAGGGAAAGGAGGCCGACAAATGCAATTCCCCGCGTTCTTTGACGCCGCGCCGCGGATCACCGTCCGCGACCCGCTGGCCGCATTTCTCGGAGCCGCGCAGGACGGCGTCATCGAATACGGCTATGCCGACGTGGTGAAGCTCGCCGGCCATTCCTGCCCGACCGTGGCGGCGGCATATCTGTCCACCCGCGCCGCGCTCGGCGCCCTCTATCCGAACGCCCTGCCGGAGCGTGGCGGCATTCGGGTCGAACTGCGCGAGCATCGTGAGGAAGGCACCACCGGCGTGGTCGCCAACGTGGTGAGCTTGCTCACGGGCGCGACGCAGGACACCGGTTTCAAGGGCATCGGCGGGAAGTTCGATCGCCGCGACCTGCTCTTCTTCGGCGTCGACATCCCGGGGCAAATCCGGCTTGCGCGTGTCGATACCGGTGCCGCCGTCACGGTGCTCGCTCGCCTGGAGCGCGTGCCGGCGGACCCCCGCATGTCCCCGCTGCTGCAGCGTTGCTTCGCCGCCACGGCCACGGCCGAGGAAGCGGCGCTGTTCCAATCACTCTGGCAAGCCCGCGTGCGCACGCTCCTGATCGAGCACGCCGATGATCCCCAGACCATCGTCATTCACCACTGAGGAGATTTCCATGACTACCCGTCGCAACCTGTTCGCCGCCACTCTTGTCGCTGCACTGACTCTCGGCACGGGCTTTGCCGCCTTCGCAGCCGATTCGCATCAACACGCCTCCGGAGAGCCGGCGAAGCTCGCCCTTGACCACGGAAAGAAATGGGCAACCGACGCGCCGCTTCGCAAGGCGATGGGGGAACTGCGCGCCGCTCTCGCGGCGAAGCACGAAAGCATCCACAAGGGCACGCTGACGCCGGCCGACTACAAGATGCTCGGCACGACGGTCGAAGCGAAGGTTGCCACGATCGTCGCCGAGTGCAAGCTCGAGCCCGCGGCTGACGAGAACCTGCACATCATCGTGGCCGAACTCATCGCGGGGGCGGACGCCATGCAGGGCAAGTCGAAGACCGCACCGGCGGCGGGTGCCGTGCTGGCGGTGCAGACGGTCAACCGTTATGGGGACTACTTCGATCACCCGGGCTGGAAAGCGCTGCGCTGACCGGCATCAAGCTGGTTCCCCGATTTCGTTGCAAAATGCTCACGGCAAGTTGAAGACATGGGAGGCGTTATGACTTGGAATCGGTTAGCGTCGCGACATACGCAACTGCTGCTCGCCATCGTCTTGCTTGGTGCAGAGCGGATTGCCGCGCAGGTATTTGGTGTCAATCTGCTGCCCGGTGGCGGCGCTGAATCCGGGGTGCTGCTGTTCTGGGGGCTCGCCCATTGTGACACCCTGGACGGGCCGCTGGTGGCGCTCGCGAAGAAGGCCGTCGAGGAAAAGAACCTGAACCTGGTGCTCCCGTGGGTGCGTCCGGAAGACGAGCCCGAAGTCCGGCATGCGTTCGATCACGCACAGGCGGTTCGCGATCTCGGCCCAAAAGCGCGCTCGCTGGCCGATCGGCACTTCTTCGAAACACTTGTGCGCATCCATCGGGCCGGGGAAGGCGCCCCCTTTACGGGGCTGAAGCCAGCGGGTCTTGACCTGGGGCCTGCAGTACCGGCCGCGGATCGCGCGCTAAAATCCGGCTCGGTCGACGCGGTGATTGAGCTTCTGGCAGATGCGGTGAGCACCGGCGTGCGCGCGCGCTTTCGCGCGGCGACGGAGAAGCAGGCCTTCGATCCGAACGACGTGGCTGCGGGCCGCAAATATGTCGAAGCGTATGTGCCGTACGTCCACTACGTCGAACGGCTGTGGGACGCAGCGACCACGGGGATCCACGGCCATTACCCCGAGCGTGAACCGCAATCACATGAGGGCGAACACGCCGCCGCGCATCATCACTGAGCGAGGCTCAGGGCCGCGTCGCGTTGCGTCGGTTCGGGGGCCACTTGTACGAAGCAGTAACCGGGAAGGGCCTCGTCGTGAACTCTGCGGTGGACCTCGTTGGCGATCCGATCGGCTTCCCGGACTGCCATTTCCGGCGCAAGCTCGACGATCATCCCGGCGTGCACCGTGTACGGGCCCACAAACTAAACGCGCAGGTTACAAACCCCCCGGACTCCCGGAACGGACCACGCCGCTGATTGGACGCGCTGCAGACATTCCGAGCCGGGCGAGCGTCCAAACAGGAATCTCGCACGGGCACGCAGCTTGAGCAATGGCACGGCCATCGCGACCATCGAGGCGACAACGACGACGCCGGAGTTGAGGGCGTACACCACCACCAGGCGCAGCGCGTCGACGTCCTTCGATACCTTTAGGTCATCCATCGTCACGAAGGGAATCCGGAGGCGTCTACAGCTTTGCGGAATATTACGGCAGCGCGGTCCCCCGCTCAGCCGGCGCGCGAATTCAAGCCCGTCGCCGTGGCGCGCACCCCGAGATAGCCCTTGATCGAAGCGATCACCAGGGGCACGGCACCGAACACGATGAATACCACGTCGCCCGGCATCCGCAGCCATTCGATCAGACGCGAGCGATCGCTGCCGGTGTATTCAAGGCTGCGCGCGTGCCAGTACCCGTGCTGGACCACGTCCCAGAGCTGCAGCACGCCGCCAGGGAACAGGCTCATCGCCACCATCAGCGCCAGGCCGGCGTTGGTGCCCCAAAAGGCAACCTTGACGTACTTTTCGATGCCAACCCAGTGCGCATCGTCGCTGGCCTGGCGCAGCACGAACACCATCAGCGCGATCGCCAGCATGCCGAAGACTCCCATCATCGCGGCGTGGCCATGGTTCGGGGTCAAGAGCGTGCCGACCTCGTAATAGCTGACGATCGGCAGGTTGATGAGAAACCCGAAAATTCCCGCACCGACGAAGTTCCAGAAGCCGACCGCCATCAGGAAGTAGAACGTCCATTTGTGCGGTGTTGTCACCGCTTTCCCGCACACGTCGCATTCGCCGCGCGTCGTGCGCACGAAGTCCCAGGCGTCCAGCGTGAGCAGGGTCAGCGGGACGACCTCGAGAACGGAGAACAGCGCCGATAACGCCATGTTGACGTTGGTGTGGCCAGTGAAATACCAATGGTGGCCGGTGCCCATGAGCCCGCCGAGGAAATACAGGATGGCGTCGAGATAGATCACCCGCAGCGCGACGCTTAGGCGGGTCAGGCCGAGTTGATGGAACGTCAGCGCCACAACCGTCGTGGCGAAGAACTCGAAGAACCCCTCCACCCACAGGTGGATGATCCAGAAGCGCCACGTATCGACTACCGTGAAGTTGGTCCTGGCGCCATAAAGCAAGGCGGGGACGTAAAACACCGGAATGGCCAGCGCGGCCAGCATGAACATCCTGACCAGGGGCTTGGCCGCCGGATCGGCCAACGTGCGCGGCTGCACCAGTCTCCACAACAGGACAAACCAGAGCAGCAGCCCGACGACCAGCAGGAACTGCCACAGGCGGCCGAGCTCCAGGTACTCCCAACCCTGGTCACCAAGCCAGAACCACCAGCGGCCAAGCCGTTGCGAGATGCCCAGCCACTCGCCCAGCAGGCTCCCCACGATCACCACGGTGAATGCCGTGAACAGCACGTGTGTCCAGCCGGCGAACCAGCGCGGCTCGTCGGCGCGCACCGCGCGACCGAGAAAAAGCGCCGCCGCTACATAGGCGGTTGCGATCCAGAAGATCGCCAGCTGCAGGTGCCAGGTCCGCATCAGGTTGCTTGGAAAGATGCGCTCGAGATCGAAGCCGTAAAAGCTGCCTGGGTCGGCGCGGTAATGTGCGGTGGCGCCGCCAACCAGTGTCTGCGCCAGAAACAGCAGCGCCACGACCACGAAGAACTTGACCAATGCCTTCTGCCCCCGGCTGGCTTGCCCCGGCAGCAGTTGCGGATGCACGTGATGGCCGCGAGTGATCCAACCGAGGTGATCGAATTTCCCGAAGCTCACGAGCACGACCCCAATGCCGACCAGCAGCACGATCAGGCTCAGTGCGCTCCACAACAGCGCGCCGGACGTCGCCTGATTGCCCACGCTCGGGTCGTAAGGGAAATTGTTGGTGTAGGAATAGTCCTCGCCGGGCCGGGCGGCCACCGACGCCCAGGCCGCCCAGGTGACGAAAGCCGAAAGCTGGTGCAGTTCGACAGGATCGGTGATGAGATTGCGCGCCAGGCCGCCATTGCGTGACGGATGCTGGAAGTAATCGCGCCAGTAGCCGATCTGCTGGCGAAACGCGACCGCTTGCGGCATCGTCAGGTGCAGGGTATCCCTGGCCGCATCGTATCGATTGGTCTTGAGGTCCACGGCAGTTTCGGCGTGCACTGCCGCCTGCTGCGAGAGTGACAATGCCGCCAGGGAGACGTGGAATTGTTGCAGAGCGATCGCTTCGGCGGTGTCCTCGCCCATTCGATGCAGGGCCTGCGCCGAGTAATCGGGCCCCAGGTACGCGCCATGACCCCAGATGCTTCCGTTGTCCATCAGGCCATACTTGAGAAATACCGCCTGGCCGTCGCTGACATCGTCGCCGCTGAACAGATCGACACCTTGCGCGTCGACGACCCGCGCCGGGATCGGCGGGGCGTTCCGGTAGGCAAGCAGGGTGATCGTGATGAGGCCGGCAAAGCCGAGCGCCATCACGAACACGACGGCGCGAATCCACCAGGGCGAAAGCGCCTCGTCTTCTTCGGTTGGCGATTGTGCAGCGTCATTCATGATCGGCTTTCTCCGTCTGCTTCTCTCGTGGTCCGACATCGCCTGCGCGAGCATCGGGAAACCCTGCTGGCGCTTCCGGGAAATGGGACGACGAAGCCGCCCCGGCCAGCGGGCACCGCGGACGGCGCCGTCTATCGCGCGGCCATCGACTGCGCGTCCTCCGGCGGACTTGTGTCAGGCACAGGAGTGACCGGGCCGCGCATGGGCGTCACCGCAGGGGGGTCGCTGGCGGGAAAGCTTTCCCGGCCGGCTTCATCCAGCAACTCGTCGACATGCTCGGCCGGTGGTGGGGGCTGGGGTTGGATAGTCATCGCATGGTCACCTGTTGTCCGTCTCATTTCTCCGACATTGGAGTCTTGACGCATCCGCGCGGTTCCGGCCCGCTTACGTGAAATAGGCGAGACCCAGGGCGCGCTTGACTTGTGCGATGGTCGCCGCCGCCACGCTCCTGGCGCATTCCGTACCCCGCTTCAGGATGATCATGACTTCGCCGCGGTCGCTCGCCAGGCGCTGCCGCCGAAGGCGTATGGGCTCGATGATTTCCTGAAGCCGCTCCTCGAGCAACCGCTTGAGCGTGCTGTCGGCGAGGCCGCCTTCCCGGTATCGACGCTTGAGAGCCGCGAGCTGCCGCGTATCGGGCTCGAAGGCATCCAGAAAGGCGAAGACGACGTTGCCTTCGACCCGACCCGGATCGTCCACCCGCAGGTGTCCCGGGTCGGTGTACATGCGCTTCACGGCCCTGCGGATCTCGTCGGGTCCGGCGCTCAAGGCGATCGCGTTGTCCATGGACTTGCTCATCTTCGCTTTCCCGTCGATGCCGGGAAGCCGGCCGACGGGCGACAGCAGGGCCCTGCACTCGACGAGCACGTCCTGGCTCACGCTGGCGTTGAAGCTGCGCACGAGCTCGTTCGTCTGCTCGATCATGGGCAGCTGGTCTTCACCGACGGGAACGAGGGTGGCCTTGAACGCCGTGATGTCCGCCGCCTGGCTGACGGGGTAGACGAGGAAGCCGGCAGGAATGTCGCGCTCGAATCCGCGAAGTCGAATCTCTTCCTTGATCGTGGGGTTGCGCTCCAGCCGGGCCAGCGTCACGAGGTTCATGAGCAGCATGGACAGCTCGGCAAGCTCGGGGACTTGCGACTGGATGAACATGGTGGACCTGGCCGGATCGATGCCGACCGCCAGATAATCCATGGCCACCTCGATGACGTTCCCGCTGACCTCGGCATGTCGTCCGACGTGGTCGGTCAAGGCCTGCGTGTCGGCAAGAAGAACGTACTGCTCGGCCTCGTCTTGCAGCTCGAGGCGTGCTTTCAGGGAGCCCGCGTAGTGCCCGAGATGCAGCGGGCCGGTGGTCCGGTCTCCCGTCAGCACGACCGGCCTGGCCGGGCTTGCCATCATCGCGCCGCCTTCGAGCGCTGCACTTCGTGGCCATGGTGTGTGGCGAGCCCAGGCATTACAGCGACTCCCTCGCCATCATCAGCCTGATCTTCTCGATGGCGCGGGACGGGGCCAGGCCCCTGGGGCACACCTCGGTGCAGTTCATGATCGAGCGACAGCGGAACAGCCGATAGACGTCGTTCAGATCATCGAGCCTTTCCTTCGTGGCGCGATCCCGGCTGTCCACGATGAAGCGTTCGGCCTGCAAAAGACCCGCCGGCCCGACGAATTTGTCCGGATTCCACCAGGACGACGGGCATTGGCTCGTGCAGCACGCACACAGGATGCACTCGTACAGCCCGTCGAGCCTGGCGCGATCCTCCGGCGACTGCAGGCGCTCCTTTTCCGGGGCAGGTTCATCGTTGATCAGGTAAGGCCTGATGGAATGGTACTGCTCGAAGAACCGCGTCATGTCGACCACGAGGTCGCGGATGACCGGGAAGCTCGGCAGCGGGCGCAGTATCACCGGCTCCTTCAGGCCCTTGACGGGGGTGATGCAAGCCAGTCCATTGCGGCCGTTGATATTGATCGCATCGGAGCCGCACACGCCTTCACGGCAGGATTTCCTGATGGTGAGCGAATCATCCTGAATCCTGATGCGCAGGATGACATCCAGGAGTATCCGGTCGGTCGCCTGCAGCTCGACCTCGTAGTCCTGCATGTACGGCTTTTCGTCGCGTTCCGGATTGAAGCGAAAAATAGACAGTTTCACCGGGGTCTCCCGTTCCTTGCCGTGGGCTCTGGCGCTCGTCTCAGCGATGCGCCATCAGCAGGATTCGAATGGTCCATGCGCCCATCCCCGCCAGACAGGCGCTCAGCAATGCAAGCATGGCGAAGCGGATGGCAATCGAATGGACGTAGTCCATGAGCACGTCCCGAAGCCCCACCCAGGCATGCGCCAGCAAGGCAATCCAGAAGACCGACGCGGCAATGCTCACGCCCCTGCCCGACACCCAGTCGTGCCATGCCACGTACGAGGTGGGCGGATCGACGAGGAAATGGACAAGCACGAACACGATGAAGACGAGCGAGTAGACCGCACTGGCGCGCTGCACGAGCCAGGCTCCCAGACCGGTCACGGGCCTTTTCATGGCAGGGCTGCGGCGGCAAGCAAGGCGATGGCGATACCGCCGACGTTCACGATCCACGCGCTGCGACGTGCGTCGGCCAGGCGTGAGCCGATGTCCACGTCCATGAGGAGGTGGCGTACCCCTGCCAGCAGATGGTGCGCCAGCGCCCAGGCCAGCATCACGGTGCCCAGGCGCAAGGGCACGCTCGACGCCGCCGCGGCCACCACCGCGTATCCCCGGGGATCCTGCAATGACAGATCGAGCGCGTAAACGGCGAACGGAAGACCGACCGCAAGGATCACGCCCGCCACCCGATGGGCGATGGAAGCCAGCGCACCCACCGGAAGCGAGATCTGTGCGAGGTTGAAAAAGACCGGCCGTCGCTTGCCCTCAGTGCCCATCGCGCCCTTTCACGTCCGGATCGCACTGCGCGTGCTCCTCACCTCTCCAGATCGCGTAGCAGTGCAGGCCGCAGAAGTGGAATACATAGTCGTCCGCCTCGCCGCCCACGGCCAGCGAACGCGGCGCCTCCCGTCGACAGACCGAGCAGAAGATCCGAGGTTCACCGGGGATTCGTTTCGCCTCGTTCAAGGCCGGGCTTCCACGCTCACGTTTGCGGGATAGGTGATCGCGGTCCCATCCACCGCCGCGAAGGATGTCATCACGTGCCTGTCGAGCCGCGTTCGCGACACGATCTCCTCGACCACGATACCGCGTGCCACGAGAGCATCGGCTATCAGCGAGCGATGGCAGCGCCACGGCACGGCCTCCGCGCACATGAGCGCGACGCGATCGCGACCGGACCTGTCGATGAGGTCCTCCAGGTTGTCGGCGAAGGCGGTGGTCTGCATGTAGTCCGCGTAGCCGCGAAACGAGAGGTTGCGCCAACCCTCGTTGGACGATCGCGCGACCGGACGGCGAAAGCCCCCGAGGCCCGGTGCGTGCGCGTACGCGATACCCGCGCCCTGGAGCGCCGGCGAAAGCGCGTCGCCATTGAACTGCGGGTTGTGCCGCGAGCGCGGAACGCTGCGCACATCGACCACGCACGTGACCGCATGCGCCTGGAGCAGGCCGACGAATTCCTCCAGTGAGCGCGTCGAATGGCCGATGGTAAGCACCGTGCCCCGAGTATCCGGATTCAGCATTGCCAGGCGCCCTTCTGACCGCCGTGATCACGCAGCTTCGCGCGCACGACGGACGTATCCTCCGGGTGAGTATATTCCCGTGGCGACCACCACCGAAGCGCAGCCCCTGCGCTCACGGATCCGACGGTTCGCCGCCGAGCAGAACCATGCGCAACACGACGGCGTCGTTGTGCTCTTCGTCACGGGCGCCGAAGACCAGCGTGACCGGCGCCTTGCGCGCGAGCGCCCGCAACCGCTCGATCTCGTCCGTGTGGCTATCCAGCTCCCGGGCATACCGGCGCCGGAACTCGGGCCATCGCCCGGGATCGTGACCGAACCACTTGCGCAGCTCCGTGCTGGGCGCGATTTCCTTCACCCAGCCGTCGAGCGCGGCGTCTTCCTTGCGCACGCCGCGCGGCCACAGCCGGTCGACGAGAATGCGCGTGCCGTCCGAGGACGCGGGCGGCTCGTACGCCCGCTTCAGCCGAACGTTGGCAGGGGGAATAGGCTTCGTTCGCATTCAGGCGATCTCCGGCAGGACGACGTGTGCCATCGCCATGGCTCAGACGGCGCGGGAACCCGGGGCACGACCCGGATCGGGCGGCCGCGGCTGATAGCTGCCCGGCACGCTGGCGAACGCAACCGAGAGCCGGTTCCACCCGTTGATCGCCACGATGGCGAGCGTCAGGTCGACGAGTTCCCTGTCACTGAACTGCGCCTTCGCCGCGGCGAACTGGGAGTCCGAAACGCCATGCTCCGCGATGCGGGTAAGGGCCTCGGTCCACGCGAGCGCCGCGCGCTCGCGCCCGGAATAGAAGGGCGTCTCGTGCCAGGCGGACAGGGCGTACAGGCGCTGCTCCGTCTCGCCGTTGGCGCGGGCATCCTTCGTGTGCATGTCGATGC
Organism: Betaproteobacteria bacterium; assembly: GCA_016720855.1. Lineage (NCBI taxonomy): Bacteria > Pseudomonadati > Pseudomonadota > Betaproteobacteria > Betaproteobacteria bacterium. Next base: position 671,248 of record JADKJU010000002.1, on the reverse strand, counting down.
AGTACGCGCAGCCATTGATCTGGGAAGCGCGCGTCTTCACGAGTTCGAGCAGCGACTCGTCCAGGCCGCTTGCGCGCACGTAGGCTTCGAGTCCACGCATCGCGGCGGCGCCTTCGGGCGCGGCGGTGAAATAGTTCAGGCGTGCCGGCATCGTGCCCCCGCTCAGTCGTGGCCGCCGGAGCGGCCGGCCACCTGATTCATCGCGTCGATCGCGATGGCGGCATGCGCGTAGGCGGCGCCGGCCCGCATCTCGGCGGCGACCCAGATCGCCTCCATGATTTCCTGCTCGGTCGCGCCGTTCTTCAGGGCGAGTTCCGAGTGGCCCCGGATGCAATAGGGGCATTGGGTCACGTGCGCCACCGCGACCGCAATGAGCTGCTTGGTCTTCGACGGCAGCGCGCCATCGGCGAATACACGCTTGCCGAACTCCCGGAAAGCGCCGTAGACGTCCGGCGCCAGCTCTCTTCGCTTCTGCGCCAGTTCCTTCGTGGTGTCGGGATACATCGGGTGTTCCATGTCGAGCACTCCTTTCAGGATTCCATGACCGCGCGGACCCGGGCGCGCAACTCCGGAACCAGCTGCCGCTCGAACCAGGGGTGGCGCTGGAGCCACGGCGTGTTGCGCGGCGACGGATGAGGCAACGGCAGGTATTGCGGCGCGTAATCGCTCCACGAACGCACTGTCTGCGCGAGTGTAGCCCTGCGATGCTTGCCGAGGAAGTGACGCTGGGCGTATTGCCCGACGAGCAAGGTGAGTTCGACGCGCGGCAGGCGGGCGAGCAACTTGTCCATCCATAGCGGCGCGCATTCGGGACGCGGCGGCCGGTCACCGCTGCGGCCGCGACCGGGATAGCAGAAGCCCATCGGAACGATCGCGACGCGCGAGGCGTCGCGGAACGTCTCTTCGTCCATGCCGAGCCACGCACGCAGGCGTACTCCGCTCGCGTCGTCCCACGGGATGCCCGTGGCATGGACGCGGGCTCCTGGTGCCTGTCCGACCACGAGAATGCGCGCCGTCTCGCCCGCGCGCAGCACCGGGCGGGGCCCCAACGGCAGGTGCGCGGCGCACACACGGCAGGAGCGCACCGCGACAAGCAGCGCGTCCAGGCTCCGGAATCCGGCCTCATCCATGGCGAAGCAAGGCCTGCAACAGGTGATCCATGGACGGTCGGCCCATTTAGATGAGGCCCAACTGCAATTTCACGTCCTCGGTGAGCAGGTCCGGGCTCCACTGCGGCTCCCAGACGAGCTCGACGTTCGCCGCGGTGACCCCCGGCACTTCCTCGAGCCTCACCTCGACCTCGCTCGGCAGCGACCCGGCGACAGGGCAGCCGGGTGCGGTGAGCGTCATCCGGATCTCGACCTTGCCTTCGGCGTCGACATCGATGCCATAGACCAGTCCGAGATCGTAGATGTTGACCGGAATCTCGGGGTCGAAGACGGTGCGCAGGGCGGCGACCACACCTTCGCGAACGGCCTCGGAGGGTGCCACGGCAGTGGCGTGCAATTCGTTCGTCATCGCCTCCTCACTCGGTGGAAACCGGCGCCGGCCGGTCATGCAGCGCCGCCTGCAAGGCATGCCATGCGAGCGTGGCGCACTTCACCCGCACCGGGAATTCGCGCACGCCGGCGAGCGCCTCGAGCTTGCCGAGTTCCGGATGCGGCGCAGGCGACGCACCGGTCACCATGCGGTGGAACCCGTCGAGTAGGTCTTTTGCCTCCGCGACCCGCTTTCCCTTCAGCGCTTCGGTCATCAGCGAAGCGGACGCGGTCGCGATCGCGCATCCCTCGCCCTCGAAGGTGGCGTCCCGGATGACCCCATCCGCGACATCCAGGTGGACCGCGACATGGTCACCGCACAGCGGGTTGTGCCCTTCGGCCGTATGGCTCGCCCCCGGGAGAGCGCGCCGGTTGCGCGGCTTCCTGTAGTGGTCGAAGACGATGTCCTGGTAGAGCTCGCGCAATGCGTCGGTCATCGGAACATCCTGCGCGCCTGGTCGACTCCCGCCACCAGCGCATCCACTTCGTCTCGCGTGTTGTAGAACGCAAACGACGCACGGGCCGTGCCGCCAATGCCGAACCGTTGCATCACCGGCATGGCGCAGTGATGCCCCGCTCGTATCGCCACCCCGGCCTGGTCGAGAATGGTGCCGATGTCGTGCGGATGCACGCCATCGAGCGTGAAGGACACGATGCTCGCCTTGTCCGGCGCGGTCCCGATGATGCGCAGGCCGGGAATGGCCGCGAGCCCCCGTGTCGCGCGCGCCACCAGGTCTCGTTCGTGGGCGCCGATCGCGTCCAGTCCGATAGTCGATACGTAGTCGAGCGCCGCGCCCAGCCCGATCGCGCCCGCGATGTTCGGCGTGCCCGCCTCGAAGCGGTAGGGGATTTCCGCGAACTCGGTCTTCTCGAAGGTGACCGTGCGGATCATGTCGCCCCCGCCCTGGTACGGCGACATCGACCGCAGCCGGTCAGCCCGGCCATAGAGCGCGCCGATTCCGGTTGGTCCGAAGACCTTGTGCCCCGAGAAGGCATAGAAATCGCAACCGAGCGCGCGCACGTCGACGGCAAGGTGGGAGATCGCCTGTGCCCCGTCGAGCAGCACCGGAATGCCCCTGTCGTGTGCCAGCTCGACGATGCGCCGTGCCGGGGCAATCGTGCCGAGCGCGTTGGACAGGTGGGTCACCGCGACGAGCCGCGTGCGCGGGCCGAGCATCGCCTCGTAGGCATCCAGCAGGAATGCACCCTCGTTGTCGATGGGGACGACCTTGAGCCTGGCCCCCGTGGCCTCGCATACGAGCTGCCACGGGACGATGTTGGAGTGATGCTCCATGGCGCTCACGACGATCTCGTCGCCGGGAGCCAGGCGCGGCCGCGCGAAGCTCTGTGCAACCAGGTTGATGGCCTCCGTGGTGCCGCGCACGAACACGATTTCCCCGGCCTCCCCGGCATTGAGGAAGCGCTGCACCTTGCCACGCGCGCACTCGTAGGCGTGCGTCGCGCGCTGGCTCAGGGTATGCACGCCGCGGTGCACGTTGGCATTGTCGCGTGCGTAGTAACCGGTCAGCGCGTCGAGGACGACCTGCGGCTTCTGGGTCGTGGCTGCGTTGTCGAGATAGGCGAGGGGCCTGCCATGGACGCGCTCGGCCAGGATGGGAAAATCCTCGCGCCAACGCCGCACGCCTGGGGCCGCGCCTGCGATCCGGGTGACGGACGCGGAAGCGGGGTTCATGCGTACGCTCCGAGGGCCATTGCGCCGGGCAGGCGCGCGACAACCAGCTGCTCCAGGTGGGCCCGCAGGGGCGCTGCGCGAACGCGCTCGATCGTGTCGCGGGCGAACGCCTGGGTGAGAACGCTACGCGCCACCGCATCTTCCAGGCCGCGGGAGCGCAGGTAGAAGACCTGCGCCTCGTCCAGTTGCCCGACGGTGGCCCCGTGCGTGCATTTCACGTCGTCGGCGTAGATCTCGAGCTGGGGTTTCGTGTCGATTTCGGCGTCCCTGGAGAGCAGCAGGTTGTCGTTGGCCTGGTGCGCATCCGTTCGCTGCGCCCCCGGGCGAACGACCACCCGGCCGTTGAAGACGCCTCGGGACGCGCCGTCGAGGATCCCCCGGTAGTGTTCACGGCTCGTTCCCCCCGGCCGGGCGTGGTCGATCAGGGTGTGGTGATCGACGTGCTGCCTGCCGCCGGCCAGGTACAGGCCGTTCAGCTCCGCGATAGCCGCCTCCGCATCCAGTGACGACGTGATGTCGGTTCGCGCCAGACGCCCGCCGAGGCTGACCGAATGCGAGGCAAGCCGGCTCATGCGCCCCTGCACCGCGTGAATGCCGGCGATGTGTATGGCTTCGGGGGCCTGGCGGTTCAGCTTGCAGTGCTCGATCGCGGCATCGCGGCCCACGACGATCCGGGTGACGGCGTTGGTGAAGCTTGCGACCCCGTCCGGGTCGGCATAGTGCTCGATCACGGTGGCCTGCGCGCCCTCTTCCGCCACGATCAGGTTGCGCGGATGGATGGCTGCGCCCTGGGCGGTGGCGATGTACAGCAGGTGGATGGGCTCGACCACCTCGACGCCGCGCGGCACGTGTATCCAGGCGCCGTCGGACATGAACGCGGTATTGAGCTCACCGAGAATCGTCTGGTGCGCGCCGTCGAGCAGGAACTCCTCGAGAGCGGCTGGCGTGCTCTCCAGCGCATCGGCCAGGCTTGCGACGGCAACGCCCGCCGGAAGCGATCCGAGGCGGGACAGTCCGCGGTGGTGGCGGCCATCGACGAAGACAAGCAGGTGCCCCTGCAGGCCGTCGGGCGCAAGCGCCGCGATCTGAGCCGGCGTGACTAAGCTATCGGCCGTGCCGCCCGGCAGGGCGAGAAACGCCTGCTTCTCCAGGAGGGCGAGGCTGGTGTATTTCCAGTCCTCGTCCTTCAGGGTGGGAAGCCCGCTCGCGGCGAACCGATCGAGCGCGGCATGGCGCGCCCGCGAAACCCACGGCTGCCGCGCTCCCGGCAGCGCCGTCACGACGCGCCGGAAATCAGCGACGAAGCGATCGCGGCTCTCGGTGTTCATCGCACGACCGCCTCCTGCGAGGGTGCCCGGGTCGCGCGCGCGGCCGCGCCCGGGTCGAGCCAGCCATATCCGCGCTCCTCGAGTTCCAGGGCGAGGTCCCTGCCGCCCGATTTCACGATGCGCCCGCCGGAAAGCACGTGAACGAAGTCCGGCACGACATGGTCGAGGAGCCGCTGGTAATGGGTCACGAGTATCATCGCGCGATCGGCGTTGCGCATCGCATTGATGCCGTCGGCGACGACCTGCAGCGCATCGATGTCCAGGCCGGAATCGGTCTCGTCGAGAATCGCGAGCCTGGGCTCCAGCAGCGACATCTGGAGGATCTCGTTGCGCTTCTTTTCCCCGCCCGAGAAGCCCTCGTTGACCGCCCGGTAGAGCAGGTCGTCGGCCATCCCCATGTGCGCGAGCTTGCGCCGGACGAGGGTGAGGAACTCCTGGGCGTCGAGTTCCGCAAGGCCGCGGTGGGAGCGCACGGCGTTCATCGCGGCCTTCAGCAGGTGGGCGTTGCTCACGCCGGGAATCTCGACGGGGTACTGGAAGGCGAGGAAGACTCCTTCCCGCGCGCGCTCCTCGGCAGGCATGGCGAGCAGGTCCCGCCCCAGGTAGCGCACTTCGCCGCCGGTCACCTCGAAGCCGTCGCGGCCGGCCAGCACCTGCGCGAGCGTGCTCTTTCCCGATCCATTGGGGCCCATGATCGCGTGCACCTCACCGCCCCTGACCGCGAGGTCTATGCCATTGAGGATCGGCTTGCGTTCCACGCTCACCTGCAGATTCCTGATTTCCAGCATGTCCCTTCTCCTTTCGGATGCCCGCCCGGTCAGCCCACGCTGCCCTCGAGGCTCACGCCAAGGAGCTTGCGCGCCTCCACGGCGAACTCCATCGGCAGTTCCTTGAACACCTCCTTGCAGAAGCCGTTGACGATCATCGAGACGGCGTCCTCGGCCGAGATGCCCCGCTGCATGCAGTAGAAGAGCTGGTCCTCGCCGATGCGCGAGGTGGAGGCCTCGTGCTCCACCTTCGCGGTGGGGTTCCTCACCTCGATGTACGGGAATGTGTGGGCGCTGCATTGGTCGCCCAGAAGCAGCGAGTCGCATCGCGTGAAGTTGCGCGCGCCCTCGGCGGCCCTGGCAACCTTGACGAGGCCGCGATAGGCGTTGTGCCCGCGGCCCGCCGAGATGCCCTTCGAGACGATGGTGCTGCGGGTGTTCCGGCCGATGTGGATCATCTTGCTGCCGGTATCGGCCTGCTGGTGATGGTTGGTGAGGGCCACGGAATGGAATTCGCCCACCGAGTTCTCCCCGCGCAGGATGCAGCTCGGATACTTCCACGTGATCGCCGAACCCGTCTCGACCTGGGTCCAGGAGATGTGCGAGTTGGCGCCGCGACAGTCGCCACGCTTGGTGACGAAGTTGTAGATGCCGCCCTTGCCGTCCTTGTCCCCCGGATACCAGTTCTGCACCGTCGAATACTTGATGTGGGCGTTGTCGAGCGCGATGAGTTCCACGACCGCCGCATGCAGCTGGTTTTCGTCGCGCATGGGCGCCGTGCAGCCCTCGAGGTAGCTCACGTAGGCCCCCTCGTCCGCGATGATGAGCGTGCGCTCGAATTGCCCGGTGTCCTTCGCGTTGATGCGAAAGTAGGTCGACAGCTCCATGGGGCAGCGCACCCCGGGAGGGACGTAGCAGAACGAGCCGTCGGTGAAGACGGCGGCGTTGAGCGCCGCGAAGAAGTTGTCCGTGTGGGGCACGATCGAGCCCAGGTAACGGCGGACGAGTTCGGGGTGTTCCCGGACGGCCTCGGAGAACGAGCAGAAGATGATCCCGAGGGTGGCCAGTTTCGCCTTGTAGGTCGTGCCGACGGAGACGCTGTCGAACACGGCGTCCACCGCGACACCGGCGAGGGCCTCACGCTCCCTGACCGGGACACCGAGCTTCTCGTACACGCGCAACAGTTCCGGATCGACCTCGTCCAGGCTCGAAGGCCCGGGCTTGCGCCCCTTCGGTGCGGAGTAGTAACGGATGGCCTGGTAGTCGATGGGAGGATGATGCACGCTCGCCCACTCGGGCTCGGCCATCGTCGACCAGTGCCGGAACGCCTTGAGGCGCCATTCGAGCATGAACTCCGGCTCGCCTTTGCGCTCCGAGATCCGGCGAATCACGCTTTCGTCCAACCCCGGGGCGAAGGTGTCCGACTCGACATCCGTCACGAAGCCGTGCCGGTATTCGCGGTTGACCAGTTCTTCCAGTGCCGTTGCTGCGGGTGACATGTTCTCTCTCCGATGAGGTTGCCGATCGGCGGCGGCTTGCGCGCCTCTCAGGCGGGAGTTATCGGTTGCCCCCTCGCCATCGCCCCGAAGACGATCGCCTGCGGAATGGGCTTTGCCATCTGTGCCAGCGTCACTTCTTCCAGCGCCCGCCGGATCACGCGGTTGATGCGCAGCCAGTTGGATCGGATGGTGCAGTCCGACTCCTGCGAACAAAGGCCGGGCATCGTGCTGCACTCGGTCATGCCGATGGGCCCGTCCATGGCCGTGATGACCTGCGCGATCGATATCCTCGCCGGCGAGCGAGGCAGCAGATACCCGCCCTTTGCTCCACGAAGGGACTCGACGAGCCCCTTTCCGGCCAGCGTCTTCAGGATCTTGCTCACGGTGGGCACGCCGAGCCCGGTGCGCGACGCGAGCTCGGCCGCGCTGTGAACGCGATCCGGCTCCCGTGCGATGGTGGTCATGACCACCGTGCCATAGTCGGCCATCTTGCTCAGTCTCAACATCGTCCCTGCTCCGGTGCTTTAATCAGTACCATATTAGTCCTCTTTAAAGGCGCGGCGCAAGGGGTACTCGATTCCGGCTGTGCTTGCTCGTGCCTCGACCCGGTGGGGAGCGCCGGCTCGCTCCCCGGGGAATGACGTTCGGTGCATGGGCTCGGCACGAGTACACGGAACGCCGCACAAACAAAAAAGGCTTGTGCCCCGGATAAGGGTCACAAGCCTTTGTTTTGTTTGGTGGCCTGGGGCGGAATTGAACCACCGACACAAGGATTTTCAGTCCTCTGCTCTACCAACTGAGCTACCAGGCCGGGGAAAGCCGCAAATTATAGCTTTTCGGAGTGCCCAAAGCCAAGCCGGGCGAAGCGGCCCCTAGAACCGGGCGAGGAAGAGGCTCGGCAGCACGGCGATCACGATGGAACCCGCGAGGCAGATGAGGCTCGCGCCCATGGCGATGCCGCGCGAGGGCGCATGCCCGGAAGCCGCCGCCTCGGGGCTCATGAACATGAACTGGATCACGCGCAGGTAGAAGTAGATGCCCAGGTAGCTGCCCACGAGGCCCAGCACGGCCCACGTCGTGTATCCCGCGGCGATCACGTTCTTGAAGATGAGGAACTTCGCGATGAAGCCCGGGAACGGCGGGATGCCCGCGAGCGAAAGCATCGCCATGCCGATGAGGAGCGCGGCAAACGGGTGCGTGGCGAACAGGCCCTTGAGGTTCTCGAGCCTGTCGCGCTCGATGTCGTTCTCGTTCGCGGGCAGCGCCGCGAAGGCGAGCAGGTTCATGACGCCGTAGGCCGCGAGGTAGAAGAGCACCGCCTGGAAGCGGCCGGGCCCGTCGCCCAAGAACGCGAAGAAGAGATAGCCCGCGTGCGCGATGGACGAGTACGCGATCATGCGGCGCAGCCCCGGCTGGCGCATCGCCGCGAGGTTGCCCCAGACGATGGACACGAGCGGCAGGATGGCGAGCAGCCCCACCAGCGGCTCGGCCACATGCGCCGTGCCGAAGACGCGCGCCGCCGCGATCAGCACGCCGGCCTTCACCAGGACGGCCATGTAGGCGGTGGACGGAACGCTCGCCGCTTCGTACGCGTCCGGCGCCCAGCCGTGGAACGGGATGATCGCGGCCTTGAGGAAGAACGCGGACACGACCATCACCACGGCCGTGCGGGCGAGGAGGTCAGGCGACGAAAGCGCGGTGCCGAAGCTCGCCAGCCCGAGCGAGCCCGTGGACCCGTACATGAGGGAAGCGCCCATCAGGAACGACGCGCTCGCGGTGCCGGACAGCACCAGGTACTTGAGCGCCGCCTCCGCGCTCTCCGGCCGGCGGAAGCCGATCAGCACCAGCACGTACACCGGGATCGACATGAGCTCGATGCCGAGGAAGAGCGTGAGGAAGCTCTCGGCGGACGCGAGCAGGCAAACGCCGTAGAGCGAGGAAAGCAGCAGCGGATAGAAGGCGCCCTCGCCGAAGTCCTCCTTCGACATGAGCAGCACCGGCACCGCGAGCGCCAGCACCAGCGCCTTCGCGAACGCGGTGGGCGGCGTGAGGACGAACTGGCCTGGGAACGGAGCGCCTGTCCAGCCGGCAAAGCCGAGCCAGGCGGCCGCGATGGCGGCGGCCGTGACGAAGACCACTGCGATGGGCAGCGCCGCGCGCGCGCGCCCGGAGATGATGTCGAGGACGATCAGCGCGACGATGCCCGCGAGCAGCAGGTGCTCCGGGGCCATGGCGATCGAGACGGCGGTGAAGTTCATCGCGCGGCCTCCGCCGGCACCGGGCCGGTCACCTTCGTCGCCATGGGCGTCCGGGGTGTCGCGACCAGCTCCTGGTAGGCGCGTGCAGCCAGCTCGGTGCGTTTCATGGCGGAGTCGGGGAAGAGCCCGAGCCAGAAGACGGCCGCCACGAGGATCACGAGGATCGACCTCTCGCGCAGGTTGAGGTCCGCGACCGGCCCGTGCGGCACGCGCTCGGCGCCGAAGAGGAAGCGCTGCGCGAACCAGAGCATGTAGAGCGCGCCCAGCACGACGCCGGCGACGGCGATGCCGGCCACCCAGAGGGCGTAGGAGGATCCGCCCGCCGATTCGCGCCACCCGGCCGCGAACGCGCCCATCAGGACGAGGAATTCGCCCGTGAACCCGCTGGTGGTCGGAAGCCCCACGGAGGCGAGCGTGAGGATGAGGAAGAACACGGAATACACGGGCAGCACCTTCGCCAGGCCCCCGTAGGCCGCGAGCTCGCGCGTGTGGCAGCGCTCGTAGATCATCCCCACCATCAGGAAGAGCCCGCCGGCGACCAGCCCGTGGCTCACCATCTGCATCACCGCGCCCTGGATGCCCAGGAGATCCAGGCTCACCAGCCCCAGCATCACGTAGCCCAGGTGGCTGATGGAGGAGTAGGCGATGATCTTCTTGATGTCCTTCTGCACCAGCGCGAGGCAGGCGCCGTACACGATGCTCACCACGGCGAGCGTGGACAGGAGCGGTGTGGCGAGCCGCGTGGCGTCGGGAAAGAGCGGGAAGCCCAGCTTCATGAAGCCGTACGTGCCCATCTTGAGGAGCACGCCCGCGAGTATCACGGAGCCGGCCGTGGGCGCCTCGACGTGGGCATCGGGCAGCCACGTATGGAACGGCACCATCGGCACCTTGATGGCGAACGAGATCGCGAAGGCGGCGAGCAGCCACTGCTGCGCCTCGAGCGGCAGGCGCGCCTTGTAGAGGTCGGCGAACGCGAAGGACGTGATCCCGGTCGTCGTCCACAGCGAATACACGAGGTAGATCACCGCGGCCAGCATGAGGATGCTGCCGAAGGCGGTGTAGAGGAAGAACTTGAGGGTCGCGTAGATGCGCCGCTCGCCGCCCCAGATGCCGATGATGAGGAACATCGGGATCAGCATCGCTTCCCAGAAGAGATAGAACAGGAACAGGTCCTGCGCGACGAAGGTGCCGAGCATCGCGAACTGGATGAGGAACACCATCGCGTAGAAGAGCTTGACTTCCTTCGTGATGGCACTGAAGGCGCCCGCGGTGACCAGCGGCCCCAGGAAGGTGGTGAGCATGACCAGCAGGATGTTGTAGCCGTCCAGCCCGATGAGGTAGCTCACGCCCCAGGCCGGGATCCAGGCCACGCTCGTGGCGGCCTGCAGGCCGGGCACCGCCGGATCGAAGTGCGCGTACAGGATGATCGAGAGCGCGAACTGCACGACCATCACCGACAGGGTGAAGGTCCGCACCAGCCCGTCGCGCCCCGCGGGCAGCGCCGCGATGGCGAGCATGCCCGCCACGGGAAGGTAGAGAACCAGCGTAAGGATCGTGCTGTCAGCCATGGCGCCACATCCAGACGAGGCTCGCCACCATGCCCACGAGGACGAGGAACGCGTACTTGTGCAGGCTTCCCGACTGCACGCGCGAGAGCCGGCCCGCCGCGCCCTGCGCCAGCGCCGCCAGGCCGTTCAGGGTGCCGTCGATGAGCAACCGGTCGCCGAGCTTGAGGAAGACGTTCTCCGACACCCAGTGCAGCGGGCGTCCGATGACGAGCTCGTAGAACTCGTCCACGTAGTACTTGTTGAAGAGCACCTTGTGCACGCCCGCGAAGGCCTCCCTCACCCGGGCTGCGCGCGAGGCATCCCCCGCGAAGAACCAGGCGGCGGCAACGAAGCCGACGACCGCGATGGCGACCGAGCCACCCACCACCCAGTAGTGGAAGGCGTTCATGCCGGGCCTCACGCCGGGCAGCGCCACCATCGGTTCGAGGAAATGCGGGATCGAGAGGAAGCCGCCCACGGCCGACAGTAGCGCCAGCACCATGAGCACGCCCGTCATCGAAAGCGGCGACTCGTGGATGTGGTGCTCGACCTCCTTCAGCATGCGCGGCCTGCCGAAGAACGCGAGCCAGAGCAGGCGGAACATGTAGAACGCGGTGAGCAGCGCCGTGAACGCCATCACCGCGAGCAGCAGGACCGAGCCGCCCTTGTCGCTGGCGAGCGCGAACCACAGGATCTCGTCCTTGGAGAAGAACCCGGAAAGCGGCGGCACGCCGGCGATCGCGGCCGTGGCGATGGCGAAGGTGACGAAGGTGATCGGGATCTTCTTGGCCAGGCCGCCCATCTTCTTGATGTCCTGCTCGCCCGACATGGCGTGGATCACGCTGCCGGCGCCCAGGAAGAGGCAGGCCTTGAAGAACGCGTGCGTGACCACGTGGAAGACGGCCACGCCGTAGGCGCCGACGCCCAGGGCCACGAACATGAAGCCCAGCTGCGAGACGGTGGAATAGGCCAGGACCTTCTTGATGTCGTCCTGGGCGATCGCGATCGTGGCGGCCACGAGCGCCGTCATCGCGCCGATCACGGCGATGACCGACGAGGCCTCGGGCGCGTGCAGGTAGATGCCGGACATGCGCGCAATCAGGTACACGCCGGCCGTCACCATCGTCGCCGCGTGGATGAGCGCGGAGACGGGCGTTGGGCCGGCCATCGCGTCAGGCAGCCATACGTAGAGCGGGATCTGCGCCGATTTCCCCGTGGCGCCGATGAACAGGAGGATGCCCACGAGGCTCGCCGACACGGCCGGGGCGGAGGCGCCCATGAAGGCCGCGTTGATTCTCGGCATGTCCAGCGTGCCGAGCACCGAGTAGATCGCGAACATGCCCAGCAGGAAGGCGGCGTCGCCGATGCGGTTCACGATGAAGGCCTTCTTGCCCGCCGCGGCCTTTTCCATGTCGCCGAACCAGAAGCCGATGAGCAGGTAGGAGGAGAGCCCCACGCCTTCCCAGCCGACGAACAGCACCAGCAGCGATCTTCCCAGCACCAGCAGCAGCATGAAGAAGAGGAACAGGTTCAGGTACGCGAAATAGCGCGCGTAGCTCCTGTCCTCGTGCATGTACCCGATGGAGTAGATGTGGATCAGGGTGCCTATGCCCGTGATGACGAGCACCATCACCGCGCTCAGGCGGTCGAACCAGAAGGCGACCTCGAAGCTGTCCTGCCCCACCATCGTCCAGAGGTACGCCGTCTCCGCGATCGGGGTCCAGCCGCCGCCCTTCAGGTCCAGGAGGCACTTCACCGCGACCGCGAAGGCGATGGCCGGAAGCCCGCAGCCGACCGCCGACACGAAGCCCTTGCCGAGGCGGTTGCCGAGCAGCCCGTTCACCAGGAACCCGAGGAGCGGGAGGAGGACGATGAGGGTGAGCAGTCCCATGGTCCGCCCCCCCCCCCCCCCCCCCCCGGTTCGGGCCGCCGCCTGGGGGCCCCGGCGCCCCTCCCCCCCCCCCTCTGGGAAAGTCCGAGTCCATGGCGCTCAGCCCTTGAGGTCCGAATAGGACTCTATGTCGAGCGTGCGCTTGCGCCGCACGAGGAGCAGCACGACGGGAATCGCGATCGCGATCTCGGCCGCGGCCACCACGAAGATGAGGAACACGAGCACCGCGCCGACCGCCGACCCCAGGGTATGGGCAAAGGTGACGAGGCTCAGGTTCACGCCGTTCAGCATGAGCTCCATGCACATGAGCATCACCAGCACGTTCCTGCGGATGATGACGCCCGTGAGGCCCAGGGCGAAGAGAGACCCCGCGAGGACCTGCAGCATCTGGACCTTATCCACGGTCGTGCCTCCGGTTTTCCTTGATCACGGCCAGGGCCGCCACCACCGCCGCGAGCAGCAGCACGGAGGTGAGCTCGAAGTGCAGCCAGTATTCCGACAGGAAGGCCGCCGAGAACCGCATGATGTCGAAGGGCTCGCCCGCGGCGCCGCGCGGGGCGTGGGGAAGGTCGTTCCAGTAGCCGACCGCGAGCGCCTCGGCCAGAAGCGCGAACCCGATCAGCCCCGGCCAGTAGAATTTCGAGTACTTGCCGGTGACCGTCTCGTCGCGCGGGTCGAGCAGCATGATGGCGTACACCATGAACACCATCACCGCGCCCACGTAGATGAGCACCTGGAAGGCGGCGATGAAGTGCACCCCGAGGAGCCCGTACACCCCGCCCAGGAACACCATGCAGGAGACGAGCGCGATCGCCACCCGCATGGGCTGGCGCAGCACGAGCATGAGGGAGGCGCTCACGAAGGCGCAGCCGGCGAAGGCCCAGAGCAGCAGCGTGTCGAGGTTGGCGAGCAGGTCGCGGATCATGCGCGGTCCCCCTTCGGCGCGGGCGGGTAGGGTTTCGCCACGTCGCCGTGCGGCTGCCACGTCAGGAGCTCCTCCTTGCCGAGCCACATGTTCCAGCGGTCGGTGGCCGGCAGGTTCGGCACTTCCTTCACCATGCGGATGGCGTCCTCGGGGCAGGCCTCCACGCACAGGCCGCAGAACACGCAGCGCGAGTAGTCGATCTCGAAGCGCGCCGGGTACTTGGGATGGGCCATGTCCTGCGGATCGAAGGCCGCCTCGATCTCGATCACCTTGGCAGGGCACACCGTCGCGCACATGTTGCAGGCGATGCATTGCGGCGAGCCGTCGGGGCGCTGCGTGAGGATGTGCTTGCCGCGGTTTCCGGCCGCGTAGTCGAAGCGCGTCTCCTCGGGGTAGTAGGAGGTGAGCGCGCCCTTGCGGCCGGTCATCCACTTGAACATGTTGCGCAGGAAGACGCCGCCGGTGATGAAGAGGCCACGCAGGATCTCGGGCAGGTAGGCGCGCTCCCAGAGCCCCATCTCCGGCTCGTTCCAGTACTGCTTGCGCACGTGGGTCTTCCTGCTCATGCGCGTAGCGCCCAGACGCCCACGGCGGTCACGCACAGGTTCGCGAGCGCCAGCGGGAACATGAATTTCCAGGCGAATACCAGCACCTGGTCGTAGCGGAAGCGCGGCAGCGTCCAGCGGATGAGGATCTGGAAGCTGCACACGAGGAAGACCTTGGCGAGGAACACGGCGAGCTGCGTGACCACGACGGCACCGTGCGGCAACCCGAGCAGCGCGCCGCCCGGGAAGGCAAAGCCCGCATCCGTCATGAAAGGCAGGTTGTAGCCGCCCAGGAAGAGCGTGGTGAAGAGGGCGCCGACGATCGCGATCTCGATGAACTCGGCGAACATGAAAAGGCCCATCTTCATCGCGCTGTATTCGGTGAAGTAGCCGGCGATCAGCTCCGATTCGGCCTCGGGCAGGTCGAACGGGATGCGCTTGTTCTCCGCGATGGCCGCCGTGAGGAAAAGTATCGCCGCAAAGGGCTGGTACACGATGCCCCACGCCGGCAGGAACCCCAGCACGGTGCCCGACTGCATGCGCACCATCGTGTCCAGGTTCACCGTGCCGTAGATGAGGATGAGACCCAGGGTCGTGAGAGCCAGCACCAGCTCGTAGGAGATCATCTGCGAGCCGGCCCGCAAGGCGCCCAGCAGGGAAAACTTGTTGGACGACGACCAGCCGGCAAGCATCGCGCCGATGACCGGCAGGCCGCTGAAGGCGAACACGATGAGGATCCCCGCGTCCAGGTTCGCGATCTGCATCGGGTAGCTCTTGTCGCCGAAGAGCTGCGCGAGCGGCGCGAAGAGCTTCGCCGGGGTGAGCATGCCCCCGAACGGGATCACCGCGAAGACGAGGAGCACCGGCGTGAACACCACCCACGGCGCCACGGCGTAGGCGTACCAGTCGTAGGTGCGCGGCTTGAAGTCCTCCTTGAGGAGCATCTTCAGCCCGTCGGCCATGCCGTGGAAAAGGCCCCACCACACCAGCTTCACCTGCGTGAACGGGATGCGGATGTAGGCGCGGTTGGCCCCGATGCGGTCCGACATCACGGCCGCCTGCTTGCGTTCCACCCAGGTGAGGATGGTGCCGAACCCCATCAGGACGCTGATCGCGTAGCCGATGAAGACGAGGGCGATGACGAGATCCGCGATCATTCGCCGCCTCCGGCGGTTCCCGCGAGCGCCGCGAAAAGTGCCTCGGCGTCCGCGACGCCCGCGGGCTTCGCGAAGCACTTCGAGAACGCGCTCGTGACGCCCGCGAAGTTGGTGTAGTGGCCGTCACGCTCGGTCTGGATGCTCACCGCGAGGAAGACGTCCGCGTGGCCGTTTTCCGGCTGCAGCCAGGCGTTGAGGTACACGATCTTCGCCCCCGCCGGGATGCGGCCGAAGTCGAAGCCCTCGCCCCACACCAGCACCAGGTCCGCATCCTTCGGGATGTCGGGCGCCGCGTCGCCGAAGAGGGCGCGCGCACCGGCGGTGTTGGGATTCTTGTCGGCGCGGATGAGGATCGCATCCTCGACCACCTCGCCCGGCTCGGGCTGGTGGTCGGGCTTCACGAACGCGGTCATGCGACCGCCCAGGGCGGCCTTGAACGCCGCGAGTTCCTCGTTGGATCCCCAGCTCGAAACGATGGCCACGGGCCTTTTCGCCGCAGCGATGAGGGAGCGCGCCTGCTTGATGGCGCCTTGCAGGTCCGCCGCGCGGCCCTTGAGCATCGCCCCCTCGGCGCGAGCCCGGCCGAACACCCGGGCGAGGTCGCGGCCCTTGTTGCAGATCCACGGACCGTTCACCGCCGGGTTGTCGAGCGGCGTGACGCGGTCGATCTCGTCGTTGTGGACGCGCTGCTCCGCGGAGCGCAGCTTCCACTCCGGGCGGCGGTGCCACAGGTTCACGGCACACCCGCGTGCGCAGCCCGGGCACACCGAGGCCGTGGGCTTGAGATACCAGACCCGCGCCTTGTGCAGGAAGGAGCGCGAAAGGAGCGCGCCCACGGGGCAGATGTCGATCACGTTGTCGGAATACGGGTCGGAGGCGAAGCTTCCGTCCTCCACGGCGCGCACCAGCGTATGGTCGGCGCGGTTCTGCATGCCCAGCCCGTTCGACTTCGAGATCTCGCGCGTGAACCGCACGCACCTCGTGCACTGGATGCAGCGCTCGTTGTCGAGGACGATGCGCTCCGAGAGGTCGTAGTGCTTGGTCGCGTGCACCTTGGCGTCGAGCGAGATCGAGCGCTCGCCGTTGTACTCGTAGTGGTAGTCCTGCAGCGTGCACTCGCCCGCCTTGTCGCAGATGCCGCAGTCCACCGGGTGGTTGAGGGTGATGAACTGCATCGTGGCCTTGCGCCGGGCCTTCACCTTTTCCGAGTTGGTGAAGACCACCATGCCCTCGGCGACCGGCATGTTGCAGGCGATCTCCACCCACTCCCCGCCCTTGTCCTCGACGCCGACCACGCAGATGCGGCAGTTGCCGGGCACGGAAAGCTTCGGGTGCCAGCAGAAGTAGGGAATGAAGATCCCCGCCTCCGTCGCCGCCTGCATGACGGTCTGGCCCGCCTGCGCCTCGATTTCGCGTCCGTCGATGGTCAGGCGAGGCATTCGAGCCTCCCGTCGCATTTCGAGCGCTTGTTGGTGATGTAGTACTCGAACTCGTCGCGGAACTTGTTGAGGATGCCCACCGTCGCATAGCCCGCGGCGTCGCCCATGCCGCAGATCGTGGTGCCGTCGTTGGCGTGGGAAATCGCGTACAGGCGGTCGATGTCTTCCGGCGCGCCCTTGCCCTCCACGATCCGGTCGATGATCCGGTGCATCCAGCCCATGCCCTCGCGGCACGGCGTGCACTGGCCGCAGGACTCGTGGTGGTAGAAGCGCAGCAGCACCTGGAGGAGGCGCACCATGCAGGTACCCTCGGCGATGATGATCATGCCGCCCGAGCCCAGGCCCGAGCCGGCCGGGTTCACCGATTCGTGGGAAAGCGTGAGGTTCTCGATCTCGGGGCGCGTGAGCACCTTGGTCGAGATGCCGCCGGGAACCACGCATTTCATCTTCGCGCCGTGCAGCATGCCGCCGCAGTCCTCGTCGAGGAACTTCGCCCACGGGTAGCCGTACTCGACTTCGTAGACGCCGGGCTTCGCGATGTGGCCGGAAATGGAGATGAGCTGCGTGCCGGGGCTCTTGGCCGTGCCGACCTTGCGGAACTCCGCCGCGCCCATGCGGACGATGCCCGTGATGTTGGCGAGCGATTCCACGTTGTTGATGACCGTGGGCTTCTGGAAGAGGCCGCGCACGGTGAGCCGCGGCGGGCGGTTCCTCGGATAGGGCTTCCTGCCCTCGATCGAGGTGATGAGCCCGGAGGCCTCGCCGCAGACGTAGGACCCGGCGCCGCGATAGACCACGATGTCGAGCGCGAACTCGGTGCCGAAGAGCTTGGCGCCCAGGAGGCCGGCCGCGTACGCCTCGTCGATGGCGCCCTGGATGCGGCGCCACGGCAGGTCGAATTCCCCGCGGATATAGACGAACGCGTGGCGCACGCCCAGGGCGTAGGACGTGATCAGCATCGACTCGACGAGCAGGTGCGGCGCGTTCTCGAGGATCCAGCGGTCCTTGAAGGTGCCCGGCTCGCCCTCGTCGGCATTGGCGCACAGGTAGTGGATCTCGCCGGGGATGGGCTTCATCACGCCCCACTTGCGCCCCACGGGGAAGGCCGCGCCGCCGTGGCCCAGCAGGCCCGAGTCGGCGACTTCCTTCGTCACGTCGGCAGGCTGCATCGTCTTCAGCGTGCTCTCGATCGTGGCGTAGCCGCCGCGCGAGCGGTAGGCCTCGAACGTGTGCGAGGTGGGCGTTACCTCGAAATTCATGATGAGCTGGCGGCCGGGCATGGCTATTTGCCCTCCCCGGCTCGTTCCCCGACCATGAGCTGCTCGATCAGCCGGTCGAGCTTGTCTGCGGTCATGTCCTCGTGGTAGGCCTCGTTCGCCATCACCACCGGCGCCGTGCCGCAGGAACCCAGGCACTCGACGGTCGAGAGCGTGAAGCGTCCGTCGGGCGTGGTCTCGCCGGGCTGGATGCCCAGCTTCCTGCACAGGTGGCCGATGGCGCCTTCCGCTCCACGCATCGAGCAGGCGATGTTGCGGCAGACCTGCAGGTGGTGACGGCCGATGGGTTGCCTGCGCAGCATCGTGTAGTAGGAGAGAACTTCCTCGACCTGGATGCGGGGCACCTTCAGGTACTCCACGAGGGCCACGATGTCCTCCTCGGCGACGAAGCCGCGGTCCTCCTGGATGCGCCGCAGGCAGGGCAGCACGAGCGAGGACTCGAACCCCTGGGGGTAGCGCTCCTTCATCTTCTCGAACTCGGGGATGAGGTGCTTCACCGGTCGCACTCCCCGCCGATCATGTTGATGGAGCCGAAGGTCGGCACGAGGTCCGCGAGCTGGTAGCCCTCGAGCATCTTGTGCGCCCCGCCCATGTGCACGAAGCTGGGCGCGCGGCAGTGCACCTTGTAGGGCACGCCTTCGCCGGTGGAAACGAGGTAGAAGCCGAGCTCGCCGTTGGGGCTTTCGTGGGCGTGGTAGATCTCGCCGGCAGGCACGCGCGGGCCGTCCATCACGAGCTTGAAGTGGTTGATGAGCGATTCGATCTCGCCATAGACCAGGGGCTTGTCGGGGAACGAGCAGCGCCGGTCGTCCACGTTGAGGGGGCCGTCCGGCAGCATGTCCATGAGCTGGCGGATCATGTGCACGGACTCGTCCATCTCCCTGGCGCGCACGTAGTACCGGTCGTAGTTGTCGCCCTTGATGCCCACGGGCACCTCGAAGTCGAGTTCCGCGTAGGCGAGGTAGGGCGTGTCCTTGCGCAGGTCCCGCGGCGCGCCGGTGGAGCGCAGCATCGGGCCCGTGTAGCCGTAGTCGAGCGCCTGGGCCGTGGTGAGCACGCCCACATTGCGCATGCGGTCGATGAAGATGCGGTTCCTGTCCACCAGGCCGTGCACGCGGCCCATGAACTCCTCGTACTGGTCGAGGATCTGCGCCAGGCGCCCCAGCCAGCCGTTCGGGATGTCCCTCGCCAGCCCGCCGATGCGGCCGTACGACTGGGTGACGCGCGCGCCCGTCAGGTCCGCGATGTGCTCGTACACGTAGTCGCGGATCATCACCAGGTACAGGAAGGCGGTCATCGCCCCCAGCTCCATGAGGGTAGCGGCGATGCACGTGAGATGGTCCGCCAGGCGCGAGTATTCCGACAGGAGCGTGCGCAGGTACTTCGTGCGCGGCGTGATCTCCACGCCCATCAGCCGCTCGACGGTGTCGCAGTAGGCGAAATCGTTGATGAGCGCCGAGCAGTAGTTCAGGCGGTCCACGTACGGGATGAGGTTGTGCCAGGTGTGCGACTCGCACTCCTTCTCGAAGCCGCGGTGCAGGTAGCCGCAATGCACGTCGGCGCGCAGGATCCGCTCGCCGTCGAGCTCCGCGTAGATCTGGATGGTGCCGTGCGTGGCCGGGTGCGACGGGCCGATGCTCACGATCACCGTGTCGTCGCGCTCGCTCCGGGTGAAGGCGGAACGGGTGGGGTTCGCGATGCGGGGGTTGGCGGCCATGGCTATTCGCCCCGGTCGCCGGCGGCGGCGTCCAGATAGGGCACGAGGGGCTGCTCGCGGTCCTTGGGATAGTCCTTGCGCAGCGGGTGCCCGACGAAGCCTTCGTAGAGAAGGATGGGGCGCAGGTCCGCGTTGCCTTCGAACACGATGCCGTACATGTCGTGGCACTCGCGCTCCATGAACGCGGCCGAGCCGTACACGGACGTAAGCGAGGCTGCGACCGGATTGGCTTCCGCGACGCGCGTCTTCAGCCGCACCCTCACCTTGTGCTGCGTGGAGTAGAAGTGCCAGACCACCTCGAAGCGCAGCGCATCATCGGGCCAGTCAACGGCGGTCACGTCCAGGAAGACGTCGAAGCCGAACTCGAGCTTGAGCGCGCGCACCGCATCCGCGACCGCTGCGGGCGCGAGATTCACGACGAGGACGCCGTGCGAGGTGCAGGCCTGCCCCTGCCCTGCCGCAAGGCGTGCCGCAATCCGGTCGAAAACCCCTGCGTCCATCGTCATTTGCCGCCTCGTTCGCCGGCCATGGCCCTAGAAATCCCCCGTGATGATCGGGTGCTTCTGGCCCGCGATCTTTTCCTGGAGCCTCATGATCCCGTCGATCACCGTCTCGGGGCGCGGCGGGCACCCGGGGATGTAGATGTCCACGGGAATGATCCTGTCGATGCCCGGCAGCGCCGCGTAGTTCTGGTAAAAGCCGCCGCTCGTCGCGCACACGCCGAAGGCCATCACCCACTTGGGCTCGCACATCTGCTCGTACACCTTGAGGAGGATCGGCGCCTGCTTGTGGGTGACGGTGCCCACCACCATCAGAAGATCCGACTGGCGCGGCGAAAAGCGCGGCAGCGCGGCCCCGAACCGGTCCGTGTCGTAGGGGCTGGAACTCACCGCCATGAATTCCATGGCGCAGCAGGCGGTGACGAACGGGTAGGGAAAGAGCGAGAACTTGCGCGCCCAGCCGACGAGCTCGTCCTTGCGCGTCGAGAGGTACTCGAAGGACGCGGACCTGCCCGTGGACTGCGCCGGGTGGATGGGGATCGTGCGCGTGTCCATCGTCACTCGGTGACCCCTTCGAGGAGCCGCGCCTTGTATACATAGAGAAGGATCAGGACCAGCAGGGCGACGAAGAGCCCGAGCGTGAAGAGCATGAAGCCGGTGAGCGGCTGGGCGCCCAGCGCCCAGATGATGAGGAACACGGTCTCCAGGTCGAACAGGATGAAGATGATGGCCACCGCGTAGTACTTGATCGGCACCGCCTTCACGTTGTGCGCGTCCACGGGCGTCGCGCCGCATTCGAAGGGCTCGAGCTTGGTCTCGGTGTCCTGCGGCTTCGGCCCGAGGATGCGGTTGAGCAAAAGCATCACGGCCACGACGCCGAGGATCGCGGCCATGTACAGGAGGAAGACTACATAGGGGTTCATTGTGTGGTCGAGCGGGTCAAGACCTGCAACCGCTTTCCTGCCAGAGCGCAGATTAGCCTTAAGTCCCACCCGGCTTTTGACGCACGTCAACCCGGCGAAGATGGCGCCGACCCCGCGCGGCCCCGGCGACGGGCACAATGCGGCCCATGGAAATCAGGAAGATGGCCGCGATCGCAGGGGCGCTCGCGGTGTGCGTCGCCAGCGGCGCGCTGTGTGCCTGGCTCAGGACGCCGCTGCCGTGGATGATCGGGCCGCTCGCGGGGATGGCCATCTTCCAGTTTGGCGGCGCCAGCCTGGAATCACCCCCGTTCGGCCGGGAAACAGGGCAGCTCGTGATCGGGGTCGCCCTGGGCCTGTACTTCACGCCGACCGTCGCGCACGAGGTGCTGGCGCACGGGCTGGCGCTCCTCGCCGCCGGCTCCGGCGTCTTCCTGATCGGTGTCTTCGCGAGCTTCTTCCTCGAGCGATTCGCCCGCGTGGATCCCGCCACGGCGTTCTTCTCCAGCGCCATCGGGGGCGCGGCGGAAATGGTGAACCTCTCCGAACGGCACGGCGCCCTGGTCGATCGCGTGGCGCTCGCCCATTCGCTGCGGCTGCTGGTGGTGGTGACTTCCGTGCCCGTGGCCATCACGCTGCTGGGCCAGGCGGGCACGGACGACTACCGCCCCGTCTCGGTGGCGTTCGACCCGGCGAAGCTCGCGATGCTCGCCGCGCTCGCCCTCGCCGCGGCGTTCGCGTGGCGCCGCACCCGGCTACCCAACCCGTTCATGATGGGCCCGCTCCTTTTCGTCATCGCGCTCACGGCAGCCGGCCTCGTGTTTTCCTCGATCCCGTCGTGGATGACGAACGCCGCGCAATTGCTCCTCGCGTGCAACCTCGGCGCGCGCTTCCAGCAAAGCTTTTTGCGCAAGGCGCCGCGCTTCATGACGGCCGTGCTCGCCTCCGTGGTCCTCATGCTCGCGCTTTGCACGCTCCTCGCCTTCGGCCTGGCGTGGTCGATGGGCGTGCTGCCCGCCACGATCCTGCTCGCGTGTTCCCCGGGAGGCATTGCGGAGATGGCGATCACGGCCAAGGTGCTTCGCGTCGGCGTGGCCTTCGTCACGGCGGCGCACGTGGCGCGATTCGTGATCGTGATGCTCCTGACGGAACCGGCCTACCGGTTCCTGGCAAGGCTGCGCAGCAGCCGATAGGGAGGCCGCACGCGCCGCGTTATGATGGCGGCGAAACAGCCCGCAGCCCGATCCGCACTCCGCCGATCTTCCCCGACCGAGGACGACCAGCCTTGAAACGACTTGTTGATTTCGCTTTCGCCGCCGCCTGCGGCCTTGCCCTCCCGGGCGCCGATTTCGCGGCCTCCCTGGACAGGGAGCTCGCGCGCTGGCAGGGCGTCGTGGACGCGGGCGGGACCATGCAAAGTGACTGAACGCCGCAAGAAGCCGCAGGAGCTGCGCAGCCACCGCTGGTACGGGGTACACGACCTGCGCTCGTTCGGGCACCGCTCGCGCACGGCGCAGATGGGCTTCACCCGCTCGGACTACGCGGGCAAGCCCGTCATCGCCATCGTCAATACCTGGAGCGACATCAACCCCTGCCACACGCACCTGCGCCAGCGCGCCGAGGAAGTGAAGCGCGGCGTCTGGCAGGCGGGCGGCTTCCCCGTGGAGATGCCCGCCCTCACGCTTTCCGAGCCGTTCCAGAAGCCCACCACGATGCTCTACCGCAACCTCCTCGCGATGGAGACCGAGGAGATGCTGCGCTCCTACCCCGTCGATGGCTGCGTGCTCATGGGCGGCTGCGACAAGACGACCCCGGCGCTCGTCATGGGCGCCCTCTCCATGAACCTGCCGTCGATCTTCGTGCCCGCCGGCCCGATGCTGCGCGGCGACTTCCGCGGCGGCTTCCTCGGCAGCGGCAGCGACACCTGGAAGTACTGGGCGGAGCTGCGCGCCGGCAACATCACCGAGCAGGACTGGCAGGAAGTGGAGAACGGGATCGCGCGCTCGCCGGGTCACTGCATGACGATGGGCACGGCCTCCACGATGACGAGCGCCTCGGAAGCGATGGGGCTCACCCTCCCGGGCGCGGCCTCCATCCCCGCGCCCGACTCGCGCCATGCGCAGATGGCCACGCTCACCGGCAAGCGCATCGTGGACATGGTGTGGGAGGACCTGAAGATCCGCGACGTCGTGGACGCGCGCGCCATCGACAACGCAGTCACCGCCGTGCTCGCCCTCGGCGGCTCCACCAACGCGATCGTGCACCTCATCGCGGTCGCGCGCCGGGCGGGCGTGGCGCTGGACCTCGCGCGCTTCGACGCGCTGGCGCGCAGGACCCCGGTGCTCGCGAACATCCGGCCGTCCGGCAAGTACCTGATGGAGGATTTCTTCTATGCGGGAGGGCTGCGCGGCCTGCTTTCGCGCCTGGGCGACCTGCTCCACCCCGAAGCACGAACCGTGAACGGCCTCACGCTGGGCGAGAACCTCGCCGGCGCGACCGTGCACAACGACGACGTGATCCGGACGAGAGACAATCCGCTGGTCGAGCGCGACGGCCTGGCCGTCCTCACCGGCAACCTCGCACCCCGTGGCGCGGTGATCAAGCCCCCGGCCATGGAGGCGCGCCTGCACAGGCACACCGGCACCGCAGTCGTGTTCGCAAGCTACGAGGACCTGGCCGCGCGCATCGACGATCCGGCGCTTGCCGTGACGGCCGACTCGGTGATCGTCCTGCAGGGCGCCGGACCGCAGGGCGCGCCGGGCATGCCCGAATGGGGGCAGTTGCCGATTCCGCAAAAACTGCTCAAGGAAGGGGTGCGCGACATGGTTCGCATCTCGGATGCGAGGATGAGCGGCACGAGCTACGGCGCGTGCGTGCTGCACGTGGCGCCGGAGTCGCACGTGGGCGGCCCGCTGGCGCTGGTCAAGGACGGCGACCGGATCTCGCTCGACGTCTCCGGGCGGCGCCTCGACCTGCTGGTGGACGAGGCGGAACTCGCGCGCCGCCGCGCCGCGTGGAAGCCACCGGCACCGCACTACACCCGCGGCTTCGGCACGCTGTACCTGAAGCACGTGACGCAGGCCGACCAGGGCTGCGACTTCGATTTCCTCGAGGATGGCGCGCCGACGCCCGACCCCGAGATCCACTAGGATCGAACCACCATGAAACCGACCGTCCTGCAACTGGGCCCCCTCCTGCCCCTCGTGGAGAAGGGGCTCGCCGCGAGCTGCGTGCACCTCAACCTGGGCAACGCCCCGGATGCCGCACGCTTCCTTGCCGAGAACGGCGCCTCGATCCAGGCCGTGGCCTCTTCGGGCCGCAACGGCGTGAATGCGGCGCTTATCGACGCGCTGCCCGGGCTGCGGCTGATCTCGCATTTCGGCGTCGGCTACGACAACGTCGATGTGGCCCACGCGAAGGCGAAGGGCGTGACCGTCTCCAACACCCCGGACGTACTCACGGACTGCGTCGCCGACCTCGCCATCGCGCTCCTGATCGACGTCGCCCGCGGAATCTCGGCCGGCGATCGCTACGTGCGCGCCGGCCGCTGGCCCGGGGGCCCGATGCCGCTCGCGACCAAGGCGAGCGGCAAGCGCCTGGGCATCGTGGGCCTGGGCCGCATCGGCCTCGCCATCGCCGCGCGCGCCGAAGGCTTCGACATGGAAATCCGCTACCACAACCGGCGGCAAATTCCGGATTCCCCTTACGCCTTCGAGCATTCGCTCGCGGACCTGGCCCGCTGGTGCGACTTCCTCATGGTCGCCACCTCCGGCGGCGAGGCGACTCGCGGGCTCGTTTCGGCGGCCGTCATCGAGGCGCTCGGGCAAGAGGGCTTCCTCGTGAACATCGCGCGCGGGTCCGTCGTGGACGAGCCCGCGCTACTGGCGGCCCTCTCGGAAAGGCGCATCGCCGGTGCGGCGCTCGATGTGTTCGCCGACGAGCCGCGCGTGCCCGAGGCCTTCTTCACGCTGGACAACGTCGTCCTCACCCCGCACATCGCCAGCGCCACGACGGACACGCGTGCCGCGATGGGCCAGCTGGTGCTGGACAACCTCGAGAGTTTCTTCACGGACGGGCGCGCTCTCACACCCGTCTGACGCCGCAGCCGACAACAACGACATCCGACGCAGGAGCCCCATGAACATCTTCCGCACACTGGCCGCATTCGCCTCCACGCTTGTCTTCGCAAGCGCCGCACTCGCGCAGGCCTGGCCCGCCAGGACGATCAAGATCATCATCCCCTACCCGCCGGGCGGCACCTCCGACATCCTGGCTCGCTCGCTGGGGCCGAAGTTGACGGAAGCCTTCGGCCAGACCGTGATCATCGAGAACAAGCCCGGCGCCACGGGCAACATCGGTGCCGACTTCGTGGCCAAGTCGCCGGCCGACGGCTACACGCTGCTCCTCGGGGACATCGGCTCGCTCGCCATCGCGCCCAGCGTCTTCCCGACGCTGCCCTTCGACCCGGTGAAGGACTTCGCGCCGGTGATCATGGTCG